>NZ_JBFAKX010000007.1:0-290010 GCF_040655935.1 Promicromonospora sp. NPDC050262 | reverse complement strand
CCCCGACCCTCTTCCGATCTCGCCCGGTGATCGGCAGCCCGGGCTGCCGATCACCTGACGAACCACCGACCACCCGCCGTGGCGCGTGGCGCCGTGCTCCCCTTGCGTCTTGACCCTTGGGCGGGTGGGGAATAGGCTCGTAATGAATCGTTTCAAGGTGCGCACGAGGGCGTGCGCGGAGAGGGAGGACGCCATGGCGGCATCCACACGTGTCGAGGCGGCCAGGTCCGCGCTCCGGCAGCAGACGATCGAGCTGCCGTCCTGGGCCTTCGGCAACTCGGGCACGAGGTTCAAGGTCTTCAGCCAGCCGGGCGTGCCGCGTGACCCGTTCGAGAAGATCGCCGACGCCGCCCAGGTGCATCGGTACACCGGTGTCGCCCCGCGCGTCAGCCTGCACATCCCGTGGGACCTCGTCGACGACTTCGGCGCGCTCGCCCGGCACGCCGCCGACCTGGGCGTGCAGATCGGCATGATCAACTCCAACGTCTTCCAGGACGAGGACTTCATGCTGGGCTCGCTCGCCCACCCCGACCCGCGGGTGCGGGCCAAGGCCGTGGACCACCACAAGCAGTGCATCGACGTCATGCGCGCCACGGGGTCCAAGGACCTCAAGGTCTGGCTGTCCGACGGCCTCAACTACCCCGGCCAGGACTCGATCCGGGCCCGTCAGGACCGGATCGCCGAGTCGCTGGCCGAGATCTACGCCGCGCTCGACGACGACCAGCACATGGTGCTCGAGTACAAGTTCTTCGAGCCGGCCTTCTACGTCACCGACGTGCCGGACTGGGGCACGTCGCTGCTGCACGTCATGGCGCTCGGCGACCGGGCGAAGGTCGTGCTGGACACGGGCCACCACGCGCCCGGCACCAACATCGAGTTCATCGTGGCGCAGCTCCTGCGCCAGGGCCGGCTCGGCGCCTTCGACTTCAACAGCCGGTTCTACGCCGACGACGACCTCATGGTCGGCGCCGCGGACCCGTTCCAGCTCTTCCGGATCATGCACGAGATCGTGTCCGCCGGGGCGCACGCCCCGGACAGCGGCGTGAACTTCATGCTCGACCAGTGCCACAACATCGAGCCGAAGATCCCCGCCCAGATCCGGTCCGTCATGAACGTCCAGGAGGCGACGGCCAAGGCGCTGCTCGTCGACGTCGAGGCCCTGGAGGCGGCGCAGCTCGCGGGGGACGTGCTCGGCGCGCACGGCGTGCTCATGGACGCCTACGACACCGACGTCCGGCCGCTCGTGGCGCAGGTGCGCGAGGAGATGGGGCTGGACCCGAACCCGACTGCGGCCTTCGCGGCGTCGGGCTATGCCGAGAAGATCGCGAGCGAGCGCGTCGGTGGCGCGCAGGCGGGATGGGGAGCATGAACGACGTCAGCGGATCCGGCGTGGTCGAGGACCTGGTGGGCCGGTCGAACCGGCTGGGCTCCGATCCCCGGGTGACCAACTACGCGGGCGGCAACACGTCCGCGAAGGGGACCGCCACCGACCCCGTGACGGGCGAGGCCGTCGAGCTGCTGTGGGTCAAGGGCTCCGGCGGCGACCTCGGCACGCTCACCGAGCAGGGCCTGGCCGTGCTGCGGCTGGACCGGATGCGCGCCCTCGTGGACGTGTACCCGGGTGAGGAGCGCGAGGACGAGATGGTCGCCGCGTTCGACTACTGCCTGCACGGCAAGGGCGGCGCGGCGCCGTCGATCGACACGGCGATGCACGGCCTGGTCGACGCCGCCCACGTGGACCACCTGCACCCCGACGCCGGCATCGCGATCGCCGCGGCCGCCGACGGCGAGAAGCTGACCGCCGAGATCTTCGGCGACGAGGTCGTGTGGGTGCCCTGGCGCCGGCCGGGCTTCCAGCTCGGCCTCGACATCGCGGCCATCAAGGCGGCCAACCCGCAGGCGGTCGGGTGCGTCCTGGGCGGCCACGGCATCACCGCGTGGGGCGACACCTCGGCCGAGGCGGAGGAGCGGTCCCTCGGGATCATCCGCCGGGCCGAGGAGTTCATCGCGGCCCGGGCCGCGGCCCGGGAGACCCACGCCTTCGGCGCGGTGCGCCCCGGCTACGAGCCCCTGCCCGACGCCGAACGCAGGGCGCGGGCCGCCGCGCTCGCGCCGGTGATCCGTGGCCTGGCCAGCATCGACGCCCCGCAGGTGGGCCACTTCACCGACTCGGAGCCGGTGCTGGACTTCGTCGCGCGCGAGCGGCTGGTGCCCCTGGCCGAGCTCGGCACGAGCTGCCCCGACCACTTCCTGCGCACCAAGGTGAAGCCGCTGGTGGTCGACGTGCCGACGTCGGCCACGGTCGAGGAGACCGTGACCGCGCTCCGGGCCGCGCACGAGGCCTACCGCGCCGACTACGCCGCCTACTACGACCGGGGCGCCGCGGCGGCCCGGGCCCGCGGCGAGGAGCCGCCCGCCATGCGCGGTGCCGACCCGGCGATCGTGCTGGTCCCGGGCGTGGGCATGTTCTCCTTCGGCCGGAACAAGCAGACGGCACGCGTGGCCGGCGAGTTCTACGTCAACGCGATCAACGTGATGCGCGGCGCGGAGACGATCTCGACCTACGCCCCCATCGCGGAGGCCGAGAAGTTCCGCATCGAGTACTGGGCGCTGGAGGAGGCCAAGCTGCGGCGCATGCCCGCGCCCAAGCCCCTGGCGACCCGGGTCGCACTGGTGACCGGGGCGGCGTCGGGCATCGGCAGGGCGATCGCCACCCGGCTGGCGGCCGAGGGCGCGTGCGTGGTGGTCGCGGACCTCGACCTGGAGAAGGCGACCGCGTCGGCGGCCGAGCTCGGATCGGCCGACGTCGCGATCGGCGTGGCCGTGGACGTGTCCTCCGAGGCCGCCGTCCAGGCGGCGGTCCAGGAGGCGGTGCTCGCGTTCGGCGGCGTGGACCTCGTGGTCAACAACGCCGGGCTCTCCCTGTCGCGGTCGCTGTTCGACACCACCGAGGCCGACTGGGACCTGCAGCACAACGTCATGGCCAAGGGCTCGTTCCTGGTCTCGCGGGAAGCGGCGCGGGTGCTGGTGGACCAGGGCATGGGCGGCGACATCGTCTACATCTCGTCCAAGAACTCGGTGTTCGCGGGGCCCAACAACATCGCCTACTCGGCGACCAAGGCCGACCAGGCGCACCAGGTGCGGCTCCTCGCGGCCGAGCTGGGGCAGTACGGCATCCGCGTGAACGGCGTGAACCCGGACGGCGTGGTGCGCGGGTCCGGGATCTTCGCGTCCGGCTGGGGCGCCAACCGGGCGGCGGTCTACGGCGTGCCGGAGGAGAAGCTCGGCGAGTTCTACGCGCAGCGCACCCTGCTCAAGCGCGAGGTGCTGCCGGAGAACGTGGCGAACGCCGTGTTCGCGCTGTGCACCTCCGACTTCTCGCACACGACGGGCCTGCACGTGCCGGTCGACGCGGGCGTGGCAGCGGCGTTCCTGCGGTGAGCGAGTCCGTGGGCGGGGCCGGCGCGGCGCGGGGCGGGGCCGTGCCACCGGCGGCCGGCCCGGCCGAAGCCGGGTTCGTCGCGATCGACCTGGGCGCGACCAGCGGCCGGGTGATGCTCGGGGTGGTGCACGGTGAACCGAGGGTCGAGCTCGTCGAGTGCGGCCGGTTCCCGAACGGGCCCCGGGCGGACGAGCACGGCGCCCTGCGGTGGAACGTGCGCGCGCTGTGGCGCGGGATCCTCGACGGGCTGCGGGCCGCGGGAGATCTCGCGCGGGAGCGCGGCGTCGAGGTCCGGGGGATCGGCGTGGACGCGTGGGCCGTGGACCACGCGTTCCTCGACGCCGCCGGGGACCTGGTGGCGGACCCGTTCTGCTACCGCGACGCCCGCACGGACCACGTGGCCGACGAGGTGTACGAGCACGTGCCGTTCGCCGACCACTACGCGATCAACGGGCTGCAGCACCTGCAGTTCACCACCGAGTTCCAGCTCGTCGCGGGGGTCTCGACCGGCGTCGGCGGCGAGGAGTGGGCGCGGGCCCGGCACCTGCTGCTGGTGCCCGACCTGATCACGTACCGGCTCACCGGCCGCCGGGTCGCGGAGGTGACCAACGCGTCCACCACGGGGCTGCTCGACGCCCGCTCCCGCACCTGGTCGGGCGAGCTCCTGGACAGGCTCGGGGCGGAGTACGCCGGGCTCGCGGGGCTGCGGGACCGGCTGCCGGAGCTCGTCGAGCCCGGCGCCGTCGTCGGGCACCTCGTGCCCGAGGTGCGGGAGGCGACCGGCCTCGGCGCCGTGCCGGTGCTCGCCGTCGCCTCGCACGACACCGCGTCCGCCGTGGCGGCCACGCCGCTGGGGGCCGCCGGGGCGTACGTCTCGTCGGGCACGTGGTCGCTGGTCGGGCTGGAGCTGCCCGAGCCCGTGCTCTCCGCGGCGAGCCGCGCGGCGAACTTCACCAACGAGCTCGGCCTCGACGGGACCGTGCGCTACCTGCGCAACGTCATGGGCCTGTGGGTGCTGGACGAGTGCGTCCGGGCGTGGGCGCAGGACGACGGCGCGCCCGTGGACCTGCCCGGCCTCCTGGCGGCGGCCGCCGCCGAGCCGGGCGGCCGCTGCCTGGTCGACGTGGACGGCGACGAGTTCCTCGCCCCGGGCGACATGCCGCGCCGGGTGTCGGACGCCGTCGCGCGCCTCGGCGTCGACCTCCCCTCGGACGGCCCCGCCGCGCGGCCCGCCCTGGTCCGGGTGGTCCTCGACAGCCTCGCGGCCGCCTCTGCGCGGGCGGTCTCGAACGCGTCGGCGCTGGCGGGCGTGGTCGTGGACACCGTGCACGTGGTGGGCGGCGGCTCGCGGAACGAGCTGCTGTGCCGGCTCACCGCCGAGGCGACCGGGCTGCCCGTGGTCGCCGGCCCGGTCGAGGCGACGGCGCTCGGCAACGTGCTGGTGCAGGCCCGCGCCGTCGGGGTGCTGTCGGGCGACCTGACGGCGCTGCGCGACGTCGTGCGCGCGAGCGTCACGCTGCGGCGGTACGCCCCTGAGCCTCGACGACCTGAGCCGCTACACCCCTGAGCCGGCGCTCGACCCGCGGACGATCAGCCGGGGGCTCAGCTCGATCCGGTGCACCGGGCGGTCGGCGTCCGCGAGCCGGCGCGTCAGCAGCTCCACCGCACCCGCGCCGATCGCGGCCTTGGGCGGGCTCACCGCGGTGAGCGGCGGGTCGGCCAGGGCGGCCACCTCGTCGTCGTAGGCGACCACCGCGAGGTCCGCGGGCACCCGCACGCCGCGTTCGCGCGCCAGCTCCACCAGCGAGATCGCCTCCCGGTCGGAGTGCACCAGCACCGCGGTCACGCCTGTCTCGGCGCACCGGTCCAGCACGGACGCGGCGTCGGCGGCCCAGTCGGGGTCGGCCAGCGGCGCGGTCTCCAGGTCGAGCACCACGTCGAACGCCAGATCCTCCGCCGCCGCGAGGAACCCGCGGCGGACGGCCCCGGAGTGCGGGCTGGTCCGCGACGTCACCAGGCCCACCTGCCGGTGGCCACGCTCCGCGAGGTGGCGCGCCGCCGTGCCCGAGCCGAGCGCGTGGTCGGTGGCGACCGACTCCAGGGGCTCGCGGTACGGGCCCCCCACCAGGCGCCGTTCCATCAGCACCACGGGCAGGTCCAGGCCGGCGAGCCAGTCGCCCAGCTCGGTGGCGTCGGGCCCGGAGGCGGGCGGCGCGACGAGCAGGCCGTCGACACCCGGACCGCCGTCCTCCCCGACGAGCGCCGCGAGCTGGTGCCGGATCTGGTCCACGTCGTAGGACCCGCCCCGCAGGATCAGCCGCGCCGTGCCGTCGGCGGCTCCGCGCGCGCCGCGGATCACCTCGGGCCAGTAGTAGTCGAGCGACGGCACGACCACGCCGATGGTCGGCTGCCCGGCGTCGGCCGTGTCCTCGACGTCCTGCTTCCCGGCCGTGCGGGCCGGGATGCGGGCCCCGCCGTGCACCTTCTCCAGCGCGCCGTCCATGACGAGCACGGCGAGATCGCGCCGCACCGTCACCGGCGTGACACCGAGCACGCGCGACAGGTCGCTCACGCGTGCCGAACCCGTCTCCCGCACCCGCGCGATCAGGCGCGCCCGACGCTCGCTCGGGAGCGGCGCTTCCTGCGTCATGCAACCTCCTGCGATCCCGACCCGGTGGGTCTCATGGTGACCCGGAACGCGCCCGACTGCGCCTCTGCGCGCGCCGTGAGTCGCAACCGGGTCAGGTGTTCACCCCATACGGCGGACAGCTCGGGGTCGTCCAGCGCGCGCACGTCGAGCTCGGCGTCGACGTCCGCGACGTCCCAGGTGAGGGCGAGCGTACGGGGGGTCGACCCGTCCGGGGTACCGTCCGGCGCGAACCCGACGACCGCCCGGCCGGGGGTGAGCGTCACGTCGCCGGCGAGCAGCCAGTGCCACGCCGTCGGACCGGCCGGATCGCCCGACGCCGCGGGCGCGAACTCCCAGGAGTCCTCGACGGTCACGGTCTCGGCGCCGGGGTCCAGCCGCACGTCCCGCCACCAGTGCTCCAGCCCGCCGACCGGGTAGGCGCCGGCCAGGTCCACCCGCGCCCGCCAGCCCGCCGCCGGACCGGCGTCGGTCCCGCCGGTCCGGTCGGCCCCGTCGGTCTCGTCAGCGCCGTCGGCGCCGTCGTCCGACACCTCGAAGGCGCGGGCGGCGAACTCCGGGCCCGGCGCCTGCTCCACCCCGCGGACCCGGGGGACGTTGTGCCAGTCGCCCCGGACCACCCACAGGTCGTACCGGTCGGGCCCGAAGGTGCCCGCGCGGTAGGTGGGCTTGCCCGCGTCCACGACGACGGGCACGCCGTCGAGCGCCACGATCACCGATCCGACGTCCACGTGGTTGTGGTTCTCGTCGTTGTGCCCGCCCTTGACCGACACCGCGACGCCACGTGCCGACCCGGGCGCGGAGCGCGCGACCGCGACGCCCGTCGACGGGAACACCGAACGCCCCACCAGCGGCGGCGCGGCGGCGGGAGCGTCCGCCCAGGAGCCGGTCAGCAGGCCCACGGCTCGGGGCAGGGAGGCGCGCTCGTCGAACAGCCCGCCGGGCCGCCCGCGGTACGACGCCGTATGACGTGCCGCCGCCTCGTCGCCCACGCGCAGCGCCCACGCGTGCACGACGTTCCACGGCCAGGTGGCGAGCGGCCGCGCGGCGCCGTCGGCCACGTTGACGTACCAGTCGCCGCCCAGGTGCATCGCGTGCGGGAACGCCACGGTCGCGCGGATCCGTGCCAGGGCCTCGGGAGCCGGCTCGATCCCCGCGAACGCGAGCAGGTCCTGCGCCTCCAGGGCCCGGGCGGCGCCCTGCCACCAGTAGTGGTAGCCCTCGTCGACGCCGCCGTCGTCCGGCAGGGACGCCCAGTACGCGGCGATGCCCTCCGCGACGAGGGCCGAGGTGGCCCGGCGCCGGTCCGGGTCCTCCTCCAGCACGAGGTTGGCGGCGAGCACGTTGCCCTGGATCCAGGGGCTCCAGTTCATGATCGGGTGGTCGACGCCGAGCCACCACCAGTCACGCCGCTCGGTGAACGGCCGCAGGACCCTGGCCTGCGCCTCCTGCCGGACGCGCCAGCGCACGCCGGGCGCGCGCTCGTCGAGGGCCGGGCCGAGCAGGTGGTCGACCCACCCGAGCTGCGCGGCCACCTCGCCCGCGCCGAGATCCAGGTACGGCTCGGTGACCGTGGGCGTGATCCGGCCGAACCGGTCGAACGTGTCGTCGTGCGCGGCCCAGCACCACGAGGACTGCTCGCACAGCAGCAGCACGCCGTCGACCACCTCGTCGACACGCTCGTCGCTCGGGTCGACGAGGGCAGCGAGCGTGGCGCGGGTCAGCCGCGCCTGCCGGGCCGCGACCTGCGCCTCGTAGACCGTGCGGACGCCGTCGCGGAAGAACCGGGCGTACTGCGAGGCCAGGGGCTGCGGCCAGGGGGTACCGCGCTCGGCGTCGGCAGCGGCGAGCGCGGGGGCGAGCGCGCCCGCCACGCTCGGGCCGGCCCAGAGGCTCCGGGCCGTGACGTCGGGCGCAGGCAGCGACGGTGCTGTCATGTGCGTATCTCCAATGATCGAAAATGATCGTAGTGGAACTCTTTCCCGAACGCCAGGGGCTTGCCAATGGCCAGTCGTGTGGGCTTCAATGGGCCATCGTTCGATCGTAGGTGATCGGAATTGTTCGTCTGAACGGTCAGGCGAACGCGGACTCGATGGAGAGGAGCGCGGTGGTGCGGCGACCTGAGGCCCTGCTCGTCATGGACGATCGGGCACTGCGTATGCAGTTCGGCCCGGACGAGGACTCCCGGCTGCGCGCGATCGCGAGGCTCGGCGAGCCCGCCCGTGTGACCGCGTACGACACCCCCGAGGCCAAGGCCCGGCTGGCCGACGTCGAGGTGCTCCTCACCTCCTGGGGCGCTCCGCGCATCACCGCCGACGTGCTCGACCTCGCGCCGAACCTGCGCGCCGTGCTGCACTGCGCGGGCTCGGTCCGGTCGCTCGTGTCCGACGCCGTCTGGGACCGCGGGCTGCTCGTGACCAACGCCGTGGCCGAGAACGCGCTGCCGGTCGCGGAGTTCACGGTCGCCGCGATCCTGATGGCCGGCAAGAAGGCGCCCTTCCTCGCGAACATCGCGCGCAAGCGCCGCGACGACTGGTCCTACCTGGGCGAGCACGGCGAGCTGTCCAACCGCGGCCGGGTCGTCGGCATCGTCGGCTTCTCCCGGACCGGGCGCCAGGTGGTGGCGCGGCTGACCGTGCCAGGCTCCGGCCCCGAGACCCGCGAGATCCTCGTGGCGGACCCGCTCGCGGACCGGGCCGCCGTGGCCGACGCCGGCGCGCGGCTGGTGCCCCTCGACGAGCTGCTGGCGGCCTCCGACATCGTCTCGCTGCACGCCCCCGACCTGCCCTCGACGCGCAACCTGATCGGCGCGCGCGAGCTCGCGCTGCTGCCCGACGGCGCCACGCTGATCAACACCGCCCGCGGCGCCGTCGTCGACACCGCGGCGCTGGAGCGCGCGTGCGAGACCGGACGCATCTACGCGATGCTCGACGTCACCGAGCCCGAGCCGCTGCCGGCGTCGTCGGTGCTGTACGACCTGCCGAACGTCATGATCACGCCGCACATCGCGGGGTCGCTCGGCACGGAGGCGCGCCGCATGACCGCGGCCGCGCTCGACGAGCTGGAGCGGTACGCGCGGGGCGAGGCGTCCCGCAGCGCCGTGACGCGCGAGGACATGGAGTTCGTCGCATGACCCACCACATCTCGTCCGTCCCGGCCGGCGCGGGCGCGTCCGGCCCCGAGGCCCGCGTCTGGCTCGCGGCCTACGCCGACCGGCTCCTGGCCGCCGTCGAGCCGTACGCGTCGCCGAGCGGCTCGCTCATCACGCTGCCCGGCACGCCGGGCGGGTACGGCACCGCCGTCGACGGGCTGGAGGGCTTCGCCCGCACGTTCCTGCTCGCGGGCTTCCGGCTCGCGGGAGAGGACGGCGCGGACCCGACCGGCCTCGCCGAGCGGTACGCGGCCGGCCTGGCCGCGGGCACCGACCCCGCGCACCCCGAGCGCTGGACCCGGCCCGACGAGCACGGCCAGGCCAAGGTCGAGGCGGCGTCGCTCGCCCTGATCCTCGACCTGACACGGCCCTGGATCTGGGACCGCATGGCGCCGTCGGCCCAGGAGCACGTGGTCGACTACCTCGGGACCGTCGTGGGCGACGAGGACTACCCGGACAACAACTGGGTCTGGTTCCGGATCGTCGTGGAGACCTTCCTGCGCTCGGTCGGCGGCCCGTTCTCCGCGGACGACGTGGCCCGCGACCTCGCCGCGCACGACCGGTTCCGCCGGCCCGGCGGCTGGTTCGCCGACGGCCCGGAGCGGAGCTTCGACCACTACGCCGGCTGGGCCCTGCACCTGTACCCCGCGCTGTGGGCGCGGATGTCCGGCGCGGCGGAGGTCGCGGCGGCGGCGGGGGACGACCTGGCCGTCCGCTCGGCGTCCGACCGCGAGCACCTGGCCCGCTACCTGGACGACGCCCTGGCACTCGTGGGCGCCGACGGCTCCCCGCTGCTGCAGGGCCGCAGCCTCACCTACCGCTTCGCGGCCGCCGCGCCGTTCTGGGCCGGCGCCGTGTCGGGCGTGGGCCGGCCCGGCCAGCTCCGGGAGGCGGCGACGCGCATCGTGCGGCACTTCGCCGACCACGACGTGCCGGGCGACGACGGCCTGCTGACCCTCGGCTGGCACCACCCGTGGCGCCCCCTCGCGCAGCGGTACAGCGGCACCGGTTCGCCGTACTGGGCGAGCAAGGGCCTCCTGGGCCTGGCGCTGCCCTCCGCGCACGAGGTGTGGACGGCGGCTCCCGAGCCGCTCCCGGTCGACGTCGGCGACGTGCTCACCGTGGCGGCCGCTCCCGGCTGGGCGATCAGCGCCACGCGCGACGACGGCATCGTCCGCGTGATCAACCACGGCACCGACCACGCCCTGCCCCGGGCCGACGGGGGCGACTCGCCCCTGTACGCGCGGCTCGGCTACTCGACCGCGACGTCCCCGCTGCTGGACGCGGACGCCTGGCGCTCCCCGCTGGACCAGTCGGTGGTGCTCCTGGACGCGGCGGACGAGGCGACCCACCGCACGGGCTTCGAACCGGTCCCGATCACGACGACGGGACCGGCCGTGGCCCTGGCCTCCGTGGCCTCCGCGCACTGGGTCGAGGCCGATCCGGCCGCGCCCGACCACGGGTCCGGGCGGCCCGGGGTTGCGACGCCGGCCGGTCGGGTCACCACCGTCTCGATCGTCCGCGGCGCCTGGGAGGTCCGGCTGGTCCGGGTCGCGGACGACGTCGACGCCCGGGCGGCGGCCCTCCGGATCGGGGGCTGGGCCGCCGGGCCCGGCCTCGGCTCGACGCTCGTACCGCTGCTGGGCGACATCGCGCCGGTCAGCGGCACGGCCACGGCCGCGGACGCGACGCCGCTCGCCGGCCCGACGACCACCCCGTGGCTGCGGTACGCCCCGGTGCCGGAGGGCTGGACCGGAGTCGCCGTCCACCTCGGGCGGGCCTCCGCCGACGACCAGGGCGCACCGACGGCCCCGGCCGCCGCACCGCAGCTCGACCTCACCGCCGGACAGGCCCTCGTGACCTGGCCGGACGGGGAACGGACCACGGCAGCTCTGCCCTGAACCACACGCACCCGGTGGTTCGTCACCGGGGCGTCGCAGTACGACTCACTCGAAGGAGAGTAGGAATGAACCGCAAGATCATGAGCGCGTTCGGCATCGCCGCCGCCGCGTCGCTGGCCCTGACGGGGTGCGGCGGACAGGACGAGCCCGCGGCCGCCGACGGCCCGGTCACCATCAGCCTGGCCGGCTGGGACTTCGCGTCCACGCCGGAGTTCCAGACGCTCGCGGACGCCTATCACGAGGCGAACCCGGACGTCACCGTGGAGCTCAAGGAGTACCCGGCCGGCGACGACTACGACACGGCACTGACGGCCGACCTGTCCGCGGGCGCCGCGCCCGACATCTTCATCGTGAAGAACCTGAAGAACTACATCACGTTTCAGGAGGGCGGCACGCTCCTCGACATCTCCGACGTGGCGGGCGAGCTCGACCCGGCGACGGGCGGCCTGGAGCCGATGGCCGTCGACGGCAAGACCTATGCGGTGCCCTACCGCCAGGACTCGTGGCTGCTCTACTACAACAAGGAGCTGTTCGAGAAGGCCGGCGTGGACCTGCCCGACGGCTCCTGGACCTGGGACGACTACGCCGAGGCCGCCGAGCAGCTGACCAAGGGCATCGGCGAGAAGGAGGTCACGGGCACCTACCTGCACAGCTGGCAGTCCACCGTGCAGGGCTTCGCGCTCGCGCAGACCGAGGGCGCCTCGCTCGACGGCGGCGACTTCTCGTACCTGGCGCCGTACTACGAGCGGCAGCTCGCGCTGCAGGACAACGGCTCGCAGCCGTCGTTCGCGACGGTCACCACGAACGAGCTGGCCTACCAGTCGCAGTTCGGCACCCAGAAGGCAGCGATGCTCCCGATGGGTTCCTGGTACATCGGCACGCTGGTCGCCGAGCAGGCGTCGGGGGCGGCGGACACGTTCGAGTGGGGCATCGCGCCGATCCCGCAGCTCGACGAGTCGACGACCGGCACGGAGAACACCCCGGCCACGTTCGGTGACCCGACCACGATGGGCATCAGCTCGAACATCGACGAGTCCAAGATCGAGACGGCCAAGGACTTCCTGCGGTTCGCCGCCGGTCCCGAGGGCGCCGCCGCGCTCGCCGAGATCGGCATCACGCCGGCCCTGATCGACGACGCCGTGGCCGACGCGATCTTCGCGCTCGACGGCGTGCCGCAGGACGACCTGTCCCGCTTCGCCTACACCACGCACGACACGCTGCCGGAGAACCCGGTGGGCCAGAAGACCGCGGCCATCCAGACCATCCTCGGCGAGATGCACTCGGCGATCATGTCGGAGTCCACCCCGGTGGACGAGGCGATCACCGAGGCCGAGGAGCGCGTCGCCAACGAGGTCGGCTGATGGCGACACCCGTCGCCGACGACCGGCGGACGCTCGGGCTCGTGCAGCCCGGGCGCCCGCCCGTCCGGGCACCCCGCACGTCGCTCAAGGTCCGCAACGCGCTGGTCGGCTGGACGTTCATCCTGCCGAACTTCGCCGGCTTCGCGGTGCTCACCCTCGTCCCCGTGGTCACGCTGTTCTACATCTCCCTGACGAGCTGGAACATCTTCGGTGCCGCGCAGTGGGTGGGCCTCGACAACTTCACGCGCCTGGTGGGGGACAAGAGCTTCCACACCGCGCTGGGCAACACCTTCTACTACGCCGCGCTGCACATCCCGATCACCATCGTCGTGTCGCTGAGCCTGGCGCTGCTGCTGAACCAGAAGCTGCGCGGCGCCGCCTTCTTCCGCACGGTGGCCTTCTTCCCGTACATCACGTCGATCGTCGCGGTCGCCGTGGTGTGGAACATGCTGTTCAGCCCCGAGTACGGGCCGATCAACCAGTTCCTGAGCCTGTTCGTCGACGGCGAGATGCCCGGCTGGACGGTCTCCAAGGACTGGGCGATGCCCGCGGTGATCATCGTGGGCACGTGGAAGGACATGGGCTATTACATGCTCCTGTTCCTGGCCGGCCTGCAGACCGTGCCCGGTGAGCTGCACGAGGCGGCGCGGATCGACGGCGCCAACGCGTGGCAGCGGTTCTGGAACGTCACGCTGCCGTGCCTGCGGCCCACGATGTTCTTCGTGACGGTCATGGTCACGATCCAGAGCTTCAAGGTCTTCGACCTGATCCTCGTCATGACCGACGGCGGTCCAGGCCAGGCCACGCTGGTGCTCAGCCAGTACATCTACCAGAAGGGCTTCCAGCAGTTCGAGTTCGGCTACGCCTCGGCCGTCGCCGTCGTCCTGTTCTTCATCTGCATCCTCGTGACCGTGGTGCAGTTCCTGTACAACAAGCGGAAGGAGGCGTGATGGCCGCCCGTCCGTCCGCGCTCCGGAGGTCCGGCCGGGTGCTGCTCTACGCGGTGATGATCCTCGCCGCGGCGGGCATCATGCTCCCGTTCGCCTGGATGGTGATCTCGTCCCTGAAGCAGAACAACCAGGTGTTCACCGCGCCGGTCGAGTGGATCCCCGATCCCGTGCAGTGGCGCAACTACCTCGACATCTGGGTCAAGGCCGACATGGTCACGTGGGTGCGCAACACCCTCGTCCTGTCCGTCGCCGTGACGCTGCTGCAGGTGCTGACCGGCAGCTTCGCCGCGTACGGCTTCGCCAAGATGCGCTTCCCCGGCCGCGACGCGCTGTTCCTGCTGTACATCGGGACCATCGCGGTGCCCTGGCAGTCGTACATGATCCCGCAGTTCCAGATGCTCTCGAGCTGGGGCCTGAACAACACCCTGTGGGCGATCATGCTGCTGCAGGCGTTCGGCGCCTTCGGCGTGTTCCTCATGAAGCAGTACTACGAGTCGATCCCCGACTCGCTGTCGGAGGCGGCGCGCATCGACGGGCTCTCCGAGTACGGGATCTGGTGGCGCATCATCATGCCGCTGTCGGTGCCGGCCCTGGCGTCGCTGACGATCATCACGTTCGTCTCGACGTGGAACGACTATCTCGGGCCGCTCATCTACCTGCGCGACCGCGAGCTGTGGACCATCCAGATCGGCCTCCAGTCGTTCATCGGCGAGTACAACGCCGAGCACGCGCTGATCATGACGGGCTCCGTGCTGTCGGTCCTGCCGATCGCGCTGATCTTCCTGCTCGGCCAGCGGTACTTCGTGCAGGGCATCGCGACGACGGGCGTGAAGGGGTGAGTGCCGCGGGGATCGCGGGTCCGGCGGGCGCTGCCGGGGCGGCGGCCGGGACGGCCGGCGCCGGCGCGCCGCGCCGTCGGCGGACCCTGCTCGGGCCCGAGACCTACGAGCTGGTGTTCGGCACCGTCTACACGGGCCTGATGACCAACCTGCTCCTGGCGGTCGCGTGCCTGCCCCCGCTGGTGCTGGTCGCGGCGACCGACCTCGCCGCGACCTGGCCGCTCGCCGCCCTGGCGGCGCCGCTGCTGGGCCCGGCCCTGGTCGCGGCCTTCGCGGTGTTCGGCGCCTTCAGCGCCGACGGGTCGACAGCGGTGGTCCGCACCTTCGCCCGGGCCTGGCGCCGGCACCTGCGCCGCGGCCTGGCGATCGGGTCGCTCGCGACCGGCGCCGTCGTGGTGGCCGCCGTCGACGTGGCCTTCTTCTGGGGCCGGACGGCGGGGGCGGCCGCCATCCCCGTGCTGGTCACGCTGGCCGCCGTCGCCGTGCTGACCGCGATCCTCGCGCTGGCCGCCGTGCCCGAGATGCCGGGCGCGCGCCTGCGCGACGTGCTGCTCGCGGCCCTCGTGCTCGGGGTGCGGCGCTGGTACCTCTCGGCCGGGGCACTGGTCGTCCTGGGCCTGCTGGTGGGCGTCGTGGCGACCCGCCCGGCCGTGGGCCTGGGCTTCGCTGCGGCCCCGCTCCTCTTCGCGACCTGGGGCGTCTGCCGCTTCGTCCTGCGTGCCGCGGCGCTGTCGGCGTCGACGCCGCCCCGCTGACCGGCTCCACCCGGGGCGATCGACCACAGCGGTTGCTGCCAGCCGAACCCTCGGTCTGGCAGCAACCGCTGTGGTCAACGCCGTCAGCGGGTCAGAGGTGCGGGGCCACGTGCTGCTCGTAGCGGGCCAGGACCGTCTCCGCCGTCTTCGCCGTGGGCTCGGCCCAGATCTGCTCGTTGAAGATCTCGGTCTCGACGTCGCCCACGTACCCCGCGTCGCGCACCCAACCGGTGATCGTCGCGAAGTCGACGTACCCGTCGCCCACGTGCCCGCGCGAGTTCAGCGGCTCGGCCGCGAGCGGCAGGGCCCAGTCGCACACCTGGTACGACGCGATGCGGTCCTCCCGCCCGGCCCGCGCGATCGACGTGCGCAGCGCCGGGTCCCACCACACGTGATAGGTGTCCACGACCACGCCCACCTCGGACGCCGCGAACGGCGCCGCCAGGTCCAGGGCCTGCGCGAGCGTGGAGATCACGGCCCGGTCGGCGGCGAAGATCGGGTGCAGCGGCTCCAGCACGATCCGCACGCCGTGCTCGGCGGCGAACGGCACCAGGTCGGCGATCCGGTCGGCCACCCGGCCGCGCGTGGCCACCAGGTCGCGGTCCACGTCCGACGTCGGGGCACCGCCCGGCGTCGAGCCCACCAGCCCGCCGACCACGAAGACCAGCTCCGCGGTGCCGATCGTCGCGGCCTCCTCGATCGCCCGCCTGTTGTCGTCGAGCGCGGCGCGGATGCCGGCGTCGTCCACCGCGGTGAGGAAACCGCCGCGGCACAGGGACGACGCGCGGAGCCCGGCGTCGGCGATGATGCGCGCCGCCTGCGGCGCGCCGACGGCCTGGACCACGTCGCGCCACGGGCCGACGGCGCCGAAGCCGGCGTCCGCCGCCGCCTCGCACGCCTCGGCCAGCGAGGCGTGCTTGACGGTGGCCGTGTTCAGGGAGGCCCTGCTCATGCGGTCACCCCGTTCGTGGTCAGGAAGGCGCGCAGGCGTGCGGCGGCCAGGGGCGGGTCGAGCAGCATGCCGCAGCCGTCGGCCAGGCGGGCCAGCTCGACCAGGTGCCGCAGCGACCGGCCGGAGTGCAGGCCGCCCACCAGCGAGAACCCGGGCTGGAAACCGTTGAGCCAGGACAGGAACGCGATCCCGGTCTTGTAGTAGTACGTGGGCGCGGCGAAGATGTGCCGCCCCAGCGCCTCGGTCGAGGCCAGGATCTTGTGCCCGCGGTCGGCGTCCCCGGCGTCGAACGCCTGGAGCGCCGTGGAGGCGGCCGGGTAGATCGCCGCGAAGATGCCGAGCAGCGCGTCCGAGTGCCCCTGCTCGTCGCCCGCGATGAGCTCGGGGTAGTTGAAGTCGTCGCCGGTGTACAGGCGGGGCCGCACGCCGTCGTCCGACGCCGGGAGGGCCGCCAGCGCACGGCGCAGACCCACCTCGTGGGCGGCGTCGAGCAGCGAGACCTTGACGCCGTCGATCCGGGGCTGGTGCGCGCGGATCAGGTCGAGGAACGTCTTCGTGGCGTCGTCCACCGAGTCGGAGCCCCAGTAGCCCGCCAGCGCCGGGTCGAACATGGTGCCCAGCCAGTGCAGCACCACGGGCCGGTCGGCCTCGGCGAGCACGGCGTCGTAGACGCGGGCGTAGTCCTCGGGTCCGCGGGCGACCTGGGCCAGCGCGCGGGAGGCCATGACGATCACCTGCGCCCCGGCGTCCTGCACCACGCCCACCTGCTCGCGGTAGGCCTCGGTGACGACGGCGAGGCCGGCCTCACCCGGTTCGAGCGCCGCGACGACGGCGGGGTCGAGCTGGTCCGTGCCCGCGCCGCACGCGACGCGCGCGCCCACGGAGGCGGCCTCCGCCGCCGAGCGGCGGATGAGCTCCTGGGTCGCCGCCCAGTCGAGGCCCATGCCGCGCTGGGCGGTGTCCATGGCGTCGGCCACCCCGAGCCCGTGCTCCCAGATGCGGTGCCGGTAGGCGAGCGTCGCGTCCCAGTCGACGACGGCGGGTGCGCCCGGCACGTTCTCCGCCCCGACCCGCGGCACCACGTGGGCGGCCGCGAAGGCGATGCGGGACGTGATCGGGCCCGACGGCGTCGTCCACGGGCCGGGGGCGTTCAGCTCGACGGCGTCGGAACCGGTCACCCGGCCCTCGGCGTCGAACAGGGGGAGGACGACGGCGGCCCCGCTCACAGGGTGATCTCCGGGATGTCGATGCGGCGGCCCTCCGCCGACGACCTCAGGCCCAGCTCCGCGAGCTGCACGCCGCGCGCCGCCGACAGCAGGTCGTAGCGGTGCGGGCGCCCGGCCACGACGTCGCGCAGGAACTCCTCCCACTGCAGCTTGAAGCCGTTGTCGAGGTCGGCGTTGGCGGGGACGTCGAGCCACTGGTCGCGGAACGGCTCGGTGACCGGCAGGTCCGGGTTCCACACGGGCTTCGGGGTGTGCGCGCGGTGCTGGGCGCGGCACTCGCGCAGACCTGCGACGGCGGAGCCGTGCGTGCCGTCCACCTGGAACTCGACCAGCTCGTCGCGGAACACCCGCACGGCCCAGGACGAGTTGATCTGCGCCACGACGTCGTCGCCGCCCGGCGTGGTGACGTCGAAGATGCCGTACGCGGCGTCGTCGGCGGTCGCGGCGTACTCGCGGCCCTGCTCGTCCCAGCGGGTCGGGATGTGCGTGGCGGTCTTCGCGGTCACCGTCCTGACCTGCCCGAGGATGCCCTCCAGCACGTAGTTCCAGTGGCAGAACATGTCGGTGGTGATGCCGCCGCCGTCCTCGGTGCGGTAGTTCCACGACGGGCGCTGGGCGGGCTGCGAGTCGCCCTCGAACACCCAGTAGCCGAACTCGCCGCGCAGCGACAGGATGCGACCGAAGAAGCCCTCGTCCACCAGGCGGCGCAGCTTCACCAGGCCCGGCAGGTACAGCTTGTCGTGCACCACGCCGACGGTCACGCCCGTGGTGGCCTGCAGCCGGGCGAGCTCGATGGCCTCGGCGAGCGTCTCCGCCGTCGGCTTCTCGGTGAAGACGTGCTTGCCCTGCTTCATCGCCTTGGACAGCGTCGCGGGGCGCAGGTTGGTCATGGCGGCGTCGAACACGATGTCGGCGTCCGCGATGGCGGCGTCGACGTCGGTGGACCAGTGCTCGACGTCGTGCAGGGCCGCGAGCTCCTTGAGCTTGTCCGCGTTGCGGCCCACCAGCACGGGCTCGACCTGGACGCGCGAACCGTCGGGGAGCGTGACGCCGCCCTGGTCGCGGATCGGCAGGATCGAGCGCACGAGGTGCTGGCGGTAGCCCATGCGGCCGGTGACGCCGTTCATGGCGATGCGAAGTGTGGTCACGGGCGAGACTCCATCGTCGTGGGAATGCGCTTTCCAGCCGAGAATAGCGCACGTTTCCGGGGGAGTACATGGGCCGTCCGTGGTGAGCGGCGGTGCGGGAGCCTGCGCCGGGGGAACGCGGCGGGGGTGGCGGTGTGGTGCGTGGGGCGGCACGTGGCGGCCGCCGGCGTCGGCAGTTTGCCCTGCGGACTCGGCAGTCCGCCTGCCGGGTCGGCAGTTTGCCGTGCGGACTCGGCAGTCGGCATCGAGATCGGCACAGGCCTGTGCCGATCTCGATGCCAACTGCCGACCTCTTGCCCTGGTGTGGGTGAACTGCCGAGCTCAGGCGTCCGGCGTCGGTGTCCCAGCGGGCCTGCGCGGCGTCGAGTCGCGCAGGACCACCTCGCCGCGGACCGCGGTGCGCGTTCCCTCCGACCTGCCGAGCGCCAGGTCGGTCGCCAGCTCGCCGACCTCCGCGAGCGGGATCCGCACCGTCGTCAGCCCCGGGGAGACGTCGCGCAGGGTGTGGATGTCGTCGAACCCGGCCACGGCGACGTCCTCTGGGACACTCAGGCCCGCATCGCGGACGGCGGCCATCGCGCCGACCGCCATGACGTCGTTGACGGCGAAGACGAGCTCGGGCAGCCCGCCGGCGCGCTCGATCAGGCCGCGCATCGCGGAGTACCCGCCGTCGCGCGTGAACGGGCAGGCCAGGACGTCGTCGGGCGCGACGGGGCTGCCCAGCTCGGCCAGCGCGCCGGTGAAGCCGCTCGTCCGGTCCGCCGCCGTGCGGTGACCCGCGGGGCCCGCGAGCACGGCGAACCGGCGGTAGCCGTGGTCGTGCAGGGCGCGGGCGAGGTCGGCCGCGCCGTCCGCGTTCGCGATCTCGACCACGGGCAGCCCGCCGATCGCCTGGCCGATCAGCGCGACACCGCCGCCCGCCTCCTGGAACGCGTTCAGAGCGGCCTCCAGCGCGCCCGGGGCGGGTCCGGCACCGCCGTGTGCCGGCGCATCGCTGCTCGGCTCCGGCACACGGCCGTCGGACGCCGGTACGCCGCTGCCGCTCGGCACCGTCGCGCCGCCGTCCACCGTCGCGCCACGGTCCACCGTCGCGCCGCCGTCCGCCACCGCGCCGCCCTCCGCCGTCGGACCCTCCGCCGGCTCCAGCCTGCCGCCCGCCAGGATGATCGCGCGCGACCGCTGGCGCCGCGCGAGCTCGACGAAGGCGAGCTCGCGCTCGGAGCTGTGCTCCGTGGACGCGAGCGTGACGATCAGTCCGGCCTGTTCCGCCGCGCGCGCCACACCGGCGGCGATCGTGGAGAAGTACGGGTCGGCGATGTCGTGCACCACGAGCCCGAGCGCCGTGGTGCGGCCGCGGGCCATGGCCTGTGCGCTGGGGTCGGGCGAGTAGGCGAGGCGGCGCGCGGCCTCCAGGACGCGCTCGCGCAGGTCCTCGCGGACGCTGCGCGTGGCGCTGCCGTTGATCGCGCGCGACGCCGTGGCGAGCGAGACGCCGGCCTCGCGGGCGACCTGGCTCAGGGTGACGGGGGCGTCGGACATGAGGTCATCCTGCCGTGTCCGGCGCTCTCGTGGTCGCCGAGCGGACGGAGTGGGCGCGGCGAGAGTCCGTTGATCGGTAGGACGAACCCCGTCGTGCGCGACACCCGGGCCGCGCCTAGCGTGGGGACGGACGACGGAGGGCTGCCATGACCCCACATCAGGACGTCCCGTTCGACCCGACGCTCACGGACCTGTACCAGGACCTGCACCGACATCCCGAGCTCGGCTTCCAGGAGCATCGCACCGCGCGGATCGTCGCGGACCGGCTCACCGCCTCCGGGTTCGAGGTGACGACGGGCGTCGGCAAGACCGGCGTGGTCGGCGTCCTGCGGAACGGGTCCGGCCCGACGGCGCTGCTCCGCGCCGACATGGACGCCCTGCCGGTCCAGGAGGAGACCGGCCTGGACTATGCCAGCACCGCGACCGCGACGGACGAGGCCGGGAAGACGGTCCCGGTGGACCACGCCTGCGGGCACGACCTGCACACCACGTGCCTCCTGGGCGCCGCCGACGTGCTGGCGCACGCACGCGAGAGCTGGGCCGGCACTCTGCTCGTGGTGTTCCAGCCCGCGGAGGAGCTGGGCCAGGGCGCCCAGGCGCTGGTCGACGACGGCCTCTACGACCGCTTCCCGACCCCCGACGTCGTGCTCGGCCAGCACGTGGCGCCGCTGCCCGCGGGCAAGATCGCGGGACATCCCGGCGCGTCGTACGCGGGCTCCGACTCGCTCCGGGTCCGGCTCGCCGGGCGCGGCGCGCACGGCTCGATGCCCCAGGCGTCGGTCGACCCGATCGTGATGGCGGCGGAGACCGTGCTGCGCCTGCAGACGGTCGTGTCCCGCGAGATCCCGAGCACGGCCACCGCCGTGCTCACCGTGGGCTCGATCCACGCCGGCGACGCCGCCAACGTCATCCCCGGCGAGGCCGAGCTGCAGCTCAACATCCGTAGCTACGACGAGGCGGTGCGGCAGCGGATCCTCGACGCCGTCGAGCGCATCGTTCGGGGTGAGGCGATCACCGCCGGCGCGACCGAGGAGCCCGCGATCACCCCGATCGAGCGGTTCCCCGTGGTCGTCAACGACGACGCCGCGCTCGCCCGGACGTTCGCCGCCTTCGCCTCGTGGCTCGGCCCCGAGAACCTGCTCGATCCCGGCGCGGGGGCGGGGAGCGAGGACGTGGGCATCCTGGCGACGAGCGCAGGCGCGCCCCTCTCGTACTGGCTGCTCGGCGGCACCGACCCGGGCCTGTTCACGACCGGCGACATGAGCGACCCGGCGCTCCTGACCGTGCCGTCCAACCACTCGCCGCACTATGCGCCGGTGCCGCACCCGACCCTGGAGACCGGCGTGACGGCCCTGGTCACGGCCGCCCGCACCTGGCTGCCGGCCGCGGCGTAGTGCGCGTGATCGGCGGGACGTCAGGTGATCGGCACCCCGGGGTGCCGATCACCTGACGTCCTACCGATCACAAGGGCGGCGCCCGGACCTGGGCGACGCCCGGACCCGGCTAGACCCGCGCCATGCGTAAGCCCGCGTCGCGGTGGGTGCGCTCGATGATGCTCGAGTACCCGGCGATCATCCGGACGTGGCTGAACCGAGGCCGCACGGCGGTGCGCGCCGACTCCAGCTCCTCCCGGCGGGCGGCCGCCTCGATCCAGGTCGAGGCGATCTCGTCGGGGTCGAACGACGTCACGAACCCGATCCGCTCGACGATCGACGGCGCGTCGCCCACCGGCGTCGTGACCGGCACGGCGCCGCACATCGAGCCCTCGATGAGGCACAGCGGCGCGGCCTCGCCGAACGTCGACGTGAGCGCCACGACGTCGGCCGTCGCGTAGACCAGCTCCATGTCGTGCCGCACGCCCAGCAGGTCCAGGCGCTCGAGCAGGTCCGGGCGGTCGCCGAAGATCCGCTCCAGGTCGGCCGCCAGGTCGGGGTTGGCCGAGCTCATGCCGGCGCCGCACATCAGCACCCGCCCGTGGGGCTCCATCGCGAGGAACAGCCGGGCCGACCGGAGGAACAGCTCGGGGTTCTTCATCTCGTCGTACCGCGCGGCGTAGACCACCACGGTCGCGTCGGCCGGGATCCCGGCCGCGCCCCGCAGGGCGAGCCGGCGCGCGCCCTGGACCGGGCGGAACCGGGCGAGGTTGATGCCGTTGGGCACCACGCGCAGCAGCTCGGCGGGCACGCCCGCCTCCCGGTACGCGTCGCGCGTGGACTCCGCGCAGCAGACGACGGCGGCCAGCCGGCCGTGCTCCGCCGCGGTCAGCAGGTCGCCGAGGGCATCCCCCTGGTGCTCCGGGTCGGACCGGTGCAGGCAGGCGATGACGGGGCGCTGCGGGAACGCGTCCTGGTTCACGAGCCGGAGCGGCTGCTCCTTGAGCGACAGGATGACGTGCGAGCCCTCGGCCTGGTGGGCCGCGGCCCGGAGCTCGGCCTCGCTGAACACGCGCGGGTCGTGGTTCGCGTCGGTGCTCCGGCCCAGGGAGCCGATCCGGACGCCCGCGGCGCGCAGCGCGCGGTAGCGGGGGTCGTCCTCCATCCGCTGGAGGGTGGCCTCGCGCCGGACCTCGTGGTGCAGGCTCAGCACGGAATGCTGCTGACGACCGCCCTGATGCAGACCGGCGACCACCGTCGAGTGCAGGACACGAGCCCCGCCGCTGAAGAAGCCCTCGTAGAGCGAGAGCACACGCAAGCCGTTGCGCTGGATCACAGACACCACCTCCTGCGCCCAGGGTGAGCCTCACGGATGTGCATTACATGGCAATTCGGTTACACGAGGATTACGTATCCGAGGACTTCTGCACAAGGAGGTTTCGGATGTCCTTCTCGGCCTGAGCGGGTGATGTTTCGCGGCAGCCCAGCGCCACCCAGCGCTCGATCATGGCCGGCTCCGCCCGGAACAGCGAGGTGCCGCGGCGCACCAGGGTGCCGAGCGGCTTGCGCGCCTCCGCGACGTCGCGCAGGAACCGGAACCAGAAGGTGACCAGGCGCGGCCGCGACAGGCAGATCGCGTCCGCGAGCAGCCCCTCCGCGCGGCACTCCTCGACGAGCTGCGCCGCGAAGATCCCCTCGGCGAGGATCAGCGGCGAGTCGCCGATGTCGAGGCGGCGCATGCCCGTGCGGCGCGACGTCGGGATGTCGTAGACCGGCACCTCGGCGCGGCCCTCCGTGGCCAGCTCCTGCAGCGCGGCCAGGGCGCCCTTGCCGTCCCAGCTCGCCGGGCTGTCCCAGTCCACGCTGCCGTACCGCTGCGGCAGGCCGGGGTGGTCGATGTCGAGGTAGAAGTCGTCGAGCTGGACCACCGGCAGGCCGAGCCGCTGGGTGAGCGAGGTCTTGCCCGAACCGGACGGACCGGTCAGCAGCACCACCCGCGCGCGGGGGCGCCGGGCACCCGGGGGCAGTTCGAAGAGGGTGGGCTCGGGCACGGGGTCGGTCACGAGAGGCCATTCTCCCGTATCGGGTGCCCTGCCGCTGCGGCGCGCGGGGCGTGCCAGGCGTGACGCTCCTCCCTTTCGAGGCCCGACTTTCTTCGCTTTGAGGCGGTCGAAAGCGGAGAAAGTCGGGCCTCGAAGAGGAGGAGGGCCGCCCCTGCTGGGCCCGGCCCGGTCAGCCGCGCTGGTAGCGGCCCGGCGTCGTGCGCAGCAGACGGCGGAAGTGGCGGGTCAGGTGTGCCTGGTCGTGGAACCCCGTCGCGGCCGCGACGGACGCCGCCGGCTCGCCGGCCAGCAGTCGCCGTCGGGCCAGGTCCAGACGGCGTCCTACCAGGTACCGGTGGGGCGGCAGGCCCAGCTCCCGGGTGAACGCGCGCACCAGGTGCGGCACGGTGACGTCCAGCGCGGCGGCCACCTCGGCGAGCCGGACGGGCCGGGTGGGGTCGGCGTCGAGCAGGTCGCGGGCGCGCCGGGCGGTGGAGGCGGCGGGCGGCTCGCGCGGCGGCGTCGGACGGCCGGAGAGGTGCCAGGCCAGACCCTCGGTGACCAGCGCGAGCAGGCTCTCGGCCGCGACGTCCTCGCGGACGGTCAGCGCCCTGTCGAGGCCGGCGAACCGTGTGCGGAGCCTGTCGTCCGGGACCAGCGGGGCGTCGACCGCCCGGCCGACCAGGGCGCCGTCGAGCACCGTCGGCTCCAGGTAGACCACGCGCTTGCTGAAGCCCGCCGCGGTCACCGACCGCCCGTCGTGCACCACGCCGGGCGGCAGCACGGTCACCCCCGTGCGCCGCGCGGCGTGCTCGTGACCGTCCAGCCCGTAGCCGATGAGGCCGCTCTCGACGATCAGCACGGTCCAGGTGTCGTGGGTGTGCGCCGGGTAGGCGTGCTCGTGCCAGGCGGCGTGCAGCACCTCGGCGACGCCCGGGACCTCGGGCCGCCAGGCGCGCACCACGTCCGGGGCCGGACGGGCGGAGCGATCGAGCGGGGGCACATCAAGAACGTACAAGATCGGGGCCGCGGCCCGCCCGCACGCTGGGGGCCATGACCTTCGAACAGCCCAAGATCGTGATCGTCCTGCGGGACGACCTGCTCGCCTGGCAGGAGAACAACGTCACCGCCTTCCTGTCGAGCGCGGTGACCGCCGCCTACCCGGAGCTGGTCGGCGAGACCTACCGGGACGCCGACGGCCAGGAGTACCTCGCGATGCTCGGCACCCCGGTCATGGTCATGGTGGCCGACGGCGCCCGGCTGGCCACCTTCCGGGAGCGCGCCGCGACCCGGGGGCTGCGCATCGGCGTCTACACGGCCGACCTGTTCGCCACGGGGAACGACGTCGACAACCGGGCCGCCGTCGCGGGTGTCGCCACCGAGAAGCTCGACCTGGTCGGGATCGCGGTGGCCGGCGAGCGGCGCGTCGTGGACAAGGTGGTCAAGGGCGCGCGGCTGCACCCCTGAGCGGCCAGGGCCCGCACGCCGCCCGGTGCCGCCCGACGCCGTCAGGACACGAGCGCCACGTGCAGCGTGCGGGGCCCGTGCACGCCCTCGACCCGGTCGAGCTCGATGTCGCTCGTCGCGCTCGGCCCGCTGATCCAGGTCTGGGGCCGGCCGGGATCGGCGTCGAGCAGCCGCACGGCCTCCGGCACGGTCTGCACCACCTGGTCGGTCCGCACCACGCACACGTGCACGTCGGGGACCAGGGAGACCGCGCGCCGGCCCTGGTCGGGCTCGCCGTCCAGCACGATGGTGCCGGTCTCGGCCACGGC
The DNA here is from genome assembly GCF_040655935.1 of Promicromonospora sp. NPDC050262. Lineage (NCBI taxonomy): Bacteria > Bacillati > Actinomycetota > Actinomycetes > Micrococcales > Promicromonosporaceae > Promicromonospora > Promicromonospora sp. NPDC050262. Next base: position 264,909 of record NZ_JBFAKX010000007.1, on the reverse strand, counting down.
CACGCGTGCGGCCGTCACCACGGCGTCGATCCCGTCGAGCTCGGTCGCGGAGAGCGGCGCCTCCCGCGAGTCGGTCCGCACCTCGACGTCGGCCAACGCCCCGAGCCACGCGCCCTCGACCCCGGCCGGCACGACGACGGAGCTCGCGGGCACCTCGGCCAGCAGCCTCGCGAGCAGGGCCGGCAGTTCCGCCGCCGTGACCCGGTGCACGCGGGCCTTGTAGTCCTCCAGCCGGTCGACCAGCAGGTCCAGCACCTCCGCCGCCCCGGGGGCGTGGTCACCCAGGGACCGGTACTCCCGCGGGACCGCCGTCGAGACAGTCCCGGGCTCCGGCGTGGAGCTGCCCAGCGCCGTGCGGATGCGGGACAGGATCTCGGTCCTGGCGTCGCTCATCGGTCGTCCTCTCGCTCGGCCCACCAGTCGCGGAACGTCTGCCGCGGCGGCTCCATCAGGTCCCGCGACCGGGTCCAGAGCGAGCCGGGGAACGGCAGCCGCCGGATCACGCCGTGCCGGGAGATGGCCCGCAGTGCCCGTGGCAGCCGGGCGGCCCGGCGGAAGCGCGCGCCGTCGGCCATCGCGTACGACGCCGCCTTCATGGCCGCCTTCCAGACGCGGTCCGCGGCGTCCGGCGAGGAGCCGGCGAGCTCGACCTCGCGTGCCCGGAGCTCCACCAGGATCGACGGGATGTCGATCTTGACCGGGCAGACCTGGTAGCACGCCCCGCACAGCGTGGAGGCGTACGGCAGGTCCGACTTCTCGCCCGTGAGCTGCGGGGTGAGGATCGCGCCGATCGGGCCGGGGTAGACCGAGCCGTAGGCGTGCCCGCCCACCCGCTCGTAGACGGGGCAGACGTTGAGGCACGCCGAGCAGCGGATGCAGTGCAGGGCCGAGCGCCCGGCCTCGTCCGCGAGCACCTTGGTGCGGCCGTTGTCGAGCAGCACCAGGTGGAACTCCTGGGGGCCGTCGCCCGGCGTCACGCCCGTCCACAGGGAGGTGTACGGGTTCATCCGCTCGCCCGTCGAGGAGCGCGGCAGGAGCTGGAGGAACACCTCCAGGTCGCGATAGGTCGGCACCAGCTTCTCGATGCCCATCACGGTGATCAGCGTCTCGGGCAGCGTGAGGCACATGCGCCCGTTGCCCTCGGACTCCACCACGGCGAGCGTGCCGCTGTCCGCGACGGCGAAGTTGGCGCCGCTGATCGCGACCTTCGCCGAGAGGAACTTGCGCCGCAGGTGCGCCCGGGCCGCCATCGCGAGCTCGCGCGGCACGTCCGTCAGGTCCGGCGGGGCGTCGGCCATGCGCTCCAGGAAGATGTCGCGGATCTCGGTGCGGTTGCGGTGGATCGCGGGCACCAGGATGTGTGACGGCATGTCGTCGGCGAGCTGCACGATCAGCTCCGCCAGGTCGGTCTCGACCGCCGCGATGCCCTCCTCGGCCAGCGCCTCGTTCAGCCCGATCTCCTGGGTGGCCATGGACTTGACCTTGACCACCTCGTCGGCCTGCTTCTCCCGCACGATCCCGGCGACGATCCGGTTGGCCTCGGCGGCGTCCCGCGCCCAGTGCACGACGCCGCCGCGCGCGGTCACGTTGCGCTCCAAGGCCTCCAGGAGCTCGGGCAGGCGCGCCATGACGTCGGTCTTGATCGCCGAGCCGGCGTCGCGCAGGGCCTCCCAGTCCGGCACCTCCCCGACCACGCGCGCCCGCTTGGACCGGATGGTGGAGGTGGCGTTGCCCAGGTTGCGGCGCAGCTGCTCGTTCGCCAGCGCGGCCTTCGCGGCGTGCGGGAACGTCGCCCCCCAGTGCAACGGGTCCTCCGGGCGGCCCACGCCCCCGAGCGTGCCGGGCGCGGCGTCCGGGCTGGGACCGCGGCCGGCGCGCGTGGCGGGCATGCCGAGGAAGGTGCTCATCGGGCCACCTCCTGGCGGTCGCCGGGGTGCACCGGTGCCTCGCGGGTCGAGGCGAGGATCTCGGCGAGGTGCATGGGCCGCACGCCCGTGCCGCCACGCGAGAGGCCGCCGCCGATGTGCATCAGGCACGACCAGTCGCCGGCGGTGAGCACCTCGGCGCCCGTGCCGACCACGTCCGCCACCTTGTCGTCGAGCATCGCCGCCGACGTGTCGGCGTTCTTCAGCGAGAACGTGCCGCCGAACCCGCAGCAGCCCTCGGCCTGCTCCAGCGGCAGGAGCTCCAGACCCTCGACCGCCCGCAGCAGCCGTTCGGGCTTGTCACCGACGCCGAGCATCCGCAGCGAGTGGCACGTGGGGTGGTAGGTGACGCGGTGCGGGAACCAGGCGCCGACGTCGGTCACGCCGAGCACGTCGACCAGCAGCTCCGAGAGCTCGTAGGTGCGCTCGGAGACTGCCGTCGCGGTGCGCGCCTCGGACCGCAGCCCCGCGCGTTCCAGGACCATCTTCTGCTGGTGCCGGATCGAGCCGGTGCACGAGCCGGAGGGCACCACGACGGCGTCCCACTCGCCGTCCGCCACCGGGGCGAAGGTCCGCACGTGGTTCCGCACCACCGGCACGGCCTCGGCGAGGTAGCCGGTGTTCACGTGCATCTGGCCGCAGCACGCCTGCGCGGCCGGGAACACGACCTCGTGGCCCAGCCGCGCCAGGAGCGTGACGACGGCCTTCGGGGCCTGCGGGAACATCGCGTCGGCGATACAGGTGGCGGCCAGGGCGATACGCATGGGCACTCTCCTTCGAGGTCTGTCCTCACCTTAGCCCACTGTGGACAGACCACTGAAGTAGCATGGCGACCGTGCGAACCCACGAGCGCGTCCTGGCCCAGATCGAGGCGGGTCTCACCGCGGGCAAGTGGTCCATCGGCGAGCGGCTCCCGGCGGAGCGGGCGCTCGCGGAGGAGCTGGGTGTGTCCCGCCCTTCCGTGCGTGAGGCCATCCGGATCCTGGAGGCGATGGGCATCGTGCGCACCGCCGTCGGCTCCGGTCCCACCGCGGGTGCCACGGTGATCGACCGGCCCGCGGCCGGCCTGGGTGCGGCGGTGCGGCTGCACGTCGCCTCCGGCACCCTGCCCGTGTCCGACGTCGTCCGCACGCGCGTGCTGCTGGAGACCGGAGCGGTGCGCGACGCCGCCGAGGGGCGGTGGGACGACGACGCCCTGGAGCCCCTGCGCGGGCACCTCGCCGCGATGGCCGAACCCGGGCTCGGCGTGGCCGAGTTCCTGGAGCGCGACCAGGACCTGCACCTCGGGATCGCCCGGCTGGGCGGCAACCAGCTCGTCGAGGCGATCCTGAGCGGCATGCGGGCCGCCGTCGCCTCCTACGTGGCGGCCGGCGCCGAGGCGGTCGCGGACTGGCCGCGCACCGCGGCGCGCCTGTGCACGGAGCACGAGGGCATCGTCGACGCCGTCGTGCGGCACGACGCCGCCGAGGCGGAACGCCTCATGCGCGAGCACATCGAGGGCTTCTACCGCGAGACGGGCCTGGGCCAGGCGTGACGTCGTGTCAGACGCTCAGGTCACCAGGGTGACCTGAGCGCCTGACACGTCACCGGGCGTCCGGCACAGCCGCGCCCGGCCGGGTCGCCTGGACCACCGTGCGGCACGGGTCGTGGTCCGGGCCGGTGCCCGTGGCGGCCTGCTCCAGCAGCTGGCGGAGCACCGCGCGCTGCGCGGGCTCGAGCCCGGAGAGCAGCTCCTCCTCCGCCGCGGCCACGCGCGCGTCCATCGCGGCGAGCACCTCCAGCCCGTGGTCCGTCGCGACGATGCGGCGCGCGCGACGGTCGGCCGGGTCCTGCTGCCGCTCGACCAGTCCGCAACCCTCGAAGGCGTCGAGCAGGTAGGTCATGACCGTGCGGTCGATCCCGAGCGAGGCGGCGAGCGCGGCCTGGCTCGGCAGATCGCCGTGCACCACGGCCGTGAGCAGCTGGTAGCCGCGCGTGCCCTGGGGCAGGTCGTCGGCGGCGGCGTCGACCCGGGCGCTCCACTCGCGCAGGAGCGCGGCGAGCGACCAGCCGAACAGGGAGTGCTGGCCCGTGCGGGTCTCGGTGGGCGCGGTGCTCATGCCCCCATCCTAGGGGAATGTGCAGCGAACCAGAAGAGTTGTGAGTAATATCGTCTGCTAGACAGACGATCTGCCGCGAGGCGCGGCAGGCGCAGAGCGACACGAGGGACACCGCACGCATGACCGACTACGGGCACGACCTGCTCTTCGGCACCTTCATCACCCCGGCCAACGCGGACCCGCAGGTTCCCGTCCGGCTCGCCCAGCTCTCCGAGCAGCTGGGCCTGGACCTGGTCACGTTCCAGGACCACCCGTACCAGCCGTCGTTCCTGGACACCTGGACGCTCCTGTCGTGGGTGGCCGCGCAGACCGAGCGCATCCACCTCTCCGGGAACGTGCTCAACCTGGGCATGCGCCCGCCCGCCCACCTGGCGCGCGCCGCCGCGAGCCTCGACCTGCTCAGCGGCGGGCGCTTCGAGATGGGCGTGGGCACAGGCGGCTTCTGGGACGCCATGGTCGCGATGGGTGCCACGCGTCTGACGCCCGGCGAGGGCGTCACCGCCCTCGAGGAGGGCATCGAGATCATGCGCGGCATCTGGGACGCCGGGAACCGCACGCCGCTGCGCGTGCCCGGGCAGTTCCACCACGTCGACGGCGCCAAGCGCGGCCCGGCCCCCGCGCACGACATCCCCGTCTGGCTCGGGGCCTACAAGAAGCGGATGCTCCGGCTCACCGGTGCCAAGGCCGACGGCTGGCTGCCCTCGCTGCCCTACTTCAAGGAGGGCGACCTGGCGCGCGGCAACGCGACCATCGACGAGGCGGCCGAGGAGGCCGGGCGCTCGCCGAGCGAGATCCGCCGCCTGCTGAACCTCGGTGGTTCCATTGCCGACCGGTCCACCGGCCCGCTGCAGGGCCCGGCCGACCAGTGGGTCGAGGAGCTCACCCTCATGGCGCTGGAGGACGGCGTCAGCGGGTTCATCGCCATGGGCGACGACCCCGACCAGATCCGCGCGTTCGCGCAGGAGGTGGCGCCCGCCGTCCGCGAGGCCGTGGCGGCGGAGCGGCGCTCCGCCGGGACGACGCCGGCGGCGGCCCGCCGGGGCGCGACGGCGCTGGCCGCGCGCCGCACCGGCATCGACTACGACTCGCTCCCGCCGGAGCTCGCGGCGCACGCCGTGGAGCCCGGCGACCGGGAGTACGGCGCGGTGCGGCACAACTACCTCCGGTCCGGTGCCCCGGGCCTGGTGCTGCGGCCGCAGGGCGTCGACGAGGTCGCGTCCGGGCTGGCGTGGGTGCAGAAGCAGGACGTCGAGTTCGCCGTCCGCTCCGCGGGGCACGGCATCTCCGGCCGCTCCACGAACGACGGCGGCGTGGTGCTCAGCCTGAGCCGGATGCGCTCGGTCGAGGTGGTCGACGAGGCCACGCGCCGGGTGCGGATCGGCGCCGGGGCCACCTGGGGCGAGGTCGCGGAGATCCTGGCCCCGCGCGGCTGGGCCATCACGTCGGGCGACTACGGCGGCGTGGGCGTCGGCGGGCTCGGCACGACCGGGGGCATCGGCTTCCTGGGCCGGCTCCAGGGTCTGACCATCGACCACGTGGTTGCCGCGGAGGTCGTCACGGCCGACGGGCGCGTGCTGCACGCCTCGCGCGACGAGCACCCGGACCTGTTCTGGGCGCTGCGCGGGGCCGGCGGCAACATGGGCGTGGTCACCTGGCTGGAGGTCGAGGCCGGCGCAGTCGGCGACGTGGTCTTCTCCCAGATGACGCTGGACGCCTCCGACACGGCCGGCCTGCTGGAGCGCTGGGGCGCGACCGTCGAGGCGGCGCCGCGCGGGCTCACGTCGTTCATGATCCTGGGCGGCGGACGGCGCGGGCAGACGCCGATGGCGCAGCTCCTGACCGTGTTCGCGGCCGAGGGCGCCGACGCCGACCCGGACGAGGCGATCGCCCAGCTCGAGCTCCTGGCCGACGCCGGCCCGCTGCTCGGGCACCAGGCCCAGCTCCTGCCGTACTCGGGCGTGGTGCGCAAGGAGGACGCCCACCACTCCGGCGGCGGCGACCCGTCGGCGCGGTCCGGCCTGCTGACGCACCTGGACCAGGGCACCAGCCGGGCGATCGAGCGCCTGCTGGGCACCGGGGAGTCGTACTTCACGTCGATCCGGGCCACGGGCGGGGCGGGGAACGACGTCGCCCCGGACGCGACCGCCTACGCGCACCGGCACCAGAACTTCGCGCTCTCGGCCCTGGGCTCGAACCAGGACCGGCTCAACCAGGCGTGGGACACCGAGATCGGGTCCGTGATGGACGGCTCGTACCTGTCGTTCGACACCGACAGCCGGCCCGAGCGGCTGCTGGAGGCGTTCCCGGAGCCGACGTACACGCGGCTGCGGGAGGTGAAGGCGGTCTACGATCCCTCGAACGTCTTCCGGACGAACTTCCCGATCCCGCCGGCCGACCCGGCCGAGGTCACCTCGGGGAGCGATGCCTGACAGGTCCGCCTTGTGACGCTGGGTTGTGGATAACTTCACGTGCGTGTGGGTGAGAACCCGTAGGTTCGACGCGTCCGGGACGGCCGGACGCGTTCCACCGCTCACGACCACCGCAGGGGTACCCATGAACCTTGTCGCCGCCTCGCGCCTCGCGCGCGACCTGATGGACCAGCACGGGCTGAAGACCTGGACGTTCGAGTTCGACGACGCCGTCCGGCGCGCCGGGATGTGCAGCTACGGCAAACGGCGCATCAGCCTGTCCGCGCCGCTCACGCGCATCCACGACGAGCGGGAGGTGCGGGACACGATCCTGCACGAGGTGGCGCACGCGCTCGCGGGTCCCAAGGCGAAGCACGGCCCGGCGTGGCGCGAGGTGGCGGTGCGGATCGGGTGCTCGGGGCTGCGCTGCGTGGACCCGTCGGCGCCGTCGATCGACGGGCCGTGGGTGGGCACGTGCCCGGCCGGCCACCGGAGCACCCGGTTCCGGCGGCCGCCGGGCATCATGTCCTGCCGCTCGTGCGGTCCCCGGTTCGCCCTGGCCAACCTCATCGCGTGGACCTACAAGGGCCGCAACGCGGCCATGGGGGAGCGGTACGACTCCCAGCTGCGCGGGGCCTTCCGCGAGGTGGGCGAGGTGCCGGCCACCGGACCGGGCGCCGAGGAGCGCGTGGCGCGGGCGGCGCGGGAGCTCACTGCCGGGACCGTCATGGAGCCGTTCGACCTCGGCGCGCTACGTTGACCTCATGGCTACCGCTCTCACGCTCCCGTCCGGCGCCGCCGGCTCCCGCATCGTCGGCCTGGGGCACCACCAGCCACCGCAGACGCTGACGAACGACGACATCGCCCAGCGGGTCGAGACCAACGACGAGTGGATCCGGTCGCGCACCGGCATCGTCACGCGTCACGTGGCGGCCGACGACGTCACCGTCGCCGAGATGGCGACCGCCGCGGCGGAGCACGCGCTGGCCGACGCCGGCCTGACCGCGGACGCCGTGGACCTGGTGATCGTCGCGACGGCCACCAACGACGACCGGTCGCCGAACACGGCCGGCCGGGTGGCCTACGCGCTGCACACGGGCGTCCAGCCCGGCGCCTCCACGCCGGAGGGCGAGGAGGCGCCGGACCTGCGCAACGTGGTGGGCCCGGCGGCACTGGACCTCAACGTGGCGTGCTCTGGGTTCGCACACGGGGTCGGCGTGGCCGACCAGGCGATCCGTACGGGTTCCGCGCGCACGGCGCTGGTGATCGGCGCGGAGAAGCTCACCGCGTACACCGACTGGACCGACCGCTCGACGTGCATCCTCACGGCGGACGGCGCCGGGGCGGCGGTGCTGCAGGCGGCGGACGCACCCGCCGTCGGGCCCGTGGTGTGGGGCACCGAGCCGGAGCTCACGCCGGCGGTGCGCATCGAGGCGCCGGAGGTGAAGTTCCAGCAGGACGGCCGCTCGGTGTTCAAGTGGGCCATCACGCGCGCCGCGGACCGGGCGCGGGACGTCGTGGCGGCGTCCGGGCTGAGCCTCGACGACGTCGAGGTGCTCGTGGCGCACCAGGCGAACCTGCGGATCATCGAGCCGCTGGCCAAGGCGCTCGGCATGGAGGGCAAGGTGGTCGTCACGGACATCACCGAGTCGGGCAACACGTCGGCGGCGTCGATCCCCCTGGGGCTGTCCAAGTGGTGGCACGCGGGCAAGATCCCCGCGGGCGCGCCCGCGCTGCTGTTCGGGTTCGGCGGCGGGTTCGCCTGGGCGGGCCAGGTGGTGATCACGCCGGAGCGGTGACCCCGGTCGCGGTCGCTCGCCTGCCGGAGCGGTGCCGGCCGGGTGACCCGGCGGAGGGCATGGACAGCGCTTTCCCGGCGTCGTATCGTTTCAATCCCATCCACCCGACGTCGACGACGACCGAAGGAGCTCTCCACCGATGCCCGAGCCGACCACTGAGCCGACCACCGAGCCGATCACCGGTCCGACCCAAGAGCCTGTGCCGCCGTCGGGCCCGCTGCCCGAGGGGCGCCGCCGCTACGCGGTGGTGGGGACGGGGCACCGTGCGTCCATGTACGTCGACGCCCTGATCGGCACCCACGCGCCCGACGGCGAGATCGTCGCCTGGGTCGAGCCCAACCCCGTGCGCGCAGCGGCCTACGAGGCGCGCGTCGCCGCCGCGTTCGGCGGCGTCCGCCCCGTGTACGGGCCGGACGACCTGGAGAAGGCGATCGCGGAGCAGTCCGTCGACCGCGTGATCGTCACGTCGATCGACCGCACGCACGGCGACCTCGTCACCCGCGCCCTGCGGGCCGGCGCCGACGTCGTCGTGGAGAAGCCCATCGCCGCGCACCCCGACCAGGCCCGGCAGATCGTGGACGCCGTGGCCGAGACGGGCCGCGACCTGGTCACGACGTTCAACTACCGCTACTCGCCCCGCAACAGCGCATTGCGCGAGGTGATCGCGAGCGGCGAGATCGGGCGCGTGCTGTCGGTCCACTTCGACTGGGCTCTCGACACCGTGCACGGCGCCGACTACTTCCGCCGCTGGCACCGCGAGAAGGTGAACAACGGCGGCCTGCTGGTGCACAAGTCGAGCCACCACTTCGACCTGGTCAACTGGTGGATCGACGGCGTGCCGCAGCGTGTCTTCGCCACGGGCGGCCGGCGCTTCTACGGCGACGACGGCGCGCACGAGTCCGGCTACGAGCCCACGGCCGGCGAGCGCGCCCTGAACGAGCGTGGCATCGACCCGTGGCAGCTCTCCGTGGAGGACAACGAGTGGCTGTCCACCCTCTACGGGCCCGAGGCCCAGGCGGTCGACGGTTACGTGCGCAACCGCTCGGTGTTCGACGCGGGCATCACCACCGAGGACACGCTCGGTCTCGTCGTCGAGTACGAGGGCGGCGCGCTGCTGACCTACTCGCTCACCGCGCACGCGCCCTGGGAGGGCTACCGCGTGGTGGTCAACGGCACGCGCGGCCGGGCGGAGCTGGAGGTCACCGAGCGCGGGTCGGTGGAGTTCGGCGACAAGGCCGCGATCCTCGACCCGAGCGCGACCGAGGTGTTCGAGGAGGACCTGGTACGGCCCATGGGCGAGCGGCTCGTGGTGCAGCGGCACTGGGAGCGCGCCGAGGAGCGGCCGATCGTGCGCGGTGGCGGCGGGCACGGCGGCGGTGACGCGCTGCTGCTGGCCGACGTCTTCAGGCCGTCGTCCGAGCCCGACCCGCTGGCCCGCGCGGCCGGCTACGTCGACGGCGTCCGGGCGTCGTCGGTCGGCTACGCGGGCAACCGCTCGCTGGAGACGGGCGCCCCGGTCCCGGTCAAGGACCTGAACCTGGGCATCTGACCCGACGGCCGGGTCCAGTTCTACCTGGGTGACCTCTCCGCGACCGTAGCCCTCCCCTTCGAGACCTAAGTTTCTTCGCTTTGGGCCGCCCCAAAGCGAAGAAACTTAGGTCTCGAAGGAGAGGCCCTCCGCCGGGGAGGCCGTCAGACCAGCAGCGCGCCGATCACCACGAGCACCGGCACGCACAGCGCCGTCGTCCAGACGGTCGCGCGCGCCGCGACGCCGTCGAACACGCCGTACCGCGTCGCGTAGGTCGTGACGTTCACGGCCGTGGGCAGCGCGGCCATCGTCACCACGAGGGCGAGGGCCGGCGCGTCCAGCCCCACCGCCGACCCGAGGGCCCACGCCGCCAGCGGGTGCAGCAGGTTGCGCACCAGCACCGCGATCGTGATCACCCAGCCCACCAGCCGGCGGCCCCGCCCGGCGGTCACGCCGAGGTCGGCGTCCGCGGCCGGCATCGGCACGGCGAGCGTCATCCCGAACGTGAGCAGGCCCAGCGGCGGCGCCGCGGCGCCGATCAGGTCGAAGGGGAGCAGCACGACGTCGGGCAGCCGTGCGCCGGTCAGCTCGGCCACCACCGCGACGAGCAGGCCCGCGACCGTGCCGAGCGTGATCGGGTTCCGGAACGCCGCGAGGAACACCTGCCCCATCGACCGCCAGCCCGACCGGGCGGGTGTCCCGCCGTCGGCGGACGCCGTCGCCCGGTCGAGCACGGAGAGCGTCAGCGGCGCCAGCACCAGGAGCTGGAACAGCAGCGTGGGCACCACGGCGAGGGCGTCGTCGAAGAGGTAGACCGCCAGAGGGATCCCGATGTTGCCGCCGTTCACGTAGACGGCGGCGAGCGTCGTGACGGCGGCGGGGCCCGCGGGCAGGCGCAGGAGCCAGCGCGCCGCCGCGGCCGTGGCCAGGCCGAGCACCGCCGTCGTCGCCCAGGTGACCGCGGCGCCGCGCGAGAGCACGTGCGCCAGGTCCGTCGAGGCGAGGGTGCTGAACATCAGCGCCGGCGCGCAGATCGTGAACGACAGCGTCGCCAGGGTCTGCCGGGCGCCCGCCCCGCCGTCACCCGCCCCGCCGTGGGCGATCCCGCGGGGGAGTCCGCGGCCGGCCAGCAGGCCGGTCCGCTGGATCACCCAGCCGAGGACGACCACGCAGGCCATGGAACCGATGGCAGTCAGGACGGGCAGCACCCGAGCACCATGTCACGCTCTCCGGATCTACCTCGCGAGCGTCCACGGGGCACCGAGCTCCGTGAACGTGCGCTGCTCGCGCGCGGCGCGCTCGCACCACGCGGCGACGTCGCGCACCACCGGGTGCCGCGCGTCGCCCTCGGGATTCCCCTGCCCGACGCCGCCCGGCGCGCCCGGCCCCGGCACGCCCGGCCCCGGCGCGCCCGGCCCCGGCGCGCCCGGCCCGCCCGCGACCGGCGTGACGCCGTCCACCCAGTCCACGAACGCGTCGTCCACGGGCGCCGGGTCCGGCGCGGTGCGCACGGCCTCGAGCACCCGCATGAACGCGCCGGTGTCCCGCACGTCGCACAGGAGCCGCTCGCCCTCGCCCGCCCGCACGCGCAGCAGGTTCTCCAGCAGACCGGTGCGTTCGTACCGCTTCTCGGCGACCACGCGCCCGGTGCGCAGCCGCACCAGGTCGTGCTCGTACCCGAGCTCGATCTCGCCCTCGGTGCCCTCCACGATCACGCGCGCCGGGGTGCGCTCCGCCGCGCACAGCGTGAGGCCGAACCCGTAGCGGGTCCCGTCGGTGCCGACGGCGCGCAGGGACGACGTGTCGTCGGCCTCGATCGGGTTGGCCCGCCACAGGTCCGTCTTCACGTACGCGAGGTCCGCGGCGGTCCGGGCGCCGCCCACCCACAGGGCGGTCGCCACGGCGTGCGCCAGGGGGTTGGTCACCACGCCGTCGACCACCGCGCGGTCGCCCATGCGCCGCCGCCCCGCCCACGGCGAGCGCGCCCAGTAGGCCGCGGTCCGCACCCAGGTGCCGACGGCGCCGATGCCGGTCACCTGCCCCACCTCGCCGCGCGCGACCATGTCGGCGACGGCGGGCAGCGCGTGCGACCCGAAGGTCTGGAACCCGACCTGGCACAGCCGCCCGGTCCGCTCGGCGACGGCGACGAGCTCGGCGTGCTCCGCGAGCGACGCGGTGGTCGGCTTCTCCAGCAGCACGTCGATCCCCGCCTCCAGCGCGGCGCGCGCGAGCGGCAGGTGCGTGTGGATGGGCGTCGAGAGCACCACGACGTCGGGCAGCGCGCCGGCGCCGGCCGAGAGCAGGTCGCCCAGGCTCGAGAACCACGGGGCCGGTGCGATGTCCGGCTCCCGCGGGTCGACGACGGCGCTCAGCCGCGCCAGGCCGCGCGCCTCCAGGTCCGCGACCGCCCGCAGGTGCGAGCCGCCGTGGCCGTGGATGCCGACCACGGCCACCTGGGGCAGGCTCACCGCCGGCCGCCGTCGGTCAGGTCGGCGGCCAGCGCCTCGGCCGCGGCGGCCGTGAGCTCCGTGTCCAGCAGCACGGCCACGAGGTCGAGCTGCACGGAACCGCCGTCGGGCACGAGCAGGGGCGCGTCCCAGGCCAGGGCCGGGCAGGCGCCGGGGTACTCGGCGGAACGCAGGAACCACGGCCGCACCTGGCCCGGCTGCACCAGCAGGAGGGTCGTGGACCGGCCGCCCTGCTGCTGCACGAACGCCACCCAGGGCGACGTGCTGCCGTGCGCCCGGTTCTCGCCCGCGCCCGCCGCCGACAGGACCGTGGTGCTCTCGGCGATCGGCAGGCGCCAGAACAGGCCGCCGTACCCGGCGCCCGGCCGGCCGTTCGTGGCGGGCGAGCGGATCTCCAGCGGGCCGTGGTCGGCGTGCAGCGTGGAGCGCCAGTCGAGCACCCAGCCGGGGGCGGCGTCGGACCCGGGCGCCAGGGGGAGCAGGCGCGCCGAGACGCGGCGCTCCTCGCGGAGCTGCGGCTCGCCGTGCTCGTCGGACCACAGCACGTCCTCGACCAGGGTCTCGCCGGCCGTACCGACAGCGCCGAGAACGCCGGGAACACCCGGCTCCACGTGGATCCCCGACGAGGTCTGCCGCCCGTGGTTCTTCAGGAGCGTGGGGCCCACGTCCTCGATGAAGGTGCGGCCGCCCCAGTGGCTGGTGCCGTTCACGTCGGGCACCGCGATGCCCACGCCGTAGTGGTGGCGGTGGTCCACGGGGCTCACGTCGGTGAGCGGCACCCCCGCCAGCGTGTGCACGGGGTGCAGGTAGGGCCGGCGGGCGTGCACCTTGGGCATCCGGTCGCCCGCGTCGCGGCGCACCAGCTCCAGCCCGTCACCGCAGGTCAGCACGACGGCGTCGGCGGAAGGATCGGCGGGTACGGACCAGACCGGCGTGGCGGTCGGGGGCACGGTGGGCACCTCCTCCGGCTGCCCGACGGCGAGGTCGTCGTCCGTGATGTGCACCCGTTCCGGGCCCTGGGGCACGGGTCCGGTGCTCCCGCGCACCTCCAGGCTGGGTGTGAACCGTGCAGAGCGTGCGGGGTGGGCGTCGTCGTCGATCACGGCGTGCAGCTCCCTCCAGGCGTGGCGGCCGAGCTCGGCCTGCGGCACCGCGACCGTCGTCAGCGCGGGTGTGGCGTAGCGGGACAGTTCGATGTCGTCGAAACCGGCCACCGAGATGTCGGCGGGCACGGCCACCCCGGCCTCGTTCAGCCCTGCGAGCAGGCCGAACGCGACGAGGTCGTTGAAGGCCACCGCCGCGGTGGCGCGGGTGGCGAGGACGGCGGCCGCGGCGGCGTGGCCCGCCTGGATGTCCGGTCCGGCGGGCAGGTCGAGGATCTCGAGGTCGGCGTGCCGCTGCCGGGCGCGGGCCAGGCCGGCTCGCCGCAGCTCGTCGGACGCGCTGCGCACGGGTCCGCCCAGGTAGACCAGGCGGCGGTGGCCGAGCGCCACGAGGTGCTCCACCACCTGGACGGCGGCGTCCTCGTAGTCCACGACCAGGCTCGGTGCCGTCCCGCCGGTCTCCCGGTTGACCAGCACCACGGGCTCGACGTCCGCGATGAGCGCGCTGAGCTCGGCGTCCCCGATGCGGGGCGACACGAGCACCAGGGCGTCGCACCGCATGCGCGCCTCGAGCGCGATGGCGCCCTCCTGCTGGTCGTCCTCGACCGTGTCCGCAACGAGCACGCGGTACCCGTCCTCGGCGGCGCCGTCCATGACGCCGCGCAGGATCTGCTGGAACACGGGGTTGCCGAGGTCCGGCACCACCAGCGCCACGGTCTGCGTGCGGCCGAGTGCGAGGCTGCGCGCCGCGTTGCTCGGCCGGTAGCTGAGCTCCGCGGCGACGCCGCGCACGCGCTCGGCGATGGCGGCGTCGACCGTGCTGCGCCCGTTCATCACGCGGGACACCGTCGCCCGGGAGACCCCTGCCGCCGCCGCGACGTCCCCGATCGTGGCGACCGCACGGCGCTGACCTGCGCCTCGAACGCTGCCGCTGCCCATGTGCTCTCCGTCCGTGACCTTGTCCGACCGGATGGCGCGTGGCGCGCGCCCTCGTCGGCGTGGCCCCCCGCGTTACCGGTTTCCCGATGTGACCGTACACCATGGGAAACCGGTTCCTCATGTGGTACGTTCCTCCACCAGAGACCGGTTTCTCACCGACGAGCCGGGGATCGACGACGATCCGGAGGACAACGCGATGCGCCACCCGAACCGCGAGCCCGGACCCTGGCGGTCCGAGCCCCCGCCCGCCCTGACGGGGCCCGACCGCGCGGGGGTGAACCCATGTCAGTGATCCAGGAGCTATCGCGCGGCAAGCAGGCCGGCGCCGTCCGCAAGAAGGGCGACGGGCGCTGGGCGCTGCTGTTCCTCGCGCCGTGGTTCGTGGGCCTCGCGCTCATCACGGCGGGACCCATGGGGGCGTCGCTCTACCTGTCCTTCACGGACTACGACCTGCTCTCCGCACCCGAGTGGGTGGGCCTGGAGAACTACACGCGGATGTTCGACGACCCGCGGTTCCTCCAGTCCCTCGGCGTCACGTTCACCTACGTGTTCGTCTCGGTGCCGCTGCAGCTCGCCGCGGCCCTCGGCCTGGCGCTGCTGCTCGACAAGGGCATGCGCGGGCTCGCCCTGTACCGCTCGGTGTACTACCTGCCTTCCCTGCTCGGCGGGTCGGTGGCCATCGCGATCCTGTGGCGCCAGATCTTCGGCGCGGACGGGCTGGTCAACCAGGTCCTGGCCCTCTTCGGGATCCAGGGCCAGGGCTGGGTCTCGCACCCGGACTACGCGCTCGGCACCCTGATGGCGCTGAACGTCTGGACGTTCGGCGCGCCCATGGTGATCTTCCTGGCCGGCCTGCGACAGATCCCGCAGATGTACTACGAGGCTGCCGCGATCGACGGCGCCTCCCGGTGGCGGCAGTTCCGCAGCATCACCGTGCCGCTGCTCACGCCGATCATCTTCTTCAACCTCGTGCTGCAGCTCATCGAGGCGTTCCAGTCGTTCACGCGGGCGTTCGTCGTCAGCGGCGGCAACGGCGGCCCGTCCGACTCCACGCTGCTCTACACGCTCTACCTCTACCTCAAGGGGTTCGGCTCGCTCGACATGGGCTACGCCTCGGCCATGGCCTGGTTCCTGCTGCTGATCATCGGCGGCATGACGGTCGTCAACTTCCTCGGCTCCAAGTACTGGGTCTTCTACGATGACTGACGCCTCGACGACCGCACAGACCACGACGCCGACGGCGGTGCGCCCGCCGTCCGACACCGCCTCCGGCACCCGGCGTGCCGGGCCGAGCGACCGCCGTCCGACCGCCGTCCGTCCCCGCGGCCGGCGCGTACGGGCCCGGGTGGGGAGCGTGCTCAGGCACGCGGGTCTCATCGCCTTCGGGTTCGTGATGCTGTACCCGCTGCTCTGGATGCTGGCCAGCTCGTTCAAGCCGAACGCGCTGATCTTCCGCGAGCCGGGGCTCATCCCCACCGACATCGACCTGTCCAACTACACGGACGGGTGGAACGCCCTGCTGCACCCGTTCAGCCACTACCTGATCAACTCGGCGCTGGTGGTGCTCGGGTCGCTGCTCGGCAACCTGCTGTCCTGCTCCCTGGCGGCGTACGCGTTCGCGCGGCTGGAGTTCCGGGGCAAGCGGCTGTGGTTCGCGGTCATGCTGATGTCGATCATGCTGCCGATCCACGTGGTGATCGTGCCGCAGTACGTGCTGTTCTCCCAGCTCGAGTGGATCAACACGTTCCTGCCGCTGATCGTGCCCAAGCTGCTCGCGACGGACGCGTTCTTCATCTTCCTGATGGTCCAGTTCTTCCGGGGCATCCCCCGTGAGCTGGACGAGGCGGCGACCCTCGACGGCTGTAACCACCTGCGGATCTACCTGCAGATCATGCTGCCGCTGTCCATGCCGGCCCTCGCCACCACCGCGATCTTCACGTTCATCTGGACGTGGAACGACTTCTTCAGCCAGCTGATCTTCCTGACGCGGCCGGAGATGTACACCGTGCCGATCGCGTTGCGCACCTTTGTCGACTCCACGGGCGAGAGCTCGTGGGGCTCGCTGTTCGCGATGTCGATCGTCTCCCTGATCCCCGTCTTCATCGCCTTCCTGTTCGGACAGAAGTACCTGGTCAAGGGCATTGCGACCACCGGGATCAAGTAGCTCCACCCGCGATGCGACAACGACGTCAACGTCACCGAAGGAGAAATACATGAGCACCACCGGCAACCCACGTCCCACGAGGCGCGGCAAGCGGCTCGCCGGCTCGGCCGCGGGCATCGCGGCCGTGGCCCTGACCCTCGCGGCCTGCGGCGGCGGCGACTCGGGCATCGGCGGGGGCGGCGACGACGCCCCCGCCGCCGCAGAGGAGTGCCCCTGCGAGATCCGCTTCTCGTGGTGGGGCTCGGACAGCCGCCACGAGTCGACGCAGCAGATCATCGAGGCGTTCGAGGCGGAGAACCCGGACATCACCGTGGTCCCCGACTTCACCGACTGGGACGGCTACTGGGACAAGCTCGCCACCTCGGTGGCCGCGGGCGACACCCCGGACGTCATCACCCAGGAGGAGCGCTACATCTCCGACTACTCGACCAAGAACGTGCTCGCCGACCTGGGCACGCTCGACATCGACACGTCCAAGGTGGACGACGGCGTGCTGGCCGGCGGCCAGATCGAGGGGACCCAGTACGGCATCCCGACCGGCATCAACGCCTACGCGCTCGTCGCCGACCCGGAGCTCTTCGCCGACGCCGGCGTCGACGTCCCGGACGACACCACCTGGACGTGGGAGGACTACGTCACCACGGCGAACGCCGTCGCGAAGGGGGCCGGCGACGGCGTCTGGGGCACGCAGGACTACGGCTTCAACGAGGCCGGCCTCAACGTGATGGCCCGCCAGCGCGGCGAGACCCTGTTCACGGCCGACGGCGAGCTCGGCGTCTCCGAGGAGACCGTCGCCGACTTCTTCCAGGTCTCCCTCGACCTCGTCGAGGGCGGCGGCCAGCCCGACGCCGCCCGCACCGTCGAGTACCAGGCGGCCGGCCCCGAGGGCGGTCTGCTCGGCACCAACAAGGGCGCCATGGGCGTCTGGTGGACCAACCAGCTCGGCGCGCTGTCCGACTCGTCGGGCCACGAGCTCGAGCTGCTGCGGCTCCCGGGCGAGTCGGAGGGCGAGCGGACCGGCATGTACTACAAGCCGGCGATGTTCTACTCCGTCTCCGCGGACACGAAGTACCCGGAGTCGTCCGCGAAGTTCGTGGACTTCCTGCTGAACTCCGAGGAGGCGGCCAAGATCATGCTGACCGACCGCGGCCTCCCGGCGAACACCGACGTGCGCGAGGCGATCCTGGGCGACCTGTCGCCCACCGACCAGAAGGTCGCCGACTTCATGGCGGACATCGAGGACGAGATCGTCGACAACCCGGCGGTCCCGCCGCACGGCAGCGCCGAGCTCGCCGACATCATGGAGCGCATCAACACGGAGGTCCTCTTCGAGCGCATCACCCCGGAAGAGGCCGCCACCCAGCTCATCGATGAGATCAACGCGGCGATCGCCAACTGACCCACGACGTGTCAGACGTACAGGTCACCCGGGTGACCTGTACGTCTGACACGTTCTGGGGCTGGGTAGGATGAAACGGTTCAGAGGAGAGGTGCCACAGGTGTCACAAGATCTGCTCGTGCTGCGGAAGGGCGACGACGTCGCCGTCGCCACGCGGGACCTGGGCCCGGGCGACGCCGCCGCGGTTCCCGGGAGCGGCCCGCTCGCCGTCCGGCAGCCGGTGCCGCGCGGGCACAAGATCGCCCTCCGCCCCGTGTCGGCAGGCGGCCAGGTGCGCAAGTACGGGCAGGTCATCGGGGTCGCCACCACGGACATCGTCCCCGGCGACCACGTGCACTCCCACAACCTCGGGTTCGAGGAGGGCGAACGGGACACGCCCCTGGGCGGCACGCACCACGAGCTCCCGGTGCCCGACGACGAGCCCCGGCCCACCTTCCGCGGTTTCCGCCGGGCCGACGGCAGGGTCGGCACCCGCAACTTCGTCGCCATCCTGACCAGCGTGAACTGCTCGGCCTCGACGGCCAAGATGATCGCCGACCAGTTCCGCGGCGCCGCGCTGGACGAGTTCGAGAACGTGGACGGCGTCATCGCCCTGACGCACACCTCGGGCTGCGGGCTGGTCCCGGACTCCGAGGGCGGGCAGATCCTGCTGCGCACCCTGCGGGGCTACGCCGCGCACCCGAACGTCGCGGGCCTGCTGGTGCTCGGGCTGGGCTGCGAGATGGTGCCGGGCGCGGCGCTGTCGGCCCGCTCGGGCCAGGTCGCCGACCTCGGCATGCCCGGCATCGGCGCCCCCGACGAGACCCGGTCCGGGCTGCTGGCCGCCATCGCCGACGACACCGTGGTGCGGAGCCTGACCATCCAGGAGGCCGGCGGTGTGCGGGCCTCGGTGCGGGCCGGCGTCGCCGCTGTCCGCGAGATGCTGCCGCTGGTCAACGCGCGCGAGCGCGTCGAGTGCGACGTGTCCGAGCTGGTGCTCGCGCTGAACTGCGGCGGGTCGGACGGCTACTCCGGCATCACGGCCAACCCGGCCCTCGGCTGGGCCTCCGACCGCCTGGTCGCGTACGGCGCCACGTCGGTGCTGGCCGAGACGCCCGAGGTCTACGGGGCGGAGCACCTGCTCACCGCGCGGGCGACCGAGCCGGCGGTCGCCAAGAAGCTGCTGGACCGCATCGACTGGTGGCGCGACTACGTCAGGGCCGGCGGCGGCACGCTCGACAACAACCCGTCGCCGGGCAACAAGGCGGGCGGGCTCACCACGATCCTGGAGAAGTCCCTCGGGGCGGTCGCCAAGGGCGGCCAGGCCGACCTGGGCGCCGTCTACGAGTACGCCGAGCCGATCACGGAGCGCGGGTTCGGCTTCATGGACACTCCCGGCTACGACCCGGTCTCCGTGACCGGCCTGGTCGCGGGCGGCGCCAACGTCGTCGTCTTCACCACGGGCCGCGGTTCGGTCTTCGGGTGCCGCCCCACGCCGTCGATCAAGGTGGCGACCAACACGCCGATGTACTCGGTGATGTCCGAGGACATGGACGTCAACGCGGGCGTGATCGTGGACGGCACCGCGACCGTGGCCGAGGTGGGCCGCCAGATCTTCGACCGGATCCTCGCGGTGGCCTCGGGGGAGCAGACGGTCAGCGAGGAGCTGGAGATCGGCGCCGAGGAGTTCATCCCCTGGCACATGGGCGCCGTCACCTGACCTTCCCAGACGTGTCAGACGCTCAGGTCACCCGGGTGACCTGAGCGTCTGACACGTGCGGGGTGGGTTTACGGGTAGCTCACCACCTTCGCCGGGATCGTCTCCGTGCCTGCCGCGCGCGGGCCGACGCCGTTGATGACGTGCTCGTACGTGCCCACCCCGCCGAGCGACACGGTGAGCAGCGAGTGCATCCGCACGCCCGGCGTGACCGGCACCTCGAAGCCGTTGTCCGAGGTGATCGACGCGTCCGACGTGAACACGCAGTACGAGCCCAGACCCCAGGCCTCGTGCTGCGTCACGCCGTCCGCGACCTTGTACGCCGCCCAGCCCCGGACGCCGTCGTGGTTCCACGCCGCCTGGTTCGGCGGGTCGTACGGCAGCTCGTTCTGGTAGAAGATCGTGCGGCCGCGCTCCCCGTTCCACAGGGTGTTGTACTCCTGGTAGTGCTCCACGAAGAGCCCGTACCCGTCCACGTCGTCGCCGTTGACCACCAGGCCGTTGCGCGCGGTGTTCACGTCCCAGCCGATGCCGTCGCCGTGGTCGCCGCGCCACGACCAGATGTGGTCGACGATCGTGTCGTCCGCGTTGACCACGATCGCCTGGTCCACGCGCCCGGCGTGCGCGCCGCCCACACGGACGAACACGTCGTGCAGCGAGATCGGGTCGTCCGCGTGGTCCGCCGTCGACCCCTCCGTGCCGACGGTGAGCATGGACGGCGACTCGGCGGCCCCGGCGTCGAACAGCACGCCTGCCACGTGGACGCCGTCCACGTCGCCCACGCGCATCGCCGTCTGCCCGGCCGTCGGCACGATCGTGGCGTACCCGAGCCCGAGCACGACGGTGTCGGCGCGGTCCACCTCGATCGTCCCCGTCGTCTCGTAGATGCCGGGCGTGAGCAGCAGGTGCAGGCCCTGGTCCAGGGCCTGGTTGATCCGCGCGGCGGAGTCGCCGGGGCGCGCCACGTAGAAGTCGCCCAGCGGGATCGAGGTGCCCGACGTCGTCCCGCCGTCCCACGTCGCGCCGCGTGTGCCCGACCGGGCCGACGGCACGAACACCGCGTAGTCGTCCCCGTCGAGGTACAGGTACGGCTTCTCGCGGATGACGCCCGTGGTGTCCAGGGTGGTCACCGCGGGTTCGGGGAACGACGTCGGCGGGGCGTTCTCGACGCCGGAGAACACCATGTTCCACAGCGTCCCGGCCCAGCCGCCCGTCAGCGTCGAGTCGCGGGTGTACCACTGCTGCTGGGTCCAGGCGCGGACCTGGCCGTCGACCACGGAGTCGGCGATGTAGCCGCCCGAGGCCCAGCCGTACCGCGACGAGTGCAGCATGAGGTTGCCCTTGACGTGCACGCGGCGCATGGGCGCGGCCTGGGAGACCGCCCACCGCATGTCACCGCCTGACGGCGTGACCGCCAGGTTCTCGACGGACCGCCAGAAGTTCTGCGTGGCGTTGCCCTCGAACCACTCCGCGTCGGCCCAGACGCCGCCGGTGATGTTCACGTCGTCCGGCCTCGTCCCCAGGCCGGAGATCGAGGTGTGGAAACCGGCGTTGACGTGCACCGGGTAGGTGCCCGGCTCGAAGAGGAACTGGTGCCGCCCGTCGCCGAACTGGTCCGCCTCCTGCTGGTCGTAGACGGCGTCCACGGCCGCCTGGACCTGTGCGGCCGGCGTGTCCGGGCCGAAGACGTGCACGTTCGGCCCGAGGTCACCGCCGCCGGGGATCGGGTCGCCGGGCATGGTGCCGCCGTCACCGGTGAACACCTTCAGCTCCCAGAGCGAGTAGCCGTACCCGGTGCCGCGCTCCGTGCCGGTGAGCCGCACGTACCGGCCCGACCCCGCCACGTCGAGGGACTGGTTGCCGCCGGTCCCGTCCGTGACGGTCTTCAGCGTGCGCCACGTGGTGCCGTCGTCGGACGCCTCGATCCGGAAGTCGCGACCGTACGCCGCCTCCCAGGCGAGCTCGACGCGGCACAGGTCCTGGACCGAGCCGAGGTCGACCCGGATCCACTGCGGGTCGCTGAACTCGCTGGCCCAGCGGGTGCCGGGGTCGCCGTCCACGGCTGACGCCGCGCCGAACGGCCCCTCGGTCGACGATGCCGTCGCCGGTCGCCCGAGGGCCGCGTTGGTCGTGCCGCAGGCGGCGGCCGCCGCGCGGTCCGGGCCGGACGCGAGGCCCGGCGCGGGCCGCGCCGGGACCGGCACCGGCACCGGCGCGGCCGCCGCCGTCAGCGGGGCCGCGACGCAGGCAGCGACCGCGGCGGCCGCCAGCCAGACCCGGCCCGCCCTCATGAAGCCACCTCCTCGCGTGCGGCCGTGGTCTCGGGCACGAGCTCGTAGTTCTCGTCGAGCACGGTGCCGCGGTGCGGCTTGTAGAGGTCGTAGCCGCGCGGGTTGCACTGCAGGCCGCCGTTGATGCAGTGCTCCACGAGCCGGCGGAGCACCTCGGGGTCCCAGGCGTTCACGAAGTCGTAGTGCCACGACTGGTCGGACCCGCTCACCAGCGCGACGTCGGACATGTCACCGCTGACGGGCCAGGCGATCTTGAACTCCAGCATCGGGACCGCGACGGGGTGGCTCATGGGGCACTGCCCGGCCTCGGGGTACGCCATGTGCGAGCCGTGGCCCATGTGGGCGGACTCCTCCGGGGTCAGGTGCATCCCGTCCCAGCAGCTCGGCGCCTGGTACCGGATGTTGAGCTGGGTGCCCTCGGGGCAGTACGCCGGGATCTCCCAGCTCTTGGAGATGTCGCCGCACTCCCAGCCCTCGACGGCGCCCGGCGCGGTGCGGAACTCCTCGACCGTGGCCATCATGTCGCCGGTCACGAACTGGAGTCCCTCCGGGAACGGCACCACGTCCTGGTAGTCGTCGATGCCCGACTTGTAGTAGACGGTCATCGGGATGTTCGGCTCGACCGGCACTCCGCCCTTGGTGATGGCGGGGAACCAGTAGGCCGAGTGGTCCTGCGGCACCGTGCAGGTGCTCTCCGGCATCGCGTTCAGGCTCGTCGGCGTGGTGAACGCGTCCGTCGACCGGTTGCCGATGAACGTGTGCAGGTGCGACCGGCCCGGCTGGTTCGGGTACACGATCGAGTCGTCGGGCAGGAAGTGCGAGAACTCGCAGTTCGCCTGGAACTCGTGGTGCGTCACCTCGTCACCGGGGAACGGCGGCGGGTCCTCCGGCCCGCCGGCCTCGCCGTCGCCGAACACCTGGAACTCCAGGAGCGAGTAGCCGTAGCCGGTGCCGCGGGCCGTGCCGACGAGCTGCACGTAGCGGCCGGTCGCGGTGATGTCGTAGACCTCGGTGCCGCCGGTCCCGGCGCCCTCGGTCACGACCGTGGTCCAGGTCTGGGCATCGGCGGAGACCTGGAGCGTGAACGCCGCGCCGTAGGCGGCCTCCCACTCCAGGGCGACGTGGTCCAGCGCGTACGACCGGCCCAGGTCGATCCGGATCCACTGGTCGTCCGTGGGGGCGCTGGCCCAGCGGGTGGTGCGGTCGCCGTCGACCGCGAACCGCGGCCCGAGGCCGCCGGACTCCGAGCTGGACGCGGCCGTGAGCGCGCCCTGCGAGAGGAGCGTGTTCGGCTCGGCGACGGCGGTGGTGGCGCCGATGGCGCCCGCCGCGCTCAGGGTCGAGGCGAGCAGTGCGGTGGCGGCCAGGCCGCCCAGTAGGCGAGGTCTGAGGCCGCCGGGTGTGCGGCCGCGGGATGTGGAGCGGTGTGGCGTGCTGAGTGCTGTGCGCATGGTTCCTCCTTTGATGGTGGCGTGCGTTGCTGACCCGTCACTGCCGTGCTCACTGCTGGTAGACGCCGACCTCGTACAGGGAGTAGCCCCACTCCGTGCCGCGCTCGGTGAGGTTGAGCCGCACGTACCGGCCCGTCCCGGCCACGTCCAGGCTGTCGACGCCGCCGTTGCCGCCCGTCACCGTGCGGACCGTGGTCCAGGTGTTGCCGTCGTTCGACGTCTGCACCTGGTAGGACTTGCCGTAGGCCGTCTCCCAGACGAGCTGCACGTGGTCGAACGACTGCACCGAGCCGAGGTCCACCTGGTACCAGGCGGTCGGGCCCCACTCGCTGGCCCAGCGTGTGGTGGCGTCGCCGTCGACGGCGCGGCCGGGCGTCCAGTCGCCGTTCCACGGGTCGAAGCTCGACGCCGTGGCGGTCTTGCCCCGCGCGATGTTCGTCCCGTCCACCGGGGGCGCGACGACGCGGAACGACCGGGTCTCCACGCCCACGTTGCCGTGGCCGTCCTCGGCGAACACGTAGACCTTCCAGACGCCGAGCATCTCGGGCGCCGTGACCCGGAACGTGCCGGGAGCTGTCTGCGTGAACTGCGCCTGCGCGATGCCGCCGGCATTGTTGACGTACTTGCTGTTCAGCATCACGTTGGCGTCGATCGGATCGCCGTCCGGGTCGGTGACGTCCACGTTGAGCGTGAACTGCTCGCCCGCGGCGACCGCTGTCGCCCCGGGGACGGACATGGCGGTGATGCGCGGCGGGGTGTTCATCCCGGACGTGTCCACGCCCCAGGCCCGCGCGATCGAGTAGTAGCCGAGGCGCTTGTTGTCGCCCGGGAGGACGTTGAACCACACGCCGCCGAAGTCGCCCTCGATGCCGTAGTGGAAGAACGTGGCGCCCAGCGCGACGCCGTCGTGCTCCCGCAGGCAGCGCCAGGAGTCCACGTACGCCTGCTCCTTCTCCAGGTCGGTGGGCTCGTCGGGTACGCCGTTCGCGTCGTCCGGCACCTCCCACTCACCGGCCGCGCCGCCCTCGGTGATGATGTACGGCCGGTCGTAGCCGCCGGCCTCCCAGGCCGCGGGCACGTTGCACAGGTCGCCGTACGCGTTGACCGAGAGCAGGTCCAGGTCCGGGGCGTTGCGCTCGAGGTACGGCCAGGCGCCGACCCACGCGTCGGTGCTGGTGGTCGGGTGCTTGGGGTCGGCCTGGTGCACGGCCACGCTGACCTCGTCGACGAAGGCCGCGTACGCGTTGCGGATCGCCTCCAGCTCGGTTCCCGAGTAGCAGTTCTGCAGGCCCAGGAGCGACTCGTTGCCGATGTTCCACATGAGCACGCCCGGGTGGTCCTTGTAGGCCGCGACCTGGTTGAGGATGTCGGCCTTCGTGGTCGTCTTGTAGCTCGTGTCCGTGCGGTAGTCGATGCAGCCGCCCGATCCCGGCCCGCCGCCGGGCAGGAGCCAGAAGCCCATCACCACGCGGACGTCGTGCGCCGCGGCCGAGTCGAGGAGCTGGCGGGTGTCCGCGCCGGTGCCCCAGGTGCGGATCGTGTTCGCGCCCATGGCGGTGAGGGTCGGCATGTAGTGGTCGGCCGTGCTGAACGCCGGGCCCCACGTGAAGCCGCGGACCGTGTACGGCTGCCCGTCCACCTCCAGGTCCCAGTCGCCGTTGCCGCCCACGACCTCGACGGTGCTGGCCCCCGAGTCCCGCACGGGGACGTTCGGGTGGCCCGGGTTCACGTAGCTCGGGTCGCCGGGGTCGCCCGGATCGGTGCTGCCGCCCGCCTCGCCGAAGACCCGCAGCTCCCACAGCGAGTTGCCGTACCCGCCCGAGCGGGCGGTGGACAGCAGCCGCACGTAGCGGGCGGTGCCGTCGACGTCGAAGGTGTCGGTGCCGCCGTCGCCCGAGGTGGTCGAGTACACGGTGGACCAGGACGACCCGTCGGCCGAGACCTGGAACTGGTAGCTCGTCGAGTACGCCGACTCCCAGACCAGCTCCACGTGGTCCAGCGTCGCGGAGCGGCCGAGGTCCACCCGGATCCACTGCGGGTCGCTGAACTCGCTGGCCCAGCGCGTGCCGAGGTCGCCGTCGACGGCGGCGCTCGCGGGCGTGTAGTCGGGGTTCTCCACGGAGGAGGCGGTGGCGGGCCGGCCCTGCGACAGCAGGACTGGCTCCGCCTGTGCCGAGGCGGCGGGCACGACGAGTGCCGCCGCGGCCAGCAGGCCGGTCGCCAGGGCGGCGGCCCCGGCGCGCGTGCGGCGCCTGAGCCTGGTCGCGCGTGTGCCGGGTGATCCGGTGGTGGTCATGGGTGTTCCTCTCCGTCCGCTCGTCGGCGGCCAGGTGCGGCGGCCGTGGCGCGGTTCGTCGTTGAGCCTGCGCTCGCGACGCTCCGGTGCGCCGCGAGTTGGGAGAGCGCTCTTACGCCGCCCATCCTTGACCCGTTCTTGGCGGAGCGTCAAGGGCTGGCCCGGAACACTTCACCTGCTGTTTTCTGCTCTTTCCTGCGTTTTATACCGTCAGGGCTGGCTTTGATCCGAACGCCGGATGGCGCGAGATCTGTCGCATCTCATCCGCACGGGCTCCCTCGGAGAGCGCTCTTACTCTGTTACCGTCGGCCTGTGAGCAAGGATCTGCGGCGTGCGGCGCCGACCCTGGAGGACGTGGCGAAGGTCGCCGGTGTCTCTCGCGCGACCGTTTCCCGGGTGATCAACGGCAAGCGCAAGGTGGCGCCCGCGGTCCAGGAGGTCGTGCTGGAGGCGGTCGCGGAGACCGGCTACGTGCCCAACCGGGCCGCGCGGTCCTTGGTCACCCGCCGCACGGGCACGGTGGCCGTCGTCATCTCGGGTGCGGACGCCGACCCCGAGGGCGAGCTCGACCTGTCCGGCGTCTTCTCGGACCCGTTCTTCGGCCGGGTGGTGGGCTCGCTCGTGCGGACCCTCCGGCCGCACGACGTGCACCCGGTGCTGATGTTCGCCGACGACGCGCAGACCCGGGGCCAGGTCACCTCGTACCTGCGGTTCGGCAACGCGGACGGTGCCCTGCTGGTCTCCACCTACGCGGACGACCCGCTCCCCGAGGAGCTCATCGGCACCGGCCGCCCCATCGTGCTGTTCGCGCGGCCGGGCCACGCGATCCCGGCGAGCTATGTGGACCTGGCCAACGCCGACGGCGCCCGTATGGCCGCGAACCACCTGCTCGACCGGGGCTGCAGCACGCTCGGCGTGATCTCCGGGCCGCTCGACGTCCCGTCCGCGCGCGACCGGCTCGACGGCTTCCGGGACGCGGCGGCCCGGCGCGGGCACGCCTTCGTCCCCAGCGTGGCGGGATCGTTCACGTTCGAGAGCGGGGAGTCGGCCATGGCCGAGCTGCTCGCCGCCGCGCCGGACCTCGACGGGGTCTTCGTCTCGAACGACCTCATGGCGCAGGGCGCCATCCACGTGCTCCAGACGCAGGGCCGCCGCGTCCCCGACGACGTCGCGATCGTCGGCTTCGACGACAGTCCCGTGGCCGTGCAGACCCGCCCCCGGCTGACGACGGTGCGGCAGCCCGTGGAGAAGATGGCGGAGGAGATGGCGCGGATGCTGCTGGAGCAGATCGACGCCGACGAGCCGGCCGTCCGCTCGGCGATCTTCGAGCCGATCCTGGTGGTCCGCGACTCGGCGTGACCTGACCCGTCACGTACGGGTCGCCCGTGTGGGAATCCCTCACGCCCCGCCTGGACGTACCTTGCTAGGTTCCTGAACAAATCGGCCGTCGGTGTCGACGACGGCCCAGGACCCGAAGCGAGGTGGTTCCCCGTGAGATCTCGTCGCGTACCGCTCTTTGTCGCAAGTCTTGTCGCCGCACTCCTGACGACAGGGGTCGTCGCAGTCCCCGGCTCTGCGGCCCCTGCCGCCGGCTCGGCAGCGCCTGCCGCGGTCGCCGACTGCAGCGCGCCCGCCTGGAGCAGCAGCGCCGTCTACGTCGGCGGCAACCTCGTCACGCACGCCGGCGCCTCGTGGCGTGCCAAGTGGTGGACCCAGGGCGAGACGCCCGGCACCACCGGTGAGTGGGGCGTCTGGGAGCGCGTCGGTACCTGCGACGGCGGCGAGCCGCCCGTCGACCCGCCCGGCACCGACGACTTCCCGGTCAGCCAGGCCCAGTTCAACTCGTTCTTCCCCAACCGGAACTCGTTCTACACCTACGCGGGCCTCGTCGACGCGCTCAGCGCCTACCCCGGGTTCGCCAATAGCGGCAGCGAGACCGTCCAGAAGCGTGAGGCTGCGGCGTTCCTCGCCAACGTGTCGCACGAGACCGGCGGCCTGGTCCACATCGTCGAGCAGAACACGGCGAACTACCCGCACTACTGCGACAGGAACCAGCCCTACGGCTGCCCGGCCGGCACCGACCAGTACTACGGCCGCGGACCGGTCCAGCTCAGCTGGAACTTCAACTACAAGGCCGCGGGCGACGCGCTCGGCATCGACCTGCTGAACAACCCCAGCCTGGTCTCGACCAACTCGGCGATCGCCTGGAAGACCGGCCTCTGGTACTGGAACACCCAGAACGGCCCGGGCACCATGACGCCGCACAACGCCATCGTGAACGGCGCCGGGTTCGGCGAGACCATCCGGAGCATCAACGGCTCCATCGAGTGCAACGGCGGCAACCCCGCCCAGGTCCAGAGCCGCGTGGACACCTATCTGCGGTTCACGAGCGCCCTGGGCGTGGACCCGGGCGGCAACCTCTACTGCTGACCCCTGGACCCCGGCCCCTCCGGGCTCGGGCGTTGACCACAGCGGTTGCTGCCAGGAGCACGTCCGTCCTGGCAGCAACCGCTGTGGTCAACGAAGAGAGCGGGCGAGGAGAGCGCGGCGACTAGGTTATCCAGAGAGGGAGAAGGAAGCCGCCGCATGGCCTCGCCCGGGGCACACCCTAGACGTCAGGCCGGGACGAGGTCGAGCAGGTTCTGCGGCGTGATGACCCGGGAGCCCTCCGGCAGCGCCTCCGGGGCGCCGAACCCGAGATACGTCACCGGGCCCGACGACGCCGGCACCTCGTGGTGCACCTTCACGCCGTCGTCCCGCAGCAGGTCCACCAGGTAGCGCACCGTGAGGTACCGGCGCGCCGCGATGTCGCGCACCAGGGTCGTCGTGGTGACGCGGTGCTCCTCGACGGTGTTGAAGCTCGGCCGGCCGCGCAGGTTCAGGTGCAGCCAGAGCGCCTCCCAGCCGCCCTCGCTGCGCAGGAACGCCGCCGGGACCGACACCTGCCCCTGGCCCGTGAGGTCCGACTTCAGGCGCACCGTCGCCGGCTCGAACGGCAGCCCGGCCTGCGCCGCGTCGCGCGACATGAATCCGAAGAATCCCTCCGCGACCTGGTCGAACCGCTCGCCGGAGTACACGTGCACCTGGGGTACGACGACGGGCCGCCGGACCCGGGACAGGTTGGCGTCGACGAGCTCGGTGGCGCCGTCCGGGGCCTCGGTGAGGTCGCCGGAGTGCACGAAGCCCTCGGCGCGCAGCCGGGTCCACGACACGTGCTCGGGGTCCGTGAACTCGCCGTTCAGCAGCAGGCAGGACAGGTCGAGGTCGGTGTCCGTGGCCCGCTGCCGCCAGTGCACGAAGAACCGCAGCAGCTCGCCGGTCACCCGGGTCCGGGAGCCGCGGGGCAACACCCCGGCACCGTCCGGCCGGGAGCGTGCGGACAGCGGCAGCGCCACGTCGAGGAGGTCCGGGTCGACCACCAGCTCGCCGGGCCGGGGGAACCGGCGGAGCACCTCGGCGTCGCAGGCCAGGGCCAGCGCCGTCAGGGCGTCCGTGGGCAGGTCCGCGCGGTCGTCGGGCATGGCCCACGCGCCGCCGTGGCGGTTCACGAAGACCCGTCGGCCGGTGCCCGGCCGCGCCGTGCCCGGCCGCCCGTCGGCGCGTCGCCGGTTCTCCAGGTGCTCGCGCAGCCCGAGGACGACCCGGCCGGACACCCCGGGCAGCGCCCGCCCGAGAGCGTCGGCCACGGCGGTCGCCTCGACGTCGTCCGCCGCCGAACGCAGCAGGTGGTCCGCACGCCGCACGAGCATGCCGGGCGCCGCGGCGAGCAGTCGCAGCGCCTCCGCCCGGGCACCTGAGGCGAGCGACTGCTCGACCCGGGCGGCCAGGGACGGTGCGTCCTCGTCGCCACGGGCGACGGCGAACACCCGGGCGGCCGACGACAGGCCCCGGTGCTCGTGCGGGTGCAGCCGCTCGCCGAGCCGCTTCCACGCCTCCCGGTGCGCCGCGACGTCGCCGAGCTTCGCGGGCGACGCCTCCACGACCGCGTCGAGCGCTCCGAGCAGCACGCGCCGGACGGGGCGCGGCAGCGACCGGAACCGGGTGGCGGTCTCCAGCGTCACGTCCCCGCCGGACAGCGCGCAGGCCAGCCGCAGGACGTCGGTGACCGTGTCGGCCTGGGGCTCGCGCCCGTACAGCACGTGCGTGGCGTTCACGATCGCGCGCGCCGACCGCACCGGCACCGTCGCGGGCTGTTCCATGCCACCGCAGTGCTGGGCCAGCAGCGCGAGCGCGGTGAGGTCGGCGTCGGACAGCGGGGTGGTGCTCCCCGCGAGGCGGAGGTAGAGGCGGTGGGCCTCCTCGTCGAGCGTGCCGCCGACGTCGAGCACCGTGCGCCGGTCGCCGAGGGCGGGCACGAACGCGTCGTGCGCCGCGACCATCTCCTCGTAGGTGTGCTGGTACCGGCCGTAGCGGGGGAGTGCGAGCAGGTCGACCTTCCCCTGACGCGCGAAGAGCGCGTCGGCGTCCGGGACCTCCTGCAGGGCGTCCCGGAGGCAGGAGACCCAGAATTTCAGCGTGTCGGGCACGTTGTGCGGGAAGTCCTGGAAGTACGTGTTGTGCTGCACGTGGGCGCCGAGAGCCTCGTGCACGACGGCGAGGGTCTGCACCGCCACCAGCCGCGCGTCCTGAGGCGACAGGGTGCCCAGGTAGCTCAGCAGCCGACCCGACGCCTTGTAGCCCGAGGTCAGGAGCACGGCGTCGAACCGCCGGGCGACCGAGGCGCCGTCCCCGGTCGAGACCGCGGTGAGGGGGACGCGCCACGTCCGGCGGACGACCAGGTCGAAGATCTGCGCAGACATGACGCGCATCGTGGCACGGAACCGTGGTCGGGGCGGACAGGTTTCCCGTGCCACGATGGCCGTATGCCTCTCGCATCCCGGTACCTCGCAGCAGAGGACCGTTACGACACCATGCAGTACCGCCGCACCGGCCGCTCGGGTCTGGACCTGCCCGCGCTGTCCCTGGGGCTCTGGCACAACTTCGGCGACACCAGCCCGTTCGGCACACAGCGCGCCATCCTGCGCCGCGCGCTCGACCTGGGCGTCACGCACTTCGACCTGGCGAACAACTACGGCCCGTCCTACGGCGCGGCCGAGGCGAACTTCGGCCGGCACCTCGCCGCCGATCTCAGGCCCTACCGCGACGAGCTGATCCTCTCCACGAAGGCCGGCTACGACATGTGGCCCGGCCCCTACGGCGACCACGGCTCGCGCAAGTACCTGCTGGCCAGCCTCGACCAGTCGCTGACCCGCATGGGCGTGGACTACGTCGACGTCTTCTACCACCACCGGCCCGACCCCTCGACGCCGCTCGAGGAGACCATGGGCGCGCTCGCGTCCGCGGTCCAGCAGGGCAAGGCCCTGTACGTGGGCGTCTCCAACTACTCGCCGGCGCGCACGCGTGACGCCGCGCGGATCCTCGGTGAGCTGGGCGTCCCGCTCCTCATCCACCAGCCGTCCTACTCGATGTTCAACCGGCACATCGAGAACCCCGCCCACGAGGACGGGTACGACGGCACGCAGAGCGAGTCGCTGCTCGACGTCGTGGGCGAGCTGGGCGTCGGGACCATCGTGTTCTCCCCGCTGCAGCAGGGCCTGCTGACCAGCAAGTACCTCGCCGGCGAGGTCCCGGCCGGGTCCCGTGCGGCCCGCTCCGACTCGCCGTTCCTCTCGGACCGGGCCCTCACCGAGGACTACCTGGGCCGCGCCAAGGCGCTCAACGAGATCGCCGCGGGCCGCGGGCAGACGCTCGCGCAGCTCGCGCTCGCCTGGGTGCTGCGGGACGAGCGCGTGACGTCGGCCCTCATCGGCGCGTCGTCCGTGGCGCAGCTCGAGGACAACGTCGCGGCGCTCGCGGCGGGGCCCCTCACGGCGGACGAGGTCGCGGCGATCGAGCCCCTGGCGCGCCCGCTGGGCTGACCGGCCCGGCGCGGTCGCTCGAACCCGCCCGCCCCGGGCACCACGCCCGGGGCGGGCGGCGTCGGCAGCTCCACACTCCGTGTTCCGCCGCACTTCACGGGGCCGTCGCGCCGAATCGACCGGCGCGGCGGACGATGGGGGAGTCCGCCGCTCGACGGGGAGGGGTACTGGGGGTACTGCACTCGCGAGAAGGAGCACCAGCGTGACCGAAACCAAGTCCGCGATCGTCGTCGGGGCCGGCATGGTCGGCCTGTCCACCGCCTGGCACCTGCAGGAACGCGGCGTGGAGGTGACGGTCCTCGACCGGCACGGCGTCGCCTCCGGCTCCTCCTGGGGCAACGCCGGCTGGCTCACCCCGGGCATGGCGATGCCGCTGGCCGACCCGTCGCTCTGGGCCTACGGCCCGAAGGCGATGCTCGACCCCGACGCCGCCCTCAGCGTCCCCTTCCGGTTCGACCGGGCGCTCTGGGGCTTCCTCGCCCGGTTCATGGCCCACGCGACGCCCGGCGCGTGGCAGCGCACGATGGCGGCCCTCACCCCGATCGATCGCATGGCGCTCGAGGCCTACGACGAGCTGGAGGCCGGGGGCGTGCACGCCACCTCGCACGCCAGCCCCTGGGTGGTCGGGTTCGAGCGGGAGCGGGAGTCGCGGCCGTTCGTGCACGAGCTGCGGGCCGTGGCGAAGGCGGGCCAGAAGATCGCGCTGTCCCGGGTGCCCGACGGCGTCCGCGTGCCGCACCTCACCAGTGCCCTCCAGTCGCTCTGGACCCTGGAGGGTCAGCGGTACATCGAGCCGGGACCGTACGTGGAGGCGCTGGCGACGTCGGTCAGCGCGCGGGGCGCGAAGGTGCTCACGGACGCCCGGGTCACGGCCGTCCGGCCGGTGCCGGGCGGCGGCGCCGAGGTCGAGGTGGCCGGCCGCGACGCACTCCGGGCGGACGCCGTCGTGGTCGCCACGGGCGCGTGGCTCTCGGACCTGACCCGGCAGCTCGGCGTGCGCACCCGGGTGCAGGCGGGGCGGGGTTACTCGTTCAGTGCGCCCGTGACCGGCCCGCCGATCGACCACCCGGTCTACTTCCCGGCGCGCCGCGTGGCCTGCACCCCGTACCAGGGGCGGCTGCGGATCGCGGGGACCATGGAGTTCCGCGGGCCCGACGAGCCCTTCCAGCCCCGGCGCATCGAGGCCATCGTGAACTCGGTCCGCGGCCTCTTCGAGGGCGTCGACCTCGACTCCCGCGAGGACGAGTGGGTGGGTTCCCGGCCGGTGACGCCGGACGGCCTGCCGCTCGTGGGCCGGACGGCGGCCCCCGGCGTCTTCGCGGCCGGCGGCCACGGCATGTGGGGCATGGTGCTGGGCCCCGCGACCGGCCGGGCGCTGGCGACGCTGATCACGACGGGTGCCACGCCGGAGGAGATCCGGCCGTTCGACCCGCTGCGCTGACCCCGGGGCGCGCGGGTCAGTGACCCGCGCGTCCGGCCAGCCGGTCGAGCCCGTCGAGGATCAGGTCGAGACCGAACTCGAACTCGGTCTGATCGTCGCACCAGCCCAGCGTGGCGCCCGGCTCGTCGTGGGCGACCTCGGCGAGCATCTCGACCATGTGCGGCACCTGGTCGGCCATCTGCTGGAGCAGCGCGGTGGCCTCGTCGTCCGCACCCTCCCGCGCACCACCGCCGGCGGCCGAGCCCGCGGTCGCCCCGTCGGGCTCGAAGAGCTCCTGGGAGAACCCGAACGCCCGGCTGCCCAGGGCGTGCATCGCGTGGTGCACCAGGTCCCACGAGAAGCCGCCGTGGCGCATCAGCCCCAGGAGCGAGTCGCAGTACCGGACGATGTGCAGGCTGAACGACGTCCGCGTCTCCAGGACGGTCGACGCCCAGGGGTGGCGCAGCAGCACCGCGCGCGCCGTGAGGATCTGCCGGCGCATCGCGGGCTTCCAGGCGGACGGCGGCGCGTCGTCCGGCAGGGGGTCGAGCAGGGCCACCGCGTCCTGGATCTCCGCCGCCACGACGTCCACCACGCCGTCGAGCAGGTCCTCCTTGTTGGCGACGTGGTGGTAGAGCGACATCGCCTCGATGCCGAGCTCGCGGGCCAGGCTGCGCATGGTGAGGGCCCCGAGGCCGTCCCGGTCGGCCAGGGCCACCGCCGACTCCAGGACCCGGGCACGGGTCAGGGTGGTGCGTGGTGGCGTGCCGGTCGTCTGCGGGGAAGTCATGGTCTCGCGATCCTACGTCCGCCGACCCTTGACGGGGCCTCGTGACGGTCCTACCTTACGTCGTAAGGCTTACGCCGTAAGTCTCGTCCGGAAGGCGGAGCGTCATGTGGACCTGGATCCTGTGGGTGGTGGGGACTCTCCTCGTGCTGGGGCTCGCCGCGTTCGCGGCGTTGGTGCTGGTCATGCGGAGCAAGAACCGGCGCGGGCTCGGTGTCGTCCGGCGGTTCAACCGGCGGGTCACCAACCGTGGCGCGCTGCGGGACGCGGGGGAGCCCGGTGCGTCGGCCGCGCTCGTCCGGCACGTCGGCCGCCGGTCCGGGGCGTCGTACTCGACGCCGATCGGGGTGTACCCGATGGACGGCGACTTTCTCGTGTACCTCCCGTACGGCCGGGCCGTGGACTGGCTGCGCAACATCCAGGCCGCGGGCACGGCGGAGCTGCGGGTCGACGGGCACGAGCACACGGTGACGCCGCAGCTCGTCGAGCCGGGCCGGGCGCTGCCCTACCTGTCGGGGGCGGACCGGCGGGTCGCGCGGCTGTTCGGGGTCACCGACTTCCTCGCGCTGCGACGGGTGGGGCCGGGCGACGCGGCGTCCAGGGCTGCCGCCGCGGACCAGGACGGATCGGCCGCCGCTCGCGACGGAGCGGGCGGCACGCCGTGAGGGCCGTGGTCCGCGACCGGTACGGTCCGGTGGACGCCCTGCGGCTCGCCGCCGTCGAGCAGCCCG
Organism: Promicromonospora sp. NPDC050262; assembly: GCF_040655935.1. Lineage (NCBI taxonomy): Bacteria > Bacillati > Actinomycetota > Actinomycetes > Micrococcales > Promicromonosporaceae > Promicromonospora > Promicromonospora sp. NPDC050262. The sequence continues at coordinate 230,487 of NZ_JBFAKX010000007.1, read as the reverse complement.
AGCCGGGCCCGGGCGAGGCGGTCGTCCGGATCGCGGCCGCCTCGCTGAACACGGCGGACCTCGACCACCTGCTCGGCCGCCCGCGGGTCGCCCGCGTGGCCACGGGCCTGGTGCGGCCGACGAACCGGCGTGTCGGCCTCGATGTCGCCGGGACGGTCGAGCGGGTCGGGCCCGATGTGACGAGCGTGCGGGCGGGCGACCGCGTCTGGGCCGACCTCTTCGACAGCGGGCACGGCGCGCTGGCCGACCGGGTGTGCGTCCCGGCGTCGGCCCTCTCGCCGCTCCCGGAGCACATCTCGTTCGAGGACGCCGCCACCGCGCCGCACTCGGGTTCGCTCGCGCTCCAGGGCCTGCGCGCCGCCGGGCCGGTCCGGCCGGGCGAGCGCGTGCTGGTCAACGGCGCGGGTGGCTGCGTGGGACCGTTCGCGGTGCAGATCGCGAAGGCTCGGGGTGCGGAGGTCACCGCTGTCGACCACGGTGACAAGCTGGCGTTCCTCCGGGAGCTGGGCGCGGACGAGGTGATCGACCATCGCCACGAGGACGTCACGCGTTCCGGCCGGCGGTTCGACGTGGTGCTGGACATCGCCGACACCCGGTCCGTCGTGGCGGTTCGCCGGTGCCTGGCCCCGGGCGGCCGGTACGTGCTGATCGCCCGGCGGATGGGCTCCTTCGCGGAGAAGGCGCTGCTCGGCCCGGTGGTCGGCGCGCTGACCGGCACGCGGATCGGCACCTTCGCCTGGCACCCGAACCGCCGCGCCGACCTGGCCGAGCTGGCAGGGCTGCTCGCCTCCGGCGCCGTGCGGCCCAGGATCGACCGCCGCTACAGCCTCGACGACGCGGTCGAGGCCCTCCGCCGGCTCGCGTCGGGTGAGGCGAGCGGCAAGGTCCTGGTGGTCCCATAGGCGGGCCGCCGTCGAACGTAGGGCTGATCGCTCCATGAGCCCTGTTCGACCGACGGAGCCTACGTCCGGCGTCCGTGGCTCAGGACGGTGGCAGGATCGGGCGCATGACGCAACGCCGCATCCTCATCCTCTCCGGCCGTGGACGTTACGAGGACCCCTGGCACGACCATGCGGCGACGTCGCACGTGGCCGCCGGGATCCTCGGTGAGCTGGGGGCCGTCGAGGTGCGCGGCCTGTTCCGCGACGCGCTGAACGACCTGGACTCCGTGGACCTCCTGGTCGTCAACGGCGGCACGGGCCGCCGGGACGCCGACTTCGACGGTTCCGACGACGACTGGCTCCCCTTTCACGACCGGCTGTCCGCCTGGGCGCGGGCCGGGGGTGCCGTGCTCGGGCTGCACCAGGCGGCGAACACCTTCTACGACGCGCCCGACTGGGAGGCGGTGCTCGGCGGGCGCTGGATCCCCGGCGAGTCGATGCACCCGCCGATCGGCACCGCCCGCTTCGAGCTGACGGTCGGCCACCCCCTCACCGAGGGCCTGAGCGTGGTCGAGGCCTTCGACGAGCGCTACTGCCGTCTCCGCGTCGCCGCGGACACGCGCGTGCTCGGCACCACCCTGGACGACGACGGCGCCTCGCACCCGGTCCTGTGGGTCAACGAGGCGCACGGCGGCCGCAGCGTGTATTCCGGGCTCGGCCACGACGTCCGCTCGTTCGACTCGGCGGGGCACCAGGAGCTGCTGCGCCGCGCCGCTTCCTGGCTGCTGTCGTAGCACGGACGGTACTACCCCTGGTCCAGGAGTTGTCACCCAGGGTAGGATCAAGGGTATGAAGGTGAGTGTGAGCATTCCGGAACAGGACCTGCGGTTCCTGGATGACTACGTGGTGGACAACGGGCTCGGCTCGCGTTCCGCCGGTGTCCACGAGGCGATCGGTGCCCTTCGGCAGATGGCGCTCACGCTGGAGGCCGAGCAGGCGATCTCGGAGTGGTACGACTCAGGTGAGGCCGAGGTCTGGGACGTGACGGTCGCCGACGGCCTGGAGTCCGATGTATCGCGGTGAGGTCTGGTACGCGGATCTCGACCCGGTACGCGGCTCCGAGGCGAACAAGGTCCGACCGGTCGTCATCGTGTCGAACGACGCCTACAACGCGGCGGCCCGGCGACTGGGCCGTGGCGTCCTGACCGTCGTGCCGCTGACGAGCAACGTGAAGCGCGTGCTCTCGTTCCAGGTGCTCGTCTCGAAGCGGGGCTCCGGGCTCGCGGTCGACTCCAAGGCGCAGGCGGAGCAGGTGCGGGCGGTCGACATGGGGCGCCTGGTCAATCGGGTCGGCAAGCTGTCCTCCGATGAGGCGGCGGCGCTCGACGAAGCCCTGCTGGTGCACCTCGGCATCTCCTGAGCCGCTTGACCTCAACCGTTGTTGAGGTTGTTGACTGGGCCGCATGGAGATCATCAGCATCGACACGGTGACCCGCTCGATCGCCGAGACGGCCGCGTACTACGAGACGGTCCTCGGGCTCCCGGTCAGCAAGGAGATCGGCGCGGTCGAGGTCACCGCCGGGCGCACGGTCCTGCGCTTCCGCGAGGACACCGACGCCACGGGCGACCAGCACTACGCGTTCCTGATCGACGACGCGCGGTTCGACGCCGCCCGCGCGTTCCTGACGGCGGGACCCGGTCTGCTGAGCGAGGGCGACCGCACGGAGTTCGAGGCGCAGGACGCCTGGAACGCGCGGTCACTGTACTTCCCGGGACCGGACCGCTCGGTCCTGGAAGTCATCGCGCGCCGTGATCTCCCCCGAGACCTGGGTGCCGGGCCCGGCGCGGGTGCGAAGGCCTCGAGCCCGCACGTGCCCGGCACCCAGCCTGACCCGTTCGGGCCGGGCGACCTGCTGTCCGTGAGCGAGGTGGGCATCGCGGTGCCCGACGTCGTGGACACCGCCGACCGGCTCACCGAGGCCGGGATCGGCCGCTACCCGGCCGGGTCGGCGACGTTCAGCCCGGCGGGGCACATCGACGGCATGCTGATCCTCGTCAGCGTGGGCCGCACGTGGTTCCCGACGTCGGACCGCGTCGTGGGCGAGCCGCCTGTCGCCGTCGTCGCCCAGGCGGGGCCGGCGAGCCCGGGCGTGATGCCGGGGCGGTACGAGCTGGCCCCGGGCCGGGTGCTGGTGGTGCGGGCGTAGCCGAGCCTCACGCCCCCTCGGCGAACCCCGCCTGGCGCCACACCTCGTACACCGCGATCGACGCCGCGTTGGTCAGGTTGAGCGACCGGCGGCCGGGCAGCATCGGGATCCGCAGCTCGTCGGTGACGCGGGGGTGCTCGAGCGCCTCGGGCGGCAGTCCGGTGGGCTCCGGGCCGAACAGCAGCACGTCGCCCGGCCGGTACTCGACGTCGGTGAAGCGCGTGGTCGCACGGGTGGTGAACGCGAACACCCGGGCCTCGGGCAGCGCGTCGAGGGCGGCGTCGAGCGACGGGTGCACGTCCATGACGGCGAGGTCGTGGTAGTCGAGGCCGGCGCGCTTCAGCTTGGCCTCCGACAGGTCGAAGCCCAGGGGCTCCACGAGGTGCAGCCGCGCCCCGGTCACGGCGGCGAGCCGGATCGCGGAGCCGGTGTTCCCGGGGATGCGGGGCTCGAAGTACACGATGTGAGCCAGGGGGTTCTCGGGCATGGGGGCGTCAGGCTGGTGCGGCACGGGTCCATTCTCGCTGCCGGACGGCGCGGCGGCGTCCGGCGCCGTCGAGCGGGTGCCGGCCCTTGCCCGCCGTCGGACGCCCGCATACCCTGGGCGCATGACGCACGGGCTGAACTGGTGGCGGCTGCACCCGCAGCAGTGACCTGACGCGCCCACCCGCACAGAAGTCCCGAGCTGCTCGCCGCAGCCCGGGACTTTTCTGTGCCCGACGTCGTGCGCGGGCGGCTCCCTGACCAAGGAGACCCAGCATGTCCGTGACCCTGCCGCCCGAGGCGGCCCCGACGTCGTCCGCCCCCGGCGCACTCCTCGACCTCGAAGCTGCCCGCGAGAAGCGCAGCGCCACCCGCTCCGCCGAGGCGGCGCGCGAGCGCACCGCCGTCCTGGAGGGCCTGATCGCCCGGAACCCGGGGGAGTACCGGGTGCTGACCGGCGACCGCCCCACCGGAGCCCTCCACCTGGGGCACCTGATGGGCACGGTCGCCAACCGCGTGCGCCTGCAGGACCTGGGCGTCGAGGTGTTCCTCATCGTCGCCGACTACCAGGTCATCACCGACCGCGACGACTCCGGCGACCTGCCGGCCACGGTCCGGGAGGTGCTGCTCGACTACCTCGCGGCGGGCCTGGACCCCGACCGCAGCACCGTCTTCACGCACTCGGCGGTGCCGGCCCTGAACCAGCTCCTGCTGCCGTTCCTGTCGCTGGTCACGGTGGCCGAGCTGGAGCGCAACCCCACGGTGAAGTCGGAGGCGGAGGCGGCCGTGCTGCGGCAGCGCCGCGGCATCTCCGGCCTGCTGCTCACCTACCCGGTCCACCAGGCCGCCGACATCCTGTTCTGCCACGGCAACCTCGTGCCGGTCGGCGTGGACCAGCTGCCGCACCTGGAGATCACCCGGACCATCGCACGGCGGTTCAACCAGCGGTACTCCGCCACGCGGCCGTACTTCCCCGAGCCGGACGCGCTCATCGCGCCGTCGACCACCGTGCTCGGCAGCGACGGGCGCCGGATGTCCAAGTCGCGGGGCAACGCGCTGGAGCTGCGGGCCTCGGAGGACGACACCGCGACGTTCTTCAGGCGCGCCCGGACCGACGCCGAGCGCACCATCACCTACGAGCCGGAGCAGCGGCCGGAGATCGCGAACCTGCTCCAGATCGGCGCCTCCTTCACCGGCACCTCGCCGGAGGCGCTCGCCGACGAGGTGGGCGCGGCCGGCGCGGGGCGCCTCAAGGCGGTGGTCACCGAGGCCGTCGTGGAGGGCCTGCGCCCTCTCCGTGCCCGACGGCGGGAGCTCGCCTCCGCGGGGCCCCGTCACCTGGACGAGGTGCTCGCGCGAGGCAATGCGCGGGCGAACGAGATCGCGGACCGCACCCTGGACGACGTCCGCGATCTGATGGGGATGCGCTACTGAGTCCACAGGCCTGTGGACGAACAGGCCTGTGGACAAAGGAGATCCCCGGCCGGGATGCCTCAATAACCCGGCCGGGGAAATCTGTTCGGACGGCCGACGGCGCGACGGGTAGCCACCCGAGAAGGTCGCGCCGTCAGCCGGCCGAGATCATCGGGCCAGACGCTCCCGCAGGGCGTCGAGCTGGGCGCGCAGCGCCGCCGGCGTGTGGTCGCCGAACCGGTCGAAGAACTCCTCGGTCAGGTCGGCCTCGTCCTGCCACGGCTTGGTCGGCACGTCGAAGAGGGCCGCCATGTCGGCGTCCGGCACGTCGATGCCGTCCAGGTTCAGGGTGCCGGGCGCGGGCAGGCTGCCCACCGGCGTGGCCACGGAGGTGTCCTCGCGCAGGCCGCGGCCGGCCTCGACCTGGCCCACGATCCACTCGATCACGCGCGAGTTCTCGCCGAACCCGGGCCACAGGAAGCGGCCGTCCTCGCCGCGGCGGAACCAGTTGACCTGGAAGATCCGCGGGCGCCTGGACTCCTCGATGCCCGCGCCGACCTCCAGCCAGTGCGCCCAGTGGTCGGCCATGTTGTAGCCGCAGAACGGGAGCATCGCGAAGGGGTCGCGGCGCAGCTCGCCGAGCGCGCCCTCGGCGGCGGCCGTGCGCTCCGAGGAGATCGTGGCGCCCATGAACACGCCGTGCTCCCAGCCGAAGGACTCCGCGACGAGCGGCACGTTGCTGGGGCGGCGGCCGCCGAACACGATCGCGTCGACGGGCACGCCCGCCGGGTCCTCCCAGGTGTCCGCGATGGTGGGGCACTGGGCGGCGGACACGGTGAAGCGGGAGTTCGGGTGGGCCGCGGGCGTCTCGGAGTCCGGCGTCCAGTCGTTGCCCTGCCAGTCGGTCAGGTGCGCCGGCGGCTCGGCCGTGAGGCCCTCCCACCAGACGTCGCCGTCGTCGGTCAGCGCGACGTTCGTGAAGATGGTGTCGCGGTCGAACGTCGCGACGGCGGTCGGGTTGGTGTCGATGCCGGTACCGGGTGCGACGCCGAAGAAGCCGGCCTCGGGGTTGATGGCGCGCAGCGTCCCGTCCGGGCCGGGGCGCATCCACACGATGTCGTCGCCGAGGGTCTCGACCTTCCAGCCCGGGATCGTGGGCTGCAGCATCGCGAGGTTCGTCTTGCCGCAGGCGCTCGGGAAGGCGGCGGCCAGGTGGTACTGGCGCTGCTCGGGCGAGGTGATGCGGATCAGCAGCATGTGCTCGGCGAGCCAGCCCTCGTCACGCGCCATCGCCGAGGCGATGCGCAGCGCGAAGCACTTCTTGCCGAGCAGGGCGTTGCCGCCGTAGCCGGAGCCGTACGACCAGATCTCGCGGCTCTCCGGGAAGTGCACGATGTACTTGGTGTCGCTGCACGGCCAGGCCACGTCCGCCTCGCCCTCGGCCAGGGGCGCGCCCACCGAGTGCACGGCGGGGACCCACTGCTGGCCGGCGTCGATCAGGCGCAGGATCTCGTCCGAGACCCGGGTCATGACGTGCATCGAGACGACGACGTACGGGGAGTCGGTGAGCTCGATGCCCACCTGCGAGATGGGTCCGCCCACCGGGCCCATCGAGAACGGCACCACGTACATGGTGCGGCCCTTCATGGAGCCCTCGAAGACATCCTTCAGCTCGGTGCGCATGTCGGCCGGGGCCACCCAGTTGTTGGTGGGGCCGGCGTCCTCCTCGTCCTGCGAGCAGATGAAGGTGCGCGACTCGACGCGGGCGACGTCGGCGGGGTTGGAGCGCGCCAGGTACGAGCCCGGCCGCTTCTCCTGGTTCAGCGCGACGAGCGTGCCCGCGGCCAGCATCTGGTCGATGAGACGCTGCTTCTCCTGCCCGGAGCCGTCGCACCAGACGATCTCGTCCGGCTGCGTGAGCTCGGCCACGCGGGCGACCCAGTCGCGCACGTCCAGGTCTCCGGCGGGCGGGATGCCGTTCGCGGCCGTGGACGCCGAGGTGTCTGCCGTGGTGGAGTCCTGGCCGATGGTCACGTCGGCCACGAGCTCGGCGACGAGCCGGGTTCGGCGGGGGTTCGCGAGGACGGACATGTGCGCTCCGATCGTCAGACTGCGGGCCACGGTGGCGGGCTTGTTTCCACCTTCACGTGCGGATCGCCCCGAATTCCAGTCCATGGGCTGTCAAGAATCGCCGATCTTCACGTAGTGTGAAGGAGCGGGTTCCTGCTGGCCCGTCCTGGGCAGCGACCGGGTGAAGCGACCACGAGCGGAGGGCGACATGCCTGCCGGAGGCGAGCCGACGTCGTCGGGCACCGAGACGGACCTGATCACCCTCGGCCGCCGGATCCGGCACCTGCGCACCGCGCGGGGGCTCACGCTGGACGCGCTCGGCGAGAAGGTCGGCTCCGCGCCGAGCCTGCTCTCGCTCGTGGAGAACGGCCGGCGCGAACCGCGGCTCGGGCTGCTGCGCTCGATCGCCGAGGCGTTCGGCGTGCCGATGAGCGAGCTGCTCAGCGCCGAGCCGCCGTCGCGCAGGGCCGCTCTGGAGATCGCGCTCGACCGGGCGCAGCGTGGACCCCTGTTCACCACCCTGGGCGTGCCCGCGGTCAAGCCCAGCCAGAAGCTGCCGATGCCGGTCCTGGAGCAGCTGGTGGGCCTGCACGACGAGCTGGCCCGGCGCGAGCAGATGGCGATCGCCACCCCCGAGGAGGCGCGGCGGGCCAACACCGAGCTGCGCCTGGAGCGGGAGGCCCGCGACAACCACTACCCGCAGTTCGAGGCCGTCGCGGAGCAGATGGTCAAGGCCGCCGGGTACACGGGCGGCGCGCTGACCCACCGCACGGTGGCGCGGATGGCGGAGCAGATGGGCTTCACGTTGCTGCACGTGGGCGACCTGCCCCGGTCCGCCCGCTCGGTGACCGACCTGCGCAACGGGCGCATCTACCTGCCCCCGGCGTCGACCCCGGGCGGGCACGGCCTGCGGTCGCTCGCGCTGCAGGCGCTGGCGCACCGCGTGCTGGAGCACGACCGGCCGCGTTCGTACGGCGAGTTCCTGCGGCAGCGCGTCGAGATCACGTACTTCGCCGCCGCCTGCCTGGTACCGCAGTTCGTGGCCGTGCCGTTCCTCCAGGAGCGCAAGCGGGAGCACGACCTCGCGGTCGAGGACTTCCGTGACGCCTTCGGCATCACGCACGAGGCGGCCGCGATGCGGCTCACCAACCTCGCGACGCACCACCTCGGCATCCCGCTGCACTTCCTGCGCGTGGGGGCCGACGGCGCGCTGTTCCGCGGCTACGCGAACGACGGCCTGCCGTTCCCGCAGGACGTCACGGGCGCCATCGAGGGGCAGCTCATCTGCCGGCGCTGGGCGGCGCGCGAGGCGTTCGAGCGCCGCGACCGCGCCACCGAGTTCTACCAGTACACCGACACCCCGGCCGGGACGTTCTGGTGCTCCACCCAGACGGGGTCGACGTCGCCCGCGGGCGGGCCGGACGGCGGTTCGGGCGCCTTCTCGATCACCGTCGGGGTGCCGTACGCGCACGCGAAGTGGTTCCGCGGGCGGGACACGCAGGTGCGGCGCGTCTCGACGTGCCCGGACCCGGCGTGCTGCCAGCGCCCGTCGCCGGAGCTGACCGACCGCTGGTCGGGCGAGGCCTGGCCGTCGGGGCGCATGCACCAGCAGATCCTCGCGGCCCTGCCGCGGGGCGCGTTCCCCGGCGTGGACGACGCCGAGGTGTACGCGTTCCTGGACAAGCACGCCCCGGAGTGACGCACGTATGACCCCTCCGTCGAGTCCGGACGCCGTCGCCGGGTTAGCGTAGGCGACCGTGGCATCGAACCTGGCTTGCATCGGACTGGACGTCTGGCGACGTAGCGAATTTCGCGACCTGGTGGCTTCGGCTCGCGCCGAGGCGGAGACCATCGCCAAGGACGGTGAGGTCGGCGTGCACATCTGGACCGACGTGTCCGGTGCCCGCCTGATCATCACCACCGAGGGCGACCTGGTGCGGGTGGTCACGCCCACGTTCTACGCCGCGCCCGGCGCCATCCTCTCCGAGCCGCAGGCGGTCGACGGCGGGCTGGTGCTCGCCGAGCTCGTGAACCAGCACGACGAGGTCATCACCGAGATCGCCTGCCAGCTCGAGGAGCTCGCCCTGCTGGGCACCGCGGAGGCGCCGGTCACGGGTCCGGCGTCGATCGTCGTGCTCGGCAACTCCGTCCAGGTGATCGGGCGGGCCGACGCCGCGGTGTCCGGCCTGGTCTTCGAGCCCACCGGCGCGTACGCCGCGTCCACGGACGCCGTCGCGCACCTGACCGGCGTGGTGCTCGCGATCGAGCAGCGCTCCGTCGCCCGCACCGGCCAGGACTTCACCGCCGCCCGCGTGCAGACCGACGGCTTCCAGGTGACCCTCTGCCACCCGGCGGGCCGGCCCGGCCTGACCCCGGGGGACGTCGTCGAGGTGGACGGGTACGTGGTCGCCTCGCTGCCGGGGCTGCGCTGACGGCTGCTTGGTGCCGGCTCCTCCCCGCCGGCTCCGCTCCTTCGAGACCCAAGTTTTCTTCGCTTTGCGGCCGCTCAAAGCCAAGAAACTTAGGTCTCGAAGGAGAGGGCGGGCGAAGGGGAGGGGCGAAGTGCAGCCCGTCCAGAACCCGGCGGCGGTCTACTCCGCCGATGTCAGCGGGCCGCCCCGGGCGTCCAGGCGGTCCAGCAGCCTGGGCAGGACGTCGCCGAGCCGCAGCCCGTCGTGCTCGAACTCGTTGGTGACCCACGGCTCGACGTTGCCCACGTGGGCCGCCGTCTCCAGCGAGAGGGACGCGTCGACGAACATGTCGTCGAAGTACACGGCGGCCTCGACCGGGATCTCGTTGTCCGCGAGCCGGTGCAGGTCGTACAGGTCGCCCCAGTCCTGCCGCCGGGCGAGGGCGTCGGCCGCGGCCTCGAACGGTCGCAGCGCGCTGATCTCGGAGAACATCCAGGGGTAGATCATCTCGCCGGTCAGCAGCAGCGGCCGGGCGTCCTCGCCGAACGCCGGGTCGGCGTCGCGCACGGACTGGGCCGCCCACGCGGTGGGGCCGGTGTGGGACTGGGCGTAGATCGACTCGTGCAGCAGCGCGTACAGCGGGTTGGTGGCGAACGACGTCTCGGCCCCGACCGTCGCGCGGAACGTGTCGCTGAGCGGGCCGCCGTGCGGGGAGTCGAATGCCTCGTCGACGATCCAGTGCACGCGCTCGAACCCGGGCTGCATGCCGAAGTCCATGCCGAGCGTCTGGAACCGCCGCACGGTGAGCGGGTCGCCGCCGGGCTCCGTCACGCCGCCGGCCGCTAGGCGGTCGACGATCCGGCCGAGGGTCTTGGTGACGTGCGGGTAGCGCGCGCGGAACCGCTCGTTCTTGGCCACCACGCGCGGCTGGGTGCGCTCGTAGACCTCCCGGGCCGACGCCGTCAGGCTCGGCAGGCCGCCGGTCACGAGGCTCGCGTTCAGGCCCTCGGGCGCGAACGACAGGTACGTCATGGTGATGAAGCCGCCGTACGACTGGCCCAGCGAGGTCCAGCGCCGGCCGCCGAAGAGCGTCTTCCGGACGTGCTCGGCGTCGTGCACGATGTTGTCGGCGCGGAAGTGCGTGAGGTACTCCGCCTGCTCCTCGGGCGTGCCGAGGGCGTTCAGCGCCTCCGCCCGGACGGCGCTGGACCGCCCGGTGCCGCGCTGGTCGAGGAGCACCACGCGGAACCGCTTGAGCGCCGTGCCCACCCAGCCGTCCGGGCCGGTGGGGCGGGGACCCTTGCCGCCCGGGCCGCCCTGGAGGAATACGAGGAGCGGCAGGTCCTCGGTGCGGCGGGTGGGATCGACGAGCTCCCGGGCGAACACGGAGATCGTGGGGGACCCGTCGGGCTGGGACCAGTCGAGCGGGACGTCGACGGAGTGGTCGGTGACATGGACACCGGGAAGCGTGTAGCTGATGGGCACGGGCCGAGCCTACGACCGCACGCTCCGCCAGTGCAGCGCCTCGTCCGCGATATTGATTGCATTAGTGGAGTGCCTGCTCTAATAATTGGGCCATGACGACCACCGAGGTACGCCAGCCCCCCGCGCTCCCGCTCGTGCTGGGCCTCGCCGTGCTCGCGCTCGGCCTCGTGCTCGGCTGGTTCGCCGCACCGCTGGCGGGCGGGATCGCCGGGCTGATCGATGCGACGCCGCTGCCCGTGCCGCGGCTGCTCACGCTGATCGAGTCGCTCCCCCTGCCCTGGACGCTCGGCATCCTGGGCGGGCTCGGCCTGGTGGGTGGCGGCTTCATCGCCTTCATGACGGTGGGGGAGGCGCCGCAGCTCACCGTCGCCGACGACCACCTCGAGCACAGGCAGGAGGAGCGCGAGGTGTGGATCGAGCGGTCCGACGTCGGCGCGGCGTTCCGGGACAAGGAGTACCTGGTGCTGCTGCGGCCCGACGGCGGCCTGCGCGCCCGCCTCGACGCCGACACCCTGTCGGCGGCGCGGGTGCGCGAGGCGCTGACCGGGCACGGCTGGCCCTGGCGGGACGCCGACCCGCACGAGCAGCTGTTCGAGCGCTGGGTGGACGGCCGCCCGGGGTTCACGGCCGCCGAGCACGAGGCGCTCCGCCGTCGGCTGGAGGAGCGCAAGGACGCCGTCGCCCGCCGCCAGGCGGACGAGGACCTGGCCGCGCTCGGCCTGGTGGCCCGCGTCCGGGACGACCGGATCCAGGTGCGCCGGACGGTGTCCGCTGAGGGTGCCCGTGGCGCGGACCGTTGATCCCGCACGCCACGAGGCGCGCCGGCTGGTCATCATCGACGCCGCGCTCACCGTCTTCGCGGAGCGGGGCTACGACGGCACCACCACCGCGGCGATCTGCCGGCGGGCGGGGATCGGGTCGGGCACGTTCTTCCACTACTTCCCGACCAAGCTGGAGCTCCTGCTCGCGATCCTGACGCTCGGCATCCAGGAGGTGCGCCACGCCGAGGCGCGGTACGCGGACCGGACCGACGCGCTCGGCGTCGTGCTCGACATCGTCCGGCAGGGCGCCGACGACGCCGCGGACCCCCGGATGCCCGGCTTCGTGCGCGCGGTCGGCGGCGTCATGCACCTGCCCGACGTCGCTGCCAAGCTCGACGAGGACACCCACGCCCAGCAGGAGCTGATCCGGCCCTGGGTCGAGCGGGCCCAGCGGGCCGGCGAGATCCGGACGGACCTGACCCCGGACCGGATCACCTCGTGGCTGTACCTCCTGACCGACGGATTCCTGGGGCGCGTGGCGGTCGACGAGGGGTTCACGGCGCAGGGCGAGAAGGCGACGCTCGTGGAGACGGCGCGCCGGTTCCTGGCTCCCTGACGCCTGCCCCGGAACGTGTCAGACGCCCAGGTCACCTTCGGTGGCCTGAGCGTCTGACAGGGGTGGTGAGATCAGCCGATGTCGGCGTCGACCCAGTCGAACGTCTTCGTCACGGCCTTCTTCCAGCTCCGGTAGAGCCGGTCCCGCTCGCCCTCCTCCACGGAGGGCGTCCAGCGCCGGTCCTCCGCCCAGTTCGCGGTGACGTCGGACTCGCCCTTCCAGAAGCCGACGGCGATACCCGCGGCGTACGCGGCGCCGAGCGCCGTGGTCTCCGCGACGACGGGCCGGACGACGGGAACGCCGAGCTGGTCGGCCTGGAACTGCATCAGCAGCTCGTTGGCGACCATGCCGCCGTCGACCTTGAGCTCGGTGAGGTCGACGCCGGAGTCGGCACGCATGGCGTCCATGACCTCGCGGGTCTGGAACGCCGTGGCCTCCAGCGCGGCCCGCGCGATGTGGTTCCGGTTGACGTACCGGGTCAGCCCCACCAGCGCACCGCGCGCGTCGGGCCGCCAGTACGGCGCGAACAGGCCGGAGAAGGCCGGCACGAAGTAGGCGCCGCCGTTGTCCTCGACCTTGCGGGCGAGCCACTCGATGTCCTCCGAGTCGGTGAACATCCCCAGGTTGTCGCGGAGCCACTGCACGAGCGAGCCCGTGACGGCGATGGAGCCCTCGAGCGCGTAGATCGCTGCCGCGTCGCCGATCTTGTAGCAGACCGTGGTGAGCAGGCCGTTCTCGGACGGGACCTTCTCCGTGCCCGTGTTGAGCAGCATGAAGTTGCCGGTGCCGTAGGTGTTCTTGGCCGTACCGACCTCGAAGCACGCCTGCCCGAACGTCGCGGCCTGCTGGTCACCGAGGATGCCTGCGATGGGCACGCCGGGCACCATGCCCCGGGGCCGCCCGGTGCCGTACACCTCCGAGGAGGAGCGGATCTCGGGGAGCATCGACAGCGGGATGCCCATGTCCGCCGCGATGTCCTCGCGCCAGGACAGCGTGTCGAGGTCCATCAGCATGGTGCGGGACGCGTTCGTGACGTCGGTGACGTGCACGCCGCCGTCGACGCCGCCGGTCATGTTCCACAGCACCCACGCGTCCGTGTTGCCGAACAGCAGGTCGCCGCGGTCCGCGGCCTCGCGCGCGCCCTCCACGTTGTCGAGAATCCACTTCACCTTGGGGCCGGAGAAGTAGGTGGCGAGCGGCAGGCCGACGATCGCCTTGTACTTCTCCGCGCCCTCGGACCCGCCGAGCTCGTCGACGATCGCCTGGGTGCGGGTGTCCTGCCAGACAATCGCGTTGTAGACCGGTTTGCCCGTCGTCTTGTCCCACACCACCGTGGTCTCGCGCTGGTTGGTGATGCCCACCGCCGCGAGGTCGGTGTGGTTGATGTTCGCCTTGGTCAGCGCGAGGCCGACGACCTGGCGGGTGTTGTCCCAGATCTGTTCCGGCTGGTGCTCCACCCAGCCGGCCTTGGGGAAGATCTGGTCGTGCTCGAGCTGGCCGGAGGACACGATGGTCCCGGCGTGGTTGAAGACGATCGCCCGGGTGCTCGTGGTGCCCTGGTCGATCGCGAGTACGTAGTCAGCCATCGGAGTTGACTCCCTTGTCTGTTTCGAGGTCTGCGTGTTTGCGGCTCAGGCTCAGGCTCAGGCTCAGACGGCGACCGCCGCGGCGAGCAGGCCGCCGAGCGCGCCGCCGACCAGCGGGCCGAGCACCGGCACCCACGAGTAGGCCCAGTCGCTCGAGCCCTTGCCCGGGATGGGCAGGACCAGGTGGGCGATGCGAGGTCCGAAGTCACGGGCCGGGTTGATGGCGTACCCCGTGGGGCCACCGAGGCTGGCGCCGATACCGAGCACCAGGAGCGCTGCGGCCAGCGGCCCCATGTCCCCGGGCCAGTTCCCGAACGACAGGATGACGAAGACCAGCATGAACGTGCCGACGACCTCGGTGACGAAGTTCCACGCGTACGAGCGGATCGCCGGGCCGGTGGAGAAGACCGCGAGCTTGGTCGCCGGGTCGGCGTCCTGGTCGAAGTGCTGCTTGTACGTCAGGTACGCGACGACGGCGCCCACGAAGGCGCCGACGAGCTGCGCGACCCAGTAGATGAGCATGTTGCCGAAGGTGGCGGGGATGCCCGGACCGAACTCTTCGGCCCCGCTGGCCAGGATGCCGAGGGTGACGGCGGGGTTGATGTGCGCGCCGGACCTCAGCGACACGAAGACACCCGCGAAGACCGCGAGACCCCACCCGAAGTTGATCATCAGCCAGCCGCCGTTGAACCCCTTGTTCTTGGGGAGGATGGCGTTGGCCACCACGCCGGCACCGCCGAGGAGCAGGATCATCGTGCCCAGGAACTCCGGCACGATGATGTCCGAGAATGCGTTCATCGCTGACTCGCTTTCTGCCGACAGCTCTGTCGGCGTACGGAGGTAGTCCCGGCGGTCCCTCTGGGGCGACCCGTCGGCTGTGAGTAGAAGTGGTTCCCTCGGTTTCCTTAGCCTCGGAGCGGCTGCATGGCCGCTACGTCCGGTGTGGTCAGGCGCGCCCGCTCTGCGCCCTCGTCGTCAGGCGCCTGCTCGGCCTGGCGTTCCGCGTCGATCCGCGCCTGCCAGGAGCGGACCTCACGTTCGGCGTCCGACGCGTCCCAGCCGAGCAGCGGGGCGACGACGGCGGCGATCTCCTCGGCGGCCGCCGTGCCGCGGTCCGCCACCTCGTAGACCAGGCGCGTGCGGTGCGAGAGCACGTCCTCCAGGTGGAGGGCGCCCTCGTGGCTCACCGCGTAGTGCACCTCGGCGCGCAGGTAGGCGGAGGCGTGCTCGAGCGGCTTGGCGAGCGACGGGTCGGCGTCGCACAGCTCCACGATCTCGGCGAGGTTGGCGCCGTAGCGGTGCAGCAGGTGGTCCAGCATCGGGGGCGACCAGCCGAACCGCTTGCCCCACGTGCGCGCCTGGCGCTGCACCGCCCGCAGCCCGACGGCGCCCGTGAGCGGGATCTGGTGCGTGATCGACGGGAGCGCGGCGGCGCGCTGCCCGATCGCGAAGTCCACGGCGTCCTTGGCCATGATCCGGTACGTCGTGAGCTTGCCGCCGGCGACGACGGTGAGGCCCGGTGTCGGCGACGCGACGGTGTGCTCGCGGCTGACCTTGGCGCTGCTCGTGCCCGCCTTGGTGCCCGGCTGCAGCAGCGGCCGCAGGCCCGCGTACGTGCCGATGACGTCTTCCCTGGTCAGGGGGTGCGCGAGCACGGCGTTCGCGTGGTCCAGCACGTAGTCGATGTCGGTGCTCGTGGCCACGGGGTGCGTCGGGTCCAGGCTCCAGTGGGTGTCCGTGGTGCCGATGATCCAGTACCGGCTCCACGGGATGACGAACAGCACGGACTTCTCCGTCTGCAGGATCAGTCCCGCGTGACCCCGGATGCGCTCGCGCGGGACGATCAGGTGCACGCCCTTGCTGGCGAGCACGCGCAGCCCGCCCTCCGAGCCCGCCAGGGCCTCGGTGTCCTCGGTCCACACGCCGGTCGCGTTGATCACGGACCGCGCCCGGACGGTGATCTCCTTGCCCGTCTCCAGGTCCACGACCACCGCGCCGTTCACGGCGCCGGTCGCGCCCTGCGTCAGGCTGACCACCTGGGTGCGGCTGGCGGCGTGCGCGCCGTAGCTGGCGGCCGTGCGGATCAGGGTCGCGACGAGGCGGGCGTCGTCGACCGAGGCGTCCCAGTACTGGACGGCCCCGACGGCGGCGTCGTGCGCCAGGTCCGGAAACTTGGCCTCCATCTGGTGGCGGCTGAGGTGCCGGTGGAACGGCATCGGCCGGCGGCCCGGGGTGAGCGTCGCGAGCACGTCGTACATCGCGATGCCGGCGCCCACGTAGGCGCGCTCCCAGACCCGGTGCTCCAGGGGATACAGGAACGGGACCGGCCGCACGAGGTGCGGTGCCAGGTCCCGTAGCAGGAGGTCGCGCTCCGTGAGCGCCTCGTGCACCAGCTCGAAGTCGAGCATCTGGAGATAGCGGAGGCCGCCGTGCACCAGCTTGCTGCTGCGGCTGGACGTCCCCTGCGCCCAGTCCTGCGCCTCGACGACGGCGGTCGACAACCCCCGGGTGACCGCGTCGAGCGCGATGCCGGCGCCGGTGACGCCGCCCCCGATCACCAGCACGTCGAGCTCTGCGGCGGGGCTGACACTGGCTTCGAGCGCAGCCAGCGCCTGGGTCCTCGCTTCTGCGGTCAGGCGTGTAGAGGCCATGCGCCAAACTCACCACGCATTCCGTGACTTGGCAAGACCTTTGCCCTTGTGGCGAGGGTGTGTTGGGATGTTCTCTCGCTCACTTTCCGGTTTGCCATTCGTTTCACCAGGTACGGGGCTTGTGGGGCCGTCCGGATGTCACCCGCACGTCACCCGTTGCGCCCGCCCACCGTAGTGTGTCGCCGTGACGACACCCGAGGCGCCGGCAGTGCCCGTGATCCGACCCGCCCTTCCCGCCGACGTGCGCACCATCCGCGACCTCGTCCAGCCGCTCAGCCAGGAGCGCATCCTCCGGCCGTACGAGATGGTCGGGTACTACGAGGCCGTCCAGGAGTTCCTCGTGGCGGCCGACCCCGCCGCGCCGGACGCCGCGGTCGGTTGCGGCGCGCTGCACGTGATGTGGGACGACCTCGCAGAGGTGCGCACGCTGGCCGTGCACCGCGACTGGCGCGGTCGCAAGGTGGGCCACGCGCTGCTGGAGGCGCTCGTCGAGCGCGCCCGCGCGCTCGGGCTGAGCCGGGTCTTCTGTCTCACGTTCGAGGTCGAGTTCTTCGCCGCGCACGGGTTCAGGGAGATCGACGGCACGCCCGTGACGCCCGAGGTGTACACCGAGCTGCTGCGCTCGTACGACGAGGGCGTGGCCGAGTTCCTCGACCTGGCGCGCGTGAAGCCCAACACCCTGGGCAACTCGCGGATGCTGCTGGAGCTCTGACCCCGCGCTACCGGGGCAGGTGGAGGCGGCCCGCGTCGTCCTGCTCGGCCAGGCCGTCCTCGACCAGGCCGGCGATCGCGCGGTCGAGCTGGGCCGGGTCCTGCCAGAGGCTCGCGAGCAGGGCCCGGTCCACGGGCTCGGACGCGTGCCGCAGCTCCGCCATGACGCGCCCGCGCGCCTGCCGGTCGGTGCCCGCCCAGGCCTGGGTGCGGCGCTTGTCGGCGTGCGCGTCCGGCGGCGAGCCGGCCCGGCGCCACGCGCACAGCCCGGCGACGGGGCAGGCGCCGCACTTCGGCGCCTTCGCGGTGCAGACCAGCGCGCCCAGCTCCATCGAGGCGGCGGCCCACCGCGCGGCGTCGGCGTCGCCCTCGGGGGCGAGCGACGTCGCCAGCGCCCGTTCGGCGGCCGTGTACGACGGCGCGGGCAGCGCCGACCCACCGACCGCCCGGGCCAGCACCCGGCGCACGTTCGTGTCGACCACCACGGACCGCTTCCCGTAGGCGAACGCCAGGACCGCGGCGGCCGTGTACTCGCCGACGCCGGGCAGGGCGAGCAGCTCGGGCTCGGTGCGGGGCACCGCGCCGTCGTGCCGCTCGACGATCACGCGGGCGCACTCCTGCAGGCGCAGCGCGCGGCGGGGGTAGCCGAGGCGGCCCCAGGCGCGCAGCACGTCGGCGGTCGGGGCCCGCGCGAGGTCGGCGGGCGTGGGCCACTGCTCCAGCCACGCGTGCCACGCGGGCTCGACGCGCACCACCGGCGTCTGCTGCAGCATGACCTCGCTCACCAGCACGCCCCACGCGGTGCGGTCCGGCGCGCGCCAGGGCAGGTCGCGCGCGGCGCCGTCGAACCACTGCACGACGCCGGAGCGCACCTCGGCACGTCGCGTCGCCTCCACTGCTGTCACGGGGACTCATCCTGCCGCACGGGTCGTGGTCCGGCGGACCCGGTGGTGGTGTCGCGTCGGGCCGCCGCGGTCGGGTGGGGTCCGGCGTGGCCCGGCGGGGTCCTGTGTGCCCGGGGCGGCCGGCCGGATCCTGAGTCGGCCGGCCGGATCGTGAAGTCGGACATGTGACCGACTCGGCGGCGCGGCTGCCGCCCCGGCCGCGCGCGGGGTCGTACTTTGGTGCCGCGGCCGTCCGAGCATGTCAGGCCGTAGGTGTCGCAACAGCTTCAGGGGGTCGAGCAGGTGGTCAGTGCGCCGGAACGGGCCGAGTGGTCCCTGGGTCGGGTCGCGGTGGAGCAGCGCCCGTCCGGCAGACGGCCGCGCCGGCCCGGGCGGCTGATCGCGGTGCTTGTCGTGCTGGGGCTGGCCGGGATCGGGGTCGCGGTGACGTGGCCGCAGCCGGACCCCCCGATCGCGGCGGACAAGCTGAGCCCGCCGGAGCCCGTGGACCCGAACGCCGCGGCCGCGCCGTGCACGCCCGAGGACCTCGACGTGGGGCTCGCGGCCGACCGCACGGCGGTCACGCCCGGGGTGCCGGTCAGGTTCACCGTTTCGGTGCGGAACACCGGCCAGGTGCAGTGCCTGGTCGACGCTCCCCGGCACGGCCTCGCCGTCACCGTGTACCAGGGCGAGCTCGGCGAGCAGACGGCGGAGCGGGCCTGGTCGTCGGCGGACTGCGCCGACCAGGACGAGGAGCGGCTGCTGCTCCTGGGGTCGGGCGACGTCGACGTCACGAACGTGAGCTGGTCCGACGCGCGCTCGGCGCCGGGCTGCGCGGCGGACCAGCCCAAGCCGACGGCCGGCGAGTACACGGCGCAGGTCACGCTCGCCGGTGTCGAGGGGGCGGCCAGCGACGTCGTGCGGCTGACGTACACGGTGCCGCAGCCGTCCGGGTCGCCGTCGCCGTCCGGGTCGTCGTCGGGCGAACCGTCCGGGAAGCCGTCCGGGGGCGCGTCCGACGACCCGAGCGCGGACCCGAGCGCGTCGTCGGACGCGTCGTCGGACACCGCGAGCAAGCAGCCCTGAGCCCGGGCCTCAGGACCTGTCAGACGTAGCGTTCGAGGATGCTCGACTCGGCGAGCCGGGACAGCCCCTCGCGGATCGTCCGGGCGCGCTGCTCGCCCACGCCGTCGACCGACATGAGGTCGTCCACGCTCGCGGCGAGGAGCTTCTGGAGGCTGCTGAAGTGGCCCACGAGCTGCTCGATGGTGACGCTGGGCAGGCGCGGCACCTTGGACAGGAGCCGGTAGCCGTGCGGCGCGACGGCGGCGTCGAGCGCGTCCCCACCGCCGGGCAGGTCCAGGATCCGGCCGATCTGGCTCATGTCGAGCAGCTCCTGCGACGTGAGCGCGGAGAGCTCGGCCTGCACGTCGGCGAGCGTGCGGTCCTTGCGGCTCAGCACGTAGTCGCGGATCACGAACTCGCGGTCCGAGCCGACGTCGCCGATCAGCTCGTCGAGCTGCAGCGCGAGCAGGCGGCCGTCCACGCCGAGCTCGATCACGTAGCCCGCGATCTCGTCGGAGATGCGCCCCACCATCTCCAGGCGCTGCACCACGGAGCACACGTCGCGCACCGTGACCAGGTCCTCGATCTCCAGCGCTGACAGCGTGCCGGACACCTCGTCGAGGCGGGCGCGGTAGCGCTCGAGCGTCGCGAGCGCCTGGTTGGCCCGGCCGAGGATCGTGTCCGAGTCCTCCAGCACGTGCCGCTGGCCGCCCACGTAGAGGGCGACGATCCGCATGGACTGGCTCACCGAGATGACCGGGAACCCGGTCTGCTTGGCCACGCGCTCGGCCGTGCGGTGGCGGGTACCCGACTCGGTGGTCTCTATGGTCGGGTCGGGCAGCAGCTGGACCGCGGCCTTGCGGATGCGCGTGGCGTGCCGGTCGAGCACCACGGCGCCGTCCATCTTGGACAGCTCGCGGAGGCGGGTGGCCGAGAAGTCGACGTCGAGCGAGAAACCACCGGAGCAGATCTGCTCGACGACCGGGTCGAGACCGAGCACGATGAGCGCGCCGGTGCGGCCGCGCAGGATGCGTTCGAGTCCGTCGCGAAGTTCGGTCCCGGGCGCGACCGCGGCCAGGGTCTCACGGAGCAGCTCGTCAGTGTGCGAGGAGGTCGTGGCCACGAAGAAATCCTACGCTGTGCCCTTGGGGGCAAGCAGTTGGTTTCATGAACCGGTCATCTGTCGTCCACCTTGTTGTCGCCTCGACGTCCTAGGCCCTGCGCCCACTCCACCGCGTCGCGGATGTGGGTCGCCTCGACGAGCTGGAGCCCCTCGGGTGCCTTGACCCCGGTCCCGTGCGGTACGACGGCGTGCGCGAACCCCAGGCGGGCGGCC
Organism: Promicromonospora sp. NPDC050262; assembly: GCF_040655935.1. Classification (NCBI taxonomy): domain Bacteria; kingdom Bacillati; phylum Actinomycetota; class Actinomycetes; order Micrococcales; family Promicromonosporaceae; genus Promicromonospora; species Promicromonospora sp. NPDC050262. The sequence goes on along the minus strand of NZ_JBFAKX010000007.1, from coordinate 209,927 downwards.
TCGCCCAGGCGGCGGTCCAGCCCGGCGACGGGGCGCAGGTCCCCGGCCAGGCCCACCTCCCCGACGGCCACGGTGGCGCCGGGCAGCGGCTTTCCGGTCCGTGCGGACACCAGCGCGAGGGCGGCCGCGAGGTCGGACGCCGGCTCGGTGATCCGGACGCCGCCGACCGTCGAGGCGTAGACGTCCTGGTCGGCGAGCCGCAGCCCGCCGTGCCGCTGGAGCACGGCGAGGATCATCGCCAGCCGGCTGGAGTCCACACCGCTGGTCGCGCGGCGCGGGTTGTTCAGGGGGCTCGGCGCGACGAGCCCCTGCACCTCGACGGCGAGCGGGCGCCGTCCCTCCAGCGTGACCGTGATGCACGACCCGGCCACCCCCGTGCCGGCGTGCGACAGGAACAGCCCGGACGGGTCGGGCAGCCCCACGATCCCGTCCTCGGACAGGTCGAAGCAGCCCACCTCGTCCGTGGGGCCGTACCGGTTCTTCACCGCGCGGATCATGCGCAGGCGCGAGTGCCGGTCGCCCTCGAACTGGCAGACCACGTCCACCAGGTGCTCCAGCGTGCGCGGGCCGGCCACCGAGCCGTCCTTGGTCACGTGCCCCACGAGGATCGTCGGGATCTGCCGCTCCTTGGCCACGGCGATCAGCGCCGCGGCGACCTCCCGGACCTGCGAGACGCCTCCTGGAGCCCCGTCCACCTGCGCGGACGCGATGGTCTGCACCGAGTCGACGATCAGCATGTCCGGCTGGTTCGCCTCCAGGTGGCCCAGCACGGTGCCCAGGTCCGTCTCGGCGGCCAGCAGCAGGGTGCGCGAGAGCGCCCCGATCCGCTCGGCCCGCAGCCGCACCTGCCCGGCCGACTCCTCGCCGGTCACGTACAGCACCGTGCGGGGCGACTCGAACCCGTCGGGGCCCAGCGCGCCGTCGGCCACGTTGCTCGCGACCGCGAGCAGCAGCGTCGACTTGCCCACGCCCGGCTCGCCCGCGAGCAGGATCACGGCCCCGGGCACGAGGCCGCCGCCGAGGACCCGGTCGAACTCGCCGACGCCGGTCGGGTTGGCGCGCGCCGACTCCACGTCGATGTCGGCGATGGGCCGGGCGGGTGCGCGGGCGGGGGAGACGGCGGCGGTGCGCGGTCCGGCCGCCGCCGGCCCGTCCTCGGTCACGGTGCCCCACGCCTGGCACTCCCCGCAGCGGCCGACCCACTTGACGGTGGTCCAGCCGCACTCGGTGCACCGGTAGGCGGGGCGAGCCTTCTTGGAGGTCGATGAGGTCACGAGGGGAACCGTACGTGCCACCACTGACACCGGCCGAAGATCACCCGGGCCACGGCCCCCGGGCGGCCGCGGCGCGCGCCCCGGCCAGGTAGTTTGCGACCATGCCGGCCACCGACGGGCGCATGGTGCGCCCCGGCCGGTCGCGCACCGGCCCGGACCTCCCCGCCCCCACGCGCGACGCGCACCGTTCGGCGACCCGCCTGGCCGGGATCACGGTCGCGTCCGCCGCGGCGCTCGGCACCCTGCTGGTCTGGTGGGCGATGGTCACCACATGGCCCGGGCAGCGGGTCGAGGAGCTCGTCTTCGTCACGGCCGACCTCTTCCAGGACGTGGTCAACCGGCCCGTGGAGCCCGTGCTGCTGCTCGGCTCGCCGCCGTGGCTCGTGACCGGCTTCCTCGCGGTGTGCGGCATCGGGCTGGTCCGGCGCAGGTGGGGCGCCACCGCTCTCGCCGCCGCCGTGATCCTCGGCTCGAACCTGACCACGCAGGTGATCAAGGACGGCCTGTTCTACCGCACGGGGCTCGTCGGGGAGTGGAACCGCGACATCAACACCCTGCCCAGCGGCCACGTCACCGTGGTCGCGGCGGCCTGGGCGTCGCTCCTGCTCGTCGTGCCCCGCCGCCTGCGACCCGCGACGGCGCTCGCGGGCGCGGCCGCGACCTGCGCCATGGGCCTCGCGACGATCGCGGACCGGTGGCACCGCCCGTCGGACGTCGTCGCCGCGGTCCTGGTCGTGGTGCTGTGGACGGCGCTCGCGGGCGCCGCGCCGCCCGCCGGGTGGGCGGACCGGCCCGAGGACGACCCGCTCGGGCGCGCCGTCCGGCCGACCCGGCTGGTCGCGGTCGCGCTCGGCGTCGCCGCGGTCCCGGCGGCCGTGCTGTCGGTCCTGGCCGCCGCCGCGGCGGAGGGGCGCCTGGGATCAGGCCTGCCCTGGGACACCGGTCTCGTCGCGTACGTGGGCGGGCACCTCGCGGCGTGCGCCGTCGCGGCGGCCGCGTTCGCGGTGCTGCTCCCGCTGTGCCAGGCGGCGGCGCGGCCCCGCTGACCGTGCGACCGCACTGACCCAGCGACCGCACTGACCGTGCCGGCCTGCTGAGCGTCGGGCTCCGCCGAAGCCACCCATCCCTCACCCGGTTCCGCCGGGCGTGCCTCCCTGCCGATGTCAGTGGCGCGACATAAGGTCTCGGATGAGCCATCGTGAGGTATCCGATGGACCTAGCACGGGGGAGCCAGACATGACCGACCAGCGCGTGAAGTCACCGCGCACCGGTGCGACAGCATCGGTGACCGCGAGGAAGGCGTCGCCCGCCGTGTACCGGCGTCGTCGCCTCGTCGTGTTCGTGGGCGTGCTCGTCGTGGTGCTCGTGCTGGTCCTTCTGGCCGGCTTCGCGTGGCCCGGCTTCTGGCGCTCCGAGGCGACGCCGGAGCCGGTGCCCACGGTGACCGTCACCGCGCCCGTGCCGACACCCACGGTCAAGGCGATGGACCGCAGCGGCGAGGAGACCGCGTTCCAGAAGGCCCTGCCGTCGGCGGTGCTGCAGCTCGCGCTCGGCTCGCTCACCGAGGCCAAGGAGCCCAAGGGCGAGGGCGCGCTGGAGGCCTGGAACGCCGAGTACTCCGACGGCGACTCGGTCGAGGTCGCGGTCGTGGCCGGCCAGTGGGCCACGGAGGACGAGGCGGCCACCGGCGCAGCGGCCTGGACCGCGTCCGCGGGCGAGGCCGACCGGACGGGCGACGTCAAGGTCGGCAAGAAGGTCGTGGGGCAGTACACGTTCGTGCAGGCCAAGGGCGGCAAGACCGTCGTGGTGTGGCAGAACGGCACCGCCGTGCTGCAGGCGACCGGCCCGACCGACGTCATGGAGGACTTCTACACGGCGTTCCCCCTGTGACGGGAGCGCGGCAGGCGCGACCGACGGACGGGCAGGTGCGGCACCCGGTTCCCGCGCGCCGGGGGACAATGGTGTGGTGAACCAGCGACTTGCAGTGCTCGGGGCCGGGAACATGGGCGAGGCGGTGCTCGCGGGTGCGCTGTCGGCGGGCTGGGCCGCGTCCGACGTCGTCGCCACCGTGCGTACCGAGGCCAAGGCACAGCACCTGCGCGAGACCTATCAGGTGGCCACCACCAGCGACAACGTCGCCGCGGTCCAGGGCGCGGGCATCGTGCTCGTCGGCGTGAAGCCCAAGGACGTCGGCGCGCTGCTCGACGAGATCGCGTCCGCGATCGACCCCACCGCCGTCGTCGTCACCGTCGCGGCCGGGCACCCCACGGCGTTCTACGAGCGGCGGCTGCCAGCCGGCGTCGCCGTGGTGCGCACCGTGCCGAACACGCCCGCCGCGGTCGGCGCGGGCATCACGGCGATCGCACCGGGCGCCGCCGCCACGGAGGTCCACCTCGAGGCGGTCGAGCACCTGTTCGCCGGCACCGGCGCGGTGGTGCGTGCCGCGGAGAAGGACCTGGACGCCGTCTCGGCGATCTCGGGCTCCGGCCCCGCGTACGTCTTCTACGTGGCCGACGCGCTCGCCGAGGCCGGCGTGCTGCTCGGCCTGACGCGCGACGTCGCGCGTCGCCTCGCGATCCAGACGCTGCTCGGCGCGTCCCGCCTCATGGACGAGACGGGGGAGCACCCGGTGATCCTGCGCGAGAAGGTCACCTCGCCCGGCGGCACCACGGCGGCCGCCCTGCGGGCCCTGGACGACGGCGGGGTGCGCGCCTCGTTCCTGACCGCCGCGACCGCGGCGCGTGACCGCGCCCGTGAGCTGGGTGGATGATTCCTCCCGTGACCATCTCTCGACCCGCGACGACGCGGCCGCCGGCCATGGCCGACGTCGCCGCGCTCGCCGGCGTGTCCCACCAGACCGTCTCGCGTGTGCTGAACGGCCACCGGAGCGTGCGCCCGGCGACGCGTGAGCGGGTGCTGGAGGCGATCGCCGAGCTCGGCTACCGCCGCAACAGCGCGGCGCGTGCCCTGGTCACGGCCCGGTCGGCCACGGTGGGAGTGGTGACCACCGGGTCGCCGCTGTTCGGCCCGTCGAGCACGCTGATCGCGGTCGAGGAGGCGGCGCGGGAGCAGGGCTGGTACGTCAGCGTCGCGACGCTGCGGCAGTACGACGGCGCCACCCTGCACAAGGCCCTCGAACACTTCATGGACCAGGCGGTCGAGGGCATCGTGGTCATCGCGCCGCACAGCGACGTGGCCGACGCGGTGGAGTCGTTCCAGGCGCCCGTGCCCGTGGTCCTCATCGCCGCCCGCGAGCTTCAGCCGGACGTCCCGGTCATCCCGCTGTCCGTCGACCAGCGGGCCGGCGCCCGGCTCGCCGTCGAGCACCTGATCGAGCTGGGACACCGGCAGATCCTGCACGTCGCGGGCCCGCTGGACTGGCTGGACGCCGTCGAGCGCGAGGAGTCCTGGCGCGCCGTCCTCAGCGAGCACCGCCTGCCCGTGCCGGAGCCGGTCATCGCCGGCTGGACCGCCGACCGCGGCTACATGGTGGGCCTCGACCTGGCCCAGCGCGTCCGGTCCGGCGACGGTCCCACGGCGGTCTTCGCCGCCAACGACCAGCTCGCGCTCGGCCTGCTGCGCGCCTTCTGGGAGTGCGGCGTCTCGGTGCCCGACGACGTGTCGGTGGTCGGCTTCGACGACGTCGACGGCTCCGGCCACTTCATCCCGCCGCTGACGACCGTGCGCCAGCCGTTCGTCGACCTCGGCCGGCGGAGCGTGGCCCTGCTCCTCGCGGCGGTCGACGGCGGCAGGCCCGCCGCCGAGCTGATCGCGCCCGAGCTGGTGGTGCGCAGGAGCGCGGCGGCCCCGCGCGCCTGACGGGCACTCCGCCCGGTCCGGCACTGCGCACTCACCGGTCCACGACGCCCCGTATACCTTTCTCAGAACGTTGCCGAAGAGAGCGTTGACACGTTCGCGAGGCAGTGGCAGAGTCACCGCGCACGAGGATGTTTACGTTCACATTCCCGTCGTCGGGCAATGTCGTCCGGCGTGTTCCAGGACATTGCCGTCCAGGTGAATCCGGACGCCGTCGTCCGGGGAAAGGGGTGTGCCCGTGCCCGGTCGCCGCCCACCGAGCCGCCGCGTCTCCGCGGCCGGCTGGAGTTTTGTGACGCCCTTCCTGGTGGCGTTCGCCCTGATGATCGTGACCCCGCTGGTCTACTCGATGTACCTGAGCCTGTTCCGCAACCAGCTCATGGGCGGCACCACCTTCGCGGGGTTGGCCAACTACGTGACGGCCTTCGGCGACCCCAAGCTGTGGGACGGCGTGGGTCGCGTGAGCCTGTTCCTGGTGGTGCAGGTGCCGATCATGCTGGGGATCGCCCTGATCGCCGCGCTCGCGATCGACAGCGGCCGTCTGCACGGCAAGAGCTTCTTCCGCGTGGCGCTGTTCCTGCCGTACGCCGTGCCCGGCGTGGTGGCGGTGCTGATGTGGGGCTTCATGTACGACGACCGGCTCGGTCTCACCGGCAGCGTCAACGACCTGGTGGGCTTCCCGCTCATCGACCCGTACACCAAGCAATGGATCCTCACCGCGATCGGCAACATCGTGACCTGGGAGTTCGTGGGCTACAACATGCTGATCCTGTACGCGGCGCTCAAGACGGTGCCGCTCGAGATCTACGAGGCGGCGGCGATCGACGGCGCGAACCAGTTCCGCATCGTCCGGTCGATCAAGATTCCCGCCGTCCGCGGGGCGCTCGTGATCGCCACCATCTTCTCGATCCTGGGCAGCTTCCAGCTCTTCAACGAGCCCACCATCCTCAAGCAGATCGAACCCGCGCTGATCTCGACCTACTACACGCCGAACATCTACGCCTACAACCTGAGCTTCGTGGGCAACCAGGTGAGCTACGCCGCCACGGTCGCGATCGTGATGGGCCTGGTCACCGCCGTGGTCGCCTATGTGGTGCAGCTCCGCGGGACCCGGAGGGAGATCTGATGGCCGCCTACTCCTACCTTCGGCCGCGCAGGTCGATCACGCTGACCGTCCTGCTCGGCGCGCTGCTGATCTACTCGATCCTGCCGCTGACCTGGATGCTGTTCAGCGTCACCAAGACGCAGCCCGAGCTGCTCAGCTCGTTCGGCCTGTGGTTCTCGGGGCCGTTCGCGTTCTTCGACAACGTGCAGGCGGTGCTCACGCACGACGACGGCGTCTTCCTGAAGTGGTTCGGCAACACGCTGGTCTACGTGGTGGTGGGCGCCGGCGGAGCCACGGTCCTCGCGACCGCCGCCGGGTACGGCCTGGCCAAGTACCGGTTCCGCGGGCGCAACGCGGTGTTCGCCGTCATCCTCGGGGCGATCGCCGTGCCCGGCACCGCGCTCGCGGTGCCCACGTTCCTGCTGTTCAGCCAGTGGGGTCTGACCAACACCATGTGGGCCGTCATCCTGCCGTCGCTCGTCTCGCCCTTCGGGCTCTACCTCATGTGGGTGTTCTCGGCGGAGGCCGTGCCCACCGAGATCCTGGAGGCGGCCCGGGTCGACGGCTCGGGCGAGTGGCGCACCTTCTTCACGATCTCGCTGCGCCTCCTGGCGCCGGGCATCGTCACGGTGGCGCTGTTCGCGATCGTCGCCACGTGGAACAACTACTTCCTGCCGCTGATCATGCTCAACGACCCGGATCTCTACCCCCTGGTGCTGGGCCTCTACCAGTGGCTGGCGGATGCGTCGGGCATCGGCGCCCAGCCGGTGTTCAACTTGGTGATCACAGGCTCGTTCCTGACGATCGTGCCGATCGTCCTCGTGTTCCTCGTGCTCCAGCGGTACTGGCAGTCCGGCCTGAACGCGGGCAGCGTCAAGGCATAGGCGAGGTCGGCCCCGCCGACGTCGAGATACCTGAACTACAACGATGTGGAAGAAGGAAGACCATGACCATCACCCGTAACCGCCGGGTCGCGCTCGGCGCCCTGGCCGCCCTGATGGCAGCCTCGCTCACCGCCTGTTCGGGTGGCGGGGACGACGACGGTGGCGGCGGCGCCTCCGAGGGTGCCAACGCCGACGAGATCGAGGCCGCGCTCCAGGAGGGCGGCAGCCTGACCTACTGGACCTGGACGCCGCAGGCCGAGACGCAGGTCGAGGCGTTCGAGAAGGCGTACCCGAACGTCGACGTGACCCTCGTGGACACCGTGGGCGCCGGCGACGCCAACACCAAGCTGCAGAACGCGATCGCCGCCGGCGACGGCGTGCCCGACGTGGTGCAGATCGAGTACCAGTCCATCCCGCAGTTCCAGCTCCCCGGCCAGCTCGTGGATCTCACCGCGTTCGGGTTCGCCGACCTGGAGGACCTGTACACGCCCTCCACGTGGGGTGCGGTCTCGCAGCAGGGCATCTGGGGCCTGCCGCAGGACTCCGGCCCCATGGCGTTCTTCTACAACCAGGAGGTGTTCGACGACGCCGGGGTCGAGGCGCCCACGACCTGGGACGAGTACATCGAGGCCGCGCGCACCATCAAGGAGAACGACCCCGACACCTGCATCGGCAACGACACGGGCGACGCGGGCTTCACCACCAGCATGATCTGGCAGGCCGGCGGCAAGCCGTTCCACACCGAGAACGGCGCCGTGACCATCGACCTGGCCGACGAGGGCACCACCAAGTGGGCCGACATGTACCAGCCGCTCATCGACGACGAGCTGCTGTGCCAGCTCCCGGGCTGGAGCGACGAGTGGTACCAGGCCCTGAACGACGGCACCATCGGCTCGGTCGCGCTGGGCGCGTGGATGCCCGGCATCCTCGAGGACGGCGTGCCGGACGGCAAGGGCAAGTGGCGCGTCGCCCCGATGCCGACCTACGACGGCACCCCCACCAACGCCGAGAACGGCGGCAGCGCCGAGTCCATCCCCGGCGCGGCGGAGAACAAGCTGCTCGCGGCCGGCTTCCTCAAGTGGCTCAACTCGAGCGACGAGTCGATCGACGCCTTCATGGAGACGGGCGGCTTCCCCGCCACCGTCAAGCACCTGGAGTCCCCGGAGTTCCTGGGCTACGAGTCCGAGTACTTCGGCGGGCAGAAGATCAACGAGGTGCTCGCCGCGGGTGCGGCCGACGTCAACGAGGGCTGGCAGTACCTGCCGTGGCAGTCGTACGCGAACAGCATCTTCGCGGACACGGTGGGCCAGGCCTACCTCGACAAGTCCTCGCTGATGGACGGCCTCGCCGCCTGGCAGGAGGAGAACGTGTCGTACGGCACCGAGCAGGGCTTCGAGGTGAACGGCGGCTGACGCCAGGCCCTCTCGTTGCTCGTCGGTCGCATGAGCCTGCGGTTCCGCTCCGGGCAGGTGCCTCGTTCCTCGGCCCCTATCCTGCGCTGCACCTCCGGCTCAGCCGCACCGGGTGGTGATCCACCGCCCCGCACGTGTCAGACCCTCAGGTCCCCCGGGTGACCTGGGGGTCTGACACGTCCGGGGGACCGGCTTGGGTACCGCGTTGTAGGCGGGTATCGTGTGAGCGCTAACATCGCCGGGCGAGGGAGCGGGCTGCTCACCGCCGCGGCCGAACGACGGATACACGAGCTACGCCTCGCGACGGTGCGGGCAGGACGGAGCGGTCCACGATGGTGGAGCGGCAGGACGAAGGAGCGGGGCAGCTCGCCGGCCACCGGGAGGCGATCGAGCAGGGACGGACCGCTCTCGGCATCGAGCTCGGCTCCACCCGGATCAAGGCGTGCCTCGTCGGACCCGACAACGTGCCGCTCGCGAGCGGCAGCCACGACTGGGAGAACCAGCTCGTCGACGGTGTGTGGACCTACTCGCTGGAGGCTGTCCGGACCGGCCTGCAGGAGTCCGTCGCCGCGCTGCTGGCCGACGTCGAGCGCCAGTACGGCGTGCGGCCCACCACGGTGGGCGCCATCGGCGTCTCGGCGATGATGCACGGCTACCTCGCCTTCGACGACGCGGACGAGCTGCTGGTGCCGTTCCGCACCTGGCGCAACACCACCACCGAGCGCGCGGCCACGGAGCTGACCGGCCTGTTCGGGCACAACATCCCGCTGCGCTGGTCGGTCGCCCACCTGTACCAGGCGATCCTCGACGAGGAGGCGCACGTGCCGCGGGTGCGGCACGTCACCACGCTGGCCGGGTACGTGCACTGGAAGCTGACCGGGCAGCAGGTGCTCGGCGTGGGCGACGCCTCGGGCATGTTCCCGATCGACGTCGCCACCGGGGGCTACGACCAGCGGATGCTGGCGCAGTTCGACGAGGCGGCGTCCGGCCATGGGTTCGGCCGGGGCATCGCCGACCTGCTGCCGGGTGTGCTGCCCGCCGGCGCGGATGCCGGCGTCCTGACCAAGGAGGGCGCCGCCCTGCTGGACCCGAGCGGCACGCTCCGCCCGGGCATCCCGCTGTGCCCGCCCGAGGGTGACGCCGGGACCGGCATGGTGGCGACCAACTCGGTGGCGCCGCGCACCGGCAACGTGAGCGCCGGGACCAGCATCTTCGCGATGGTCGTCCTGGAGAAGCCGCTGGAGCGGGTGCACGACGAGCTGGACCTCGTCACCACCCCCGCCGGAGACCTCGTGGCGATGGTGCACTGCAACAACGGGGCGAGCGAGCTGGGCGTCTGGGCCGAGGTGTTCGGCCAGTTCGCGGCCGCCCTGGGGCAGCCGGCCGAGCCGGGCGCCGTCTTCGAGGCGTTCCTGCGGTCCGCCCTGGACGGCGACGCCGACGGCGGCGGCCTGCTCGCGTACAACTACCTGTCCGGTGAGCCCATCACGGGCCTGGAGGCCGGGCGCCCGCTGTTCACCCGCACGCCGGACAGCCGGCTCACGCTGGCCAACTTCGCCCGCACGCAGGTCTACAGCGCGTTCGGCACCCTGAGCCTCGGCATGCGTGTGCTCGCGCAGGAGCGGGTCGAGCTGGACGCGATGTTCGCGCACGGCGGGATGTTCAAGACCGAGGGCGTGGCCCAGCGACTGCTGGCCGCCGCGCTCGGCGCCCCGGTGGCCGTGGGCCGCACGGCGGGCGAGGGCGGTGCCTGGGGCATCGCCGTGCTGGCCGCCTACCGGGCGTCCGCAGGTGGCGCGGCCGCCCCGGCGAAGGGCCTGGGCGAGTACCTGGGCACCGAGGTGTTCGCGGACGCCGCGCTCGACGTCGTCGAGCCGGACGCCGGTGACGTGGCGGGCTTCGCCGCCTTCCTGGAGCGCTACAGCGCGGGCCTGGCGGTCGAGCGCGCCGCCGTCGCCGCGCTCCGGACCCGAGACACGACGCAGGAGAGCGACTGATGAGCAAGACACTGACCGACTACCCGCCGGCCGTCCAGGAGGAGGTGGCGCGCGTCCGCGCCGTCGTCTCGGACCTGCACGCGGAGCTGCCGCGTTGGGACCTGGTGGTCTGGACCGCGGGCAACGTGTCGCAGCGCGTGCCGAACACCGAGGTGCCGGACGGCAGTGCCGACCTGTTCGTCATCAAGCCGTCGGGCGTCTCCTACGACGACCTCACCCCGGCCGGCATGGTGGTGTGCGACCTGGACGGCAACCTCGTGGACGGGACCCGCTCGCCGTCGTCGGACACCGCGGCGCACGCCTACGTGTACAGCCACATGCGCGAGGTGGGCGGCGTGGTGCACACGCACTCCACCTACGCGACGGCCTGGGCCGCGCGCGGCGAGGAGGTGCCCTGCGTGCTGACGATGATGGCCGACGAGTTCGGCGGGCCCGTGCCCGTGGGGCCGTTCGCGATCATCGGCGACGACTCCATCGGCCGCGGCATCGTCGAGACCCTCAGCGGCCACCGCAGCCCCGCCGTGCTGATGCGCAACCACGGCCCGTTCACCATCGGCAAGGACGCGCGCGCCGCCGTGAAGGCCGCCGTGATGGTCGAGGAGGTCGCTCGCACGGTGCACGTCTCCCGCCAGCTCGGCGAGCCCGTGCCGATCGAGCAGCACCACATCGACGCTCTCTACGACCGCTACCAGAACGTCTACGGCCAGCAGGCCGCGACCACCACGGAAGGACAGGCATGAGCACCAAGCCCTACGCGGACCGTGAGGTCTGGTTCCTCACCGGGAGCCAGGACCTCTACGGCGAGGAGACCCTGGCCCAGGTCGCGGAGCAGTCGCAGGAGGTCGCCCGCGCCCTGGACGCGTCCTCCGACGTGCCGGTCAAGGTCGTGTGGAAGCCCGTCCTGAAGGACTCGGTCGCCATCCGCCGCGCCATGCTCGACGCCAACGGCGACGACAGGGTGCTGGGCGTCATCACCTGGATGCACACGTTCAGCCCGGCGAAGATGTGGATCGCGGGCCTGGACGCGCTGCGCAAGCCGCTGCTGCACCTGCACACGCAGGCCAACGTCGAGCTCCCCTGGGACGAGATCGACATGGACTTCATGAACCTCAACCAGGCCGCGCACGGCGACCGCGAGTACGCGTACATCGCCACGCGGCTCGGCGTCGCGCGGACCACGGTGGTGGGACACGTCTCCAACCCGGCCGTCACCCGCCGGGTGGGTACCTGGGCCCGCGGCGCGGCCGGCTGGGCCGCCACGCACGAGCTCAAGCTGGTCCGGTTCGGCGACAACATGCGCAACGTCGCGGTCACCGAGGGCGACAAGACCGAGGCCGAGCTGCGGTTCGGCGTCTCGGTGAACACCTGGGGCGTCAACGAGCTGGTCGCGGCGGTCGACGCGGTCGAGGAGTCCGCGGTCGACGCGGTCGTCGCGGAGTACGAGGCGAAGTACGACGTCGCCCCGGAGCTGCGCGCCGGCGCCGAGCGGCACGAGTCGCTGCGGTACGCCGCGCGTCAGGAGATCGCCCTGGAGGGCTTCCTGGAGGCGGCCGGCGCCAAGGCGTTCACCACCAACTTCGAGGACCTCGGCGCCCTGCGCCAGCTCCCCGGCCTGGCGGTCCAGCGCCTCATGGAGAAGGGCTACGGCTTCGGCGCCGAGGGCGACTGGAAGACGGCCGTGCTGGTCCGCGCGGCCAAGGTGATGGGGCTCGGTCTCCCGGGTGGGGCGAGCCTCATGGAGGACTACACCTACGACCTCACGCCCGGCTCCGAGCTGATCCTCGGCGCGCACATGCTGGAGGTCTGCCCGTCGCTGACCACCTCGACGCCGCGCATCGAGATCCACCCGCTCGGCATCGGCGGCAAGGAGGACCCGGTCCGCATGGTGTTCTCGGCGGACGCCGTCGAGGGCGCCGTCGTGGTGTCGCTCGCCGACATGCGCGACCGGTTCCGCCTGACGGCGAACGTGGTCGACGTCGTCACGCCGCCGCGCGACCTGCCGAACCTGCCCGTGGCGCGGGCCATGTGGGCGCCCCGGCCGTCGTTCGAGATCTCCGCCGAGTCGTGGCTGACGGCGGGCGGCGCGCACCACACCGTCATGTCGACCGCCGCGGGCATCGAGGCCTTCGAGGTGTTCGCGAACATCGCGCGCACCGAGCTGCTGGTCATCGACGAGGACACGACGCGCCGCGGCTTCGCCGACCAGGTGCGCCACAACCAGGCCTACTACCGCCTGGCCCAGGGGTTCTGACCCCTCCGCGGCTCGCCGGGGACGTTGACCACAGCACTTTCTGCCGGACGAGAGCCTCGTCCGGCAGAAAGTGCTGTGGTCAACGCGCGTTCGGGGGCGGGGGGATTGCCAGGGCTTGGTGGGACGGGTTCCTGATCTGGGCAAATCAGACGGACTCGTTACTGGAATGTGACGTCCTCCACTTTCGATCCGTATTTGTGAGCGCTAACATTCCAACGGGCACCACGCCGCTAGCACCCGCACGAAGCCGTGCGGGATCTCAAGGAGGAGACATGGCACGCACGACCCTGACCCGTACCGTTCTGGCCGCAGTGTCGGCAGCCGCGCTGTTCGCACTCGGCGCGTGCAGCTCGGACGCCGGCACCCAGACCGGCGGTGGCGGTGAGACCGGCGCCGCCGACGACGGCGTCATCACGCTCGGTTTCTCGCAGGTCGGCGCGGAGTCCGGGTGGCGCGCCGCCAACACCAAGTCGATCCAGGACACGCTCACCACGGAGAACGGCTTCGACCTGAAGTTCTCCGACGCGCAGCAGAAGCAGGAGAACCAGATCCAGGCGATCCGCTCCTACATCACGCAGGGTGTGGACGTCATCGCGTTCTCCCCGGTGGTCGAGACCGGCTGGGACGCCGTGCTCCAGGAGGCCAAGGCCGCCGGCATCCCCGTGATCCTCACGGACCGCGCCGTCGACTCCAGCGACGAGACCCTCTACGAGTCGTTCATCGGCTCGGACTTCGTCAAGGAGGGCGAGATGGCCGGCGAGTGGGCCGTCGAGCAGTACGACGGCGAGGGCTACAAGGCGGTCGAGCTCCAGGGCACCACCGGCGCCGCGCCGGCGATCGACCGCAAGGAGGGCTTCGAGTCCGCCATCGAGGGCTCCGACATCGAGATCATCGACAGCCAGACCGGCAACTTCACGCGCGCCGAGGGCAAGACCGTCATGGAGGGCTTCCTCAACGCCCACGACGACATCGACCTCGTGTTCGCGCACAACGACGACATGGGCCTCGGCGCGATCGAGGCGATCGAGGCCGCCGGCCTGACGCCGGGCGAGGACATCAAGATCATCACGATCGACGCCGTCAAGGACGGCATGCAGGCGCTCGCCGACGGCAAGATCAACTACATCGTCGAGTGCAACCCGCTGCTCGGCCCGGACCTGGCGGAGATCGCCGAGAAGGTCATCGCCGGCGAGGAGGTCGAGAAGCGCATCGTGGTCAAGGACGAGGCGTTCGACCAGGAGGCGGCAGTGGAAGCGCTGCCCACCCGCGAGTACTGACCGGCCGTGGCCGAGGTGGGGCGCCCGTGCGACGGGCGCCCCACCTCGGCCACGGAGCACGTAGCCAGGGTGTCGCAGCACGCCAGACAGAAGGTCGAGGATGACCCAGCAGACAACACCACCCGTCGTCGAGATGACCGGCATCAGCGTCGAGTTCCCACCGGTCAAGGCCCTCGACGGCGTCGACTTCAGCCTGCGTCCCGGTGAGATCCACGCCCTCATGGGCGAGAACGGCGCAGGCAAGTCCACCCTGATCAAGGCCCTGACGGGCATCCACTCGCCGACGGCGGGCACCATCCGCGTCGACGGCGTCGAACGCCGGTTCAGCGGTCCCGCCGACGCCCGGGCGCACGGCGTCAGCACCGTGTACCAGGAGGTCAACCTCTGCGAGAACCTCACGGTCGCAGAGAACATCATGCTCGGCGCGGAGCCGCGCGTGCTGGGCGGCCTGAACTGGCGGGCGATCCGCCGGCAGGCGGCCACGCACCTGGAGCGGATGGGCCTGGACATCGACCCGGCGTCGTCCCTGGGGTCGCACTCGCTGGCGGTGCAGCAGCTCGTGGCGATCTGCCGGGCCACGGTGGGCGACTGCAAGGTGCTCATCCTCGACGAGCCCACCTCCAGCCTGGACACCGACGAGGTCGAGCGCCTGTTTACCGTCATGCGCGGGCTGCGCGCCGACGGCGTCGCGATCCTGTTCGTGAGCCACTTCCTGGACCAGGTCTACGAGGTCTCCGACCGGATGACGGTGCTGCGCAACGGCACCCTCGTGGGGGAGTACGTGACCGCCGACCTGCCGGCCGCCGAGCTGGTGCAGCACATGATCGGCCGGTCCATGGACGTGCTGGAGGCCGCGGAGGAGGTGCTGGAGCAGGCCGAGCGACCCGCCGAGACCACCCCGCTGCTGCAGGTGGTCGGCCTGGGCCGCAAGGGTTCGGTGCAGCCGTTCGACCTCGACCTGTACGAGGGAGAGGTGGTCGGGCTCGCCGGTCTGCTCGGCTCGGGCCGCACGGAGCTGGCGCGCCTGCTCACGGGCGCCGACCGGGCCGACGTCGGGCGGGCCCGCGTGTCCGGCCGGCCGACGCGCCTGCGGAACCCGCGCGCGGCGATGCGCCACCGCATCGCCTACACGTCCGAGGACCGCAAGGGCGAGGGCGTCGTGGACGGCCTCACCGTGCGGGAGAACATCGTGCTCGCGCTCCAGGCGGAGCGCGGCTGGATGCGGCCGCTGCCCCGCAAGCAGGTGGACGAGCTGGTCGCGCGGTACATCAAGCAGCTCGGCATCCGGCCCGCCAACCCGGAGGCGCTGCTGCGCAACCTGTCCGGCGGCAACCAGCAGAAGGTGCTGCTCGCGCGGTGGCTCGCCACCGCGCCGAAGCTGCTCGTGCTGGACGAGCCGACGCGCGGTATCGACGTCGGCGCCAAGGCGGAGATCCAGAAGCTCGTGGCCGAGCTGGCCGCCGACGGCATGTCCGTCGTCTTCATCTCCGCGGAGCTCGAGGAGGTGCTGCGCATCTCGCACCGCATCGCCGTGATGCGGGACCGCCGCAAGGTGGCGGAGATCGACGGAGGAGGAGCCACGATGGACCAGGTGGTCGACCTCATCGCGGGAGGTGGGGCAGCGTGAGGGACGTCCTGCGCCACCACCTGTTCTGGCCCGTGGCCGCGCTCGTCGCGCTGCTGGTCGCCAACACGGTCGCCCGGCCGGGCTTCCTGGCGGTCACCGTCCGGGACGGCCACCTCTTCGGGGCCCCGATCGACATCCTGCGGACGACGGCGCCCCTGCTGCTCGTCGCCCTCGGCATGACGCTGGTCATCGCGACGCGCGGCATCGACCTGTCGGTCGGCGCGGTGGTCGCGGTCTCCGGGGCGGTCGCGCTGTCGCACATCGCGTCGTCGCCGGACCCGGAGTCGCCGGTCACCGTGCTCACCGCCATCGGCCTGGCCCTGGCGCTCTGCCTGGTGCTGGGTGTGTGGAACGGGTTCCTGGTGTCCGCGCTGGGCATCCAGCCGATCATCGCCACGCTGATCCTCATGACGGCGGGCCGCGGTGTGGCCATGCTGATCACCGGCGGCATGATCACCACCGTCAACAGCGCGCCGTTCAAGGTGCTGGGCTCCGGGTTCTGGCTCGGCCTGCCCGTGGCCGCCGTCATCGCGTTCGGCGTCTTCGCCGTGGTCGCGTTCGTCGTGCGGCGTACCGCGCTCGGCATGCTGCTGGAGGCCACCGGCATCAACCCCGCCGCCAGCCGGCTCTCCGGCGTGCGGTCGCGGACGCTGACCTGGACCGTGTACACGGCGTCGGGCCTGTTTGCCGGCCTGGCCGGCCTGCTGATCAGCGCCGACACCATGGCGGCCGACGCCAACAACGCCGGCCTGTTCATCGAGCTCGACGCGATCCTCGCGGTGGTGATCGGCGGGACGGCGCTCTCGGGCGGCAAGTTCAACCTGTCGGGCACCCTGGTCGGCGCGCTGGTCATCGCTACCCTGGAGCGGACCGTCACCGTGCTCGGCATCTCGCCGCTGGTCACGCCGCTGTTCATGGCCCTCGTCGTCATCGCCGTGACCCTGCTCCAGTCGCCCCGCATGCGGGAGCGGCTCACGGCCGCGCGCCGCCGCCAGGTCATGGCACCGACCGAGCCGCAGCCCGCCGCTCGCCCCGACTCGACTCCCGACTCGACGGAGGTGAAGGCCGGATGACGACGTCGGCCCCCGCGGGCGCACCCCCCGCGCCCCGCAAGACCCCCAAGGCGCGCGCCTGGAAGCTCCCCACCCGGCTGGACCGGCGCTACCTGCCGGTGCTGGGCACGTTCGTGGTGCTCGCCCTCATGCTGATCATCGGCGGCACCCGGTACGAGAACTTCCTGACGCCCGCCGTGATCTCCAACCTGTTCATCAACAACGCGCACCTCATCGTGCTCGCGGTGGGCATGACGTTCGTGATCCTCACCGGCGGCATCGACCTGTCGGTCGGGTCGGTCCTGGCGCTGTCGACGGTGATCACCGCGGCCCTGCTCCAGGCCGGCTGGCCGGTGGCCGTGGTGCTACCGCTCGCCGTGGGCGCCGGGACGGTGATCGGCCTGGCCCACGGCGTGATGATCCACTACTTCCAGGTGCAGCCGTTCGTGGCCACGCTCGCGGGCATGTTCTTCGCGCGCGGGCTGTGCTTCCTCATCGCGCCGGAGTCGATAGCCATCGACAACGCGTCGTTCGTCGAGCTCGCCACCTGGGTGCAGATCTTCGGGGAATGGCGCATGACCTCCAGCGTGCTCGTCGCGCTCATCGTGGTGGGACTCGGATTCCTGGTGCTGCACTTCACGCGGTTCGGGCGCACGGTGTACGCGATCGGCGGCGGCGAGCAGTCCGCACTGCTCATGGGCCTGCCCGTGCCCCGCACCAAGGTGCTCGCCTACGTGGTGAGCGGCACGTGCGCCGGGCTCGGCGGCCTGCTGTTCGCGATGGCCTTCCGGTCCGGCTACTCGCTGACCGGCGTCGGCATGGAGCTCGACGCCATCGCGGCGGTCGTCATCGGCGGCACGCTGCTCACGGGCGGTACCGGGTTCGTGCTCGGGTCCGTGCTGGGCGTGCTCGTGCTCGGCCTGATCCAGACGATCATCACCTTCGAGGGCACCCTCAGCTCCTGGTGGACCAAGATCGTGATCGGCGTGCTGCTGCTGATCTTCGTGCTGCTCCAGCGAGTCCTGAGCCTCCGCCGCACGTGACCCGGTACCCCGCCCCTGACTCGCCGCACCGGCTGCGCCGAGTCAGGGGCGGGGTCCGACCACTCCACTGACTCGGCGAGCCACGCATGGCGAGTCAGTGCCACAGTCCCATCCGACAGCCACAACGACGTGACGAAAGGAATTACAACGATGAAGAGATCGACGAGACGCAGGACCGCCCTCGTGGCGGCAGCACTGAGCCTGGGGCTTGCCGTCCCCGGCGTCGCGGCGGCCACCACCCCGGCCGGCCCGGCCGCGGTGGCCTTGCCCGCCCCGGCGTCGGCCACCGCGGACGGCGAGTACGCCGCCTACTTCTTCCCCTACTTCACCGGCGAGTCCACCGCCGACGGCGAGACCATCTCGTTCGCCGTCTCGAACGGGCCCGACCCGCTGGAGTGGACCGCGCTGAACGGCGGCGAGCCCGTGCTCACCTCCGACCTCGGGACCAAGGGCCTGCGCGACCCGTTCCTGATCCGCGGCGGCGACGGCACGTACTACCTGCTCGCCACCGACCTGCAGATCTACGGCGGCGGCAACTTCGGCGACGCCCAGGAGACCGGCAGCCGGTCGATCATGGTCTGGGAGTCCACCGACCTGGTGAGCTGGGGCGAGCAGCGCGAGATCGAGCTGGCACCCGAGAACGCCGGCAACCTGTGGGCGCCCGAGGCCTACTGGGACGAGGCGGCGGGGGAGTTCGTCGTCTACTGGGCCTCCGCCCTGTACCCGGCCGACGTCCCGCCCGCCGAGCGCGACATCCGGGACTCGTACCAGCGCATGCTGTACGCGACCACCACCGACTTCGAGACGTTCTCGGAGCCACAGCCCTGGATCGACGAGCCGCAGGGCGACGGCCTCGGCATGATCGACTCCACGGTCGCGCAGGAGGACGGCGTCTACTACCGCCTCACCAAGGACGAGTCGTACATGGGGATGCGGCAGGAGTCGTCCACCGACCTGCGCCGTACCCAGGGCGTGTCCGACGGCGACGGCTGGGATCTCATCAAGGAGCGCGTCGGGTTCGGGCAGCCCAACCCCTGGGG
Source organism: Promicromonospora sp. NPDC050262 (assembly GCF_040655935.1). Lineage (NCBI taxonomy): Bacteria > Bacillati > Actinomycetota > Actinomycetes > Micrococcales > Promicromonosporaceae > Promicromonospora > Promicromonospora sp. NPDC050262. The sequence goes on along the minus strand of NZ_JBFAKX010000007.1, from coordinate 191,149 downwards.
CGGCACGTTCACCGGGGGCGAGGGCCCCACGCTGTTCCCGTCGCTCACCGACGACCGCTGGTTCCTGCTCCAGGACCAGCCCAGCTACCACGGCGGCCAGGGCTACATGCTCTTCGAGACCGACGACCTGAGCAGCGGCGAGTGGACGGCCAACCTCGACGCGATCTTGCCGGCCAGCCCCCGGCACGGCACGGTGCTGCCGGTCACGGCCGAGGAACGGGAGCGCCTGCTGGCCGCGTACCCGCCCGCCGAGACCCCGGTCCAGGAGCACACGCTGGAGGTGGACGCCGACGCCGCCGGCACCGAGATGAGCGACGACCTCTACGGCGTCTTCTACGAGGACATCAACTACGCGGCCGACGGCGGCCTGTACGCCGAGCTGGTCCGCAACCGGTCCTTCGAGTTCGCCGCGACCGACAACGCGAGCTTCACCGGCATGACCGGCTGGGACGTGGTGCAGCGGGGCGGCTCCACCGGGACCGCGGTCGTGGGGTCCGAGCGGGGCGAGTGGCTCAACGCGTCGAACCGGGCGTACCTGACGGTCGAGGCCGACGGCCCCGGCGTCGGCGTGCGGAACGCGAGCTACAACGAGGGCTTCGCCCTGGAGAAGCGCGAGAAGTACGACTTCTCGGTGTTCGCCCGGGCCGAGCGGGGGCAGCGCCTCACCGTCAGCCTGGAGTCCCCGGACGGGACGACCACGTACGCGTCCACCACGGTGAGCGTCAGCGGCTCCGACCGCTGGAAGAAGCACACGGCCACCCTCACGGCGAACCGCACCGTGAACGACGCGCGACTCGTGGTGACCGGGGGCGCTCGCGGCACGCTGCGCCTGGACATGGTCTCGCTGTTCCCGCGGGACACGTGGGTCGGCCCGGTCAACGGGCGCTCGGTGCTGCGCGCGGACCTCGCGGAGAAGGTCGCCGAGCTGGAGCCGTCGTTCCTGCGCTTCCCCGGCGGCTGCGTCACCAACGTGGGCACCTTCGACACGTACCTGGAGTCGGACGGCGCGGACCGCCGTCGGACCTACCAGTGGAAGGAGACCATCGGGCCGGTCGAGGAGCGGCCCACGAACTGGAACTTCTGGGGCTACAACCAGACCTACGGCCTGGGCTACCTGGAGTACTTCGAGTTCGCCGAGGACCTCGGCGCCACGCCCCTGCCCGTGCTCTCGGTGGGTGCCAACGGCTGCGGCAGCACCATCCCCGAGATGACCGACGACGCCCGCATCGACCGCTGGGTGCAGGACACCGTGGACCTCATCGAGTTCGCCAACGGGTCCGTGAAGACCAGGTGGGGCAAGGTGCGTGCGTCGCTGGGTCACCCCGAGCCGTTCGGCCTGAAGTACATCGGCCTGGGCAACGAGGAGAACACCGACACCTTCCAGGCAAACTTCCCGCGGTTCCGCGACGCCGTCGAGGCGGCGCACCCGGAGGTCACCGTGATCTCGAACTCCGGCCCGGACGACACCGGCGCCCGGTTCGAGGAGCTGTGGGACTTCAACCGCGAGCAGGGCGTCGCGATGGTCGACGAGCACTACTACAACGACCCGTCGTGGTTCCTGTCGAACACCGAGCGGTACGACTCCTACGACCGCGAGGGTCCGCACGTCTTTCTCGGTGAGTACGCCTCGCGGGGCAACGCGTGGTCGAACGCGCTGTCCGAGGCCGCGTACATGACCGGGATCGAGCGCAACTCCGACCTCGTGGAGCTCGCGTCCTACGCCCCGATGTTCGCCAACGAGGACTACGTGCAGTGGTCGCCGGACATGATGTGGTTCGACAACGACGAGTCGTGGGGCTCGACGTCGTACTGGACGCAGAAGATGTTCATGACGAACACGGGCGACGAGGTGGTCCCGTCCACGCACGACGGCCCGGAGGAGACCCCCGCGGACATCTCGGGCGGCGTCTTCCTGTCGACGTGGAACACCCGGGCCGCCTACGACGACGTCGTGGTCACCGACAACGCGTCCGGCGAGGTGCTCTTCTCCGACTCGTTCGACGACGCGTCCGGCTGGGACCCCCAGTCCGGGACGTGGGCCGTGACCGACGGCGAGTACGTGCAGTCGGCCGGGAACGTGACCGACGCCCGTTCGATCATCACCGACGCCTACGCCAAGGACTGGGACAACTACACCCTGGAGCTCGACGCCCGGAAGCTCGGCGGCAGCGAGGCGTTCCTCGTCGGGTTCGCGGCCGGCGGCCGGGACGACTTCTACTGGTGGAACCTCGGCGGGTGGAACAACACCCGGCAGGCGCTGCAGCGGGCCGACAACAGCTCGGCGAACGAGGTCGCGGCCGTGGAGGGGCACTCCCTGGAGACGGGCCGGGACTACCACGTGAAGGTGGTGGTCTCCGGGCGGACGATCAGGCTCTACCTCGACGGTGAGCTGCAGATGACGTACACCGAGCCGACCACGGAGTCGCTGTACCAGGTGGTCACGCGCGACGAGCGCAGCGGCGACCTGGTGCTCAAGGTGGTCAACCCGTACGAGTCGGTCGCGCGGACGTCGGTGTCGGTCGACGGGGCCGAGGTGGCCTCCCGGGCGTCCGTGACGGAGATGAGCGGGGCGCCGTCGGCCAGGAACACCAAGACCCAGCCCGAACGGGTGATACCCGTCGAGAGCCGCACGCGGCTCGACGTGTCCCGCTCCGGCGGCGGCTCGGCGTTCACGTACGACTTCCCGGCCCACTCGGTCACGTTCCTGCGTCTTCAGGAGCGTTAGCCGGTTCACGCCCACGGGACCACCGTCACCCCGTACGGTGGTCCCGTGAGCAAGCTGCCCGAGGACGTCCGGGAACGCCCCATGCCTGATCCTGCCGAGCTACGTCAGCTGGTCGCCGACCTCCGCCGCCTGGTGCTGACCTACAAGTTCGGGATCGACGAGGTCATGACCAAGGTCTCGATCCTGCGGGACGAGTTCCGGCACATGCAGAACTACAACCCCGTCGAGCACGTGGGGTCCCGGCTCAAGTCGTTCGAGTCGATCGTCGCCAAGTGCCGCCGCAAGGGCATCCCGCTGACGCCGGACGGCGTGCGCGACCAGATGTTCGACGTGGCCGGGGTGCGGATCACCTGCAGCTTCGTCAACGACATCTACCTGGTGCGCGACATGCTGCTCCAGCAGGCGGACCTGACGCTGCTGGAGGAGCGCGACTACATCAAGCACCCGAAGGCGACGGGGTACAAGTCGCTGCACCTCATCGTGCAGATCCCCGTGTACCTGTCCGACCGGGTCGAGAAGGTCATCGTCGAGATCCAGCTCCGCACCATCGCCATGGACTTCTGGGCGAGCCTGGAGCACAAGATCTACTACAAGTACGACGGCGACGTGCCCCGGCACCTCACCGACTCGCTCAAGCTCGCCGCCGACGTCGCCTGGTCGCTCGACACCTCGATGGAGCGCATCCACGACGAGGTCAAGGCCATCTCGGGCGACGAGGAGCCGGTCGCGAGCCGGCACAACCTGCACACCCCGGAGGAGATGCTGCGCGACTTCTGGCGTGGGGCGGAGGCCGACGGCGGTTTCGGCTTCGACAGCAAGTCCTGATCCGCACCTTTCGCGCTCCCACCGTGTCAGACGTACAGGTCACTCCTGTGACCTGTACGTCTGACACGTCGTCACGTCGTCCCGTTCTCAGGACGAGGCGAGGGTGCCCGACAGCGCCGTCCACGACTCCGGCGGGAGGGTGATCGTGGTGCTGCCGGCGGTGTCGGCGTCGGGCCCGGCGGCACCCCCCGCGGTCACGCGGCCGGCGACGTCGAACGCGCCCCAGTGCTTCTCGGCCACCTTCGCCGCATGCTCGGGGCCCACGACGGCGGGCTCGTGGTCGGCGGTCATCGACCAGCCCTCGGTGATCCCGAGCGCCGCGCCCGGGTGTGCCAGCTCGACCTCGACCGGCTCGGGGGAGCGGTTGGTCAGGAACAGCGCCACCGCGCCGTCCGCCAGCGTGGCCGCCGCCGTCACCGACGGCACCTCACCCTGGGCCTTGGTGGTGATGGTCGGTGTGGTCACCCGCAGGTCGAGCGCCTCGCCCTGCGCGAGCCGCGCCGTCGTCGCGAACGGGTGGAACGTGGGCTGCCGCCACGCCTCGCCGGCCGGCTCGGTCATGATCGGCGCGATCACGTTGACGAGCTGCGCCAGGCACGCCACGGGCACCCGGTCGGCGTGGTTCAGCAGCGTGACCAGCAGGTCGCCCACCACCACGGCGTCCAGCCCCGAATAGACGTCCTCGATGATGCGGGGCGCGTCCCGCTGGATCGGTAGGTTCTCCTCGCCCGGGAAGCGGGTCGTCAGGTACCAGACGTTCCACTCGTCGAAGCTCACGGTGATCTTCTTGTCCGAGCGCCGCTGCGCGCCCACGGCGTCGGCAGAGGCCACGACCCGCTCGATGAACCGGTCCATCGCGGTGCCCGAGCCGAGGAACGACGCGCGGTCGCCGTCGACCTCCTCGTAGTAGGCGTGCATCGAGATGTGGTCGACCAGGTCATACGTGTACTCCAGGACGGTGCGCTCCCACTCGCCGAACGTGGGCATCTGCATCGAGGACGAGCCGCACGCGACCAGCTCGATCGACGGGTCCACGAGCTTCATCGCGGCGCCGGCGTTGCGGGCCAGCTTGCCGTACTCGTGCGCGTCCTTGTGCCCGATCTGCCACGGGCCGTCCATCTCGTTGCCCAGGCACCAGAGTTTGACCCCGTAGGGCTTCTCGCGGCCGTTGGCGATGCGCAGGTCGGCCCAGCGGGTACCCGCCTCGCCGTTGCAGTACTCGAGCAGGGCCACGGCCTCCTCGACGCCGCGCGTGCCGAGGTTGACCGCCATCATCGGCTGGATGCCCTCGCGCTCGGCCCACTGCAGGAACTCGTCGGTGCCCACGAGGTTGGGCTCCACGGTGCGCCAGGCGAGGTCGAGGAACGGCTTGCGCTGCTCCACCGGCCCGACGGCGTCCTCCCAGCGGTAGTTCGACACGAAGTTGCCGCCCGGGTACCGGACGGTCGTGACGCCCAGCTCGCGGGTCAGGTCGGCGACGTCGCGGCGGAAGCCGTGCTCGTCCGACGTCGGATGGCCGGGCTCGTGGATACCCGTGTACACGGCGCGGCCCAGGTGCTCCACGAAGGAGCCGAACAGGCGGCGGTCGACGGTACCCACGGTGAAGTCGGGGTGCAGCAGGACGCGGGTGCGGGAGGTCGTCATTGTTCCTCGCTGATCGGTCGGCGGTTCTACAACGTTGCACACTAGCCGATGGACGACGCGGCAGCGATGCCCGTCCTCTACCCTGTGGAAAAACCTGACGAGCGGAGGCAGGCAGCGTGGCCGTGACGATGCACGACGTGGCGCAGCGCGCGGGCGTCTCCATCAAGACCGTGTCGAACGTGGTGAACGGCTACCCGTACATCCGCGCCGCCACCAAGGAACGCGTCGAGGCCGCGATCGAGGAGCTGGGCTATCGCGTCAACATGTCCGCGCGGAACCTGCGCACGCGACGCACCGGGCTGATCACGCTCGCGGTCCCGGAGCTGTCGCTCCCGTACTTCGCGGAGCTGGCCGACGCCGTCATCTCCGCCGCCGACGCCGCGGGCTGGACCGTGCTCATCGAGCAGACGAGCGCCAGCCGCGAGCGGGAGACCGAGGTGCTCTCGGGGCGCCGCCGGCACCTCACCGACGGGCTGATCTTCTCGCCGCTGGCGCTCGGGCCGGACGACATCGAGCTGTTCTCGGTGGACTTCCCCCTGGTGATCCTCGGCGAGCGTGTGTTCGGGGCGCCCGCCGATCACGTGACGATGAACAACGTGGCCGCGGCCAAGGCGGCGACGCTCCACCTGGCGTCGCTCGGGCGGCGTCGGATCGCCGTGATCGGGGCGCACGAGGGGGAGCAGGTCGGCTCCGCCGCGCTGCGGACGGAGGGCTACCGTGCGGGGCTCGCGGAGGCCGGGCTCCCGTTCGACCCGGAGCTGGTCGGCGAGGCGGGCCTGTGGCACCGCTCGACCGGCGCGGAGACGATGAGCCGGATGCTCGACGACGGGGTGGAGATCGACGCCGTCTTCGCCCTCAACGACGCGCTCGCGCTCGGCGCGCTGCACGCCCTGCACGCACACCGGATCGACGTGCCGGGGCAGGTGGCGCTCATCGGGTTCGACGACGTCGACGACGCGCGCTACTCGGTCCCCGCGCTCTCCTCCGTGGACCCGGGCCGGGACCAGATCGCGCACACCGCGGTGGAGCTGCTGCTGGAGCGCATCGGCGCGTCCGGTGACCCCGCGCCGTTCCGCAAGGTGGTGCCGGACTCCCGGATCGTGGGCCGGGAGTCCACGGGCGAGAACGGCGACGTGGTGGGCGTCCAGCCGGGCGGCACCGAGCAGGTGGCCGTCGACATGACCTGGGCCTGAGATGGACAGGGACACCGCGCCTCGAACCTGGTTCCGGTGGGGAGTCGCCGCCGTGGTCGCGGCCGTCGTCGTCTGGGGGCACGGATTCCTCGAGGGTTCCGGGGGTAACGACGTCGAAGAGATGTGCCAGCAGGTCCATGGGCAGCCGTTCGACGACGAGTACCGGCACCGCGAGTGGAGCGGCCCGCAACCGCTGTACCCGCTCCACAACATGTGCAACGAGCACTATGACCTGGTTCCAGGCTGGGTCAACCCGACGGTCGCCGTCCTGACTCTCTCCGGCGGCGGCATGGTGCTCTTCGCCGCGGCGCTGTGGACGTCAGGGGTCGTGGGCCGGCGGATCTGGGCTGCTCGCCCCTGACCCCTTGCCAGGGCGGCATGGTTGCCGGTAGAACGGTGCCCGGCGTTCCTACAACGTTGAAAAGTGACCCCGGTGACGACGCCGGGAGCGACGTGGTCCCTCGACCGCGGAGCACCGAATCAAGGAGGACTCGGATGCGTACTTCAGCCCGACGCCGAGGCGTGGCCGCCGCAGCCGCCGTGGCCGTATCCGCCATCGGCCTCACGGCCTGCTCCGGCGGCGGCGGGGGCGCCGAGGAGGCGACCTGCACCAACGAGATCAAGCAGCCCGACGCCGCCCAGGTGACGGTGTGGGCGTGGTACCCGTCGTTCGAGTCGGTCGTGGACAACTTCAACGAGACCCACACCGACCTGCAGGTCTGCTGGACCAACGCGGGCCAGGGCGCGGACGAGTACAACAAGTTCCAGACCGCCATCGAGGCGGGCACCGGCGCGCCCGACGTGATCATGCTCGAGGCCGAGGTGCTGCCCACCTTCACGATCCTCGAGTCGCTGGTGGACCTGTCCGAGTACGGCGCCGGGGAGCTGGAGGGCGACTACACGCCCGGCTCCTGGTCCGACGTCTCCAACGGCGACGCGGTCTACGCGATCCCCGTCGACGGCGGCCCCATGGGCATGCTCTACCGGGCCGACATCTTCGAGGAGTACGGCGTCGAGGTGCCGACCACCTGGGACGAGTTCGCGACCGCCGCCCAGGACCTGCGCGACGCGGGCTTCGAGGGGCAAATCACCGACTTCCCGACCAACGGCAACGCGCTCAACTACGCGCTGTTCGCCCAGAACGGCTGGGAGCCGTTCCAGTACGACGCCGCGAAGCCGACCGAGGTGGGCATCACCGTCGACAGCCCGGAGGCCGAGGAGGTCCTGAGCTACTGGAAGGGCCTGATCGACGACGACCTGGTGGCCACCGAGGACGCCTTCACCACCGACTACAACGCGGCGCTCGTGGACGGCACCTACGCCGTCTACCTGGCCGCCGCCTGGGGCCCCGGCTACCTGCAGGGCCTCTCGGAGGCGGACGCCGACGCCGAGTGGCGCGCGGCCCCGCTGCCGCAGTGGGACCCGGAGAACCCGGTCCAGGTGAACTGGGGCGGCTCCACGTTCGCCGTGACCACGCAGTCCGAGCAGCCGGAGGCGGCCGCGACCGTGGCCAAGGAGCTGTTCGACACCGACGAGGCCTGGAGGCTCGGCGTCGAGGAGGCGGCCCTGTGGCCGCAGTGGAAGCCGATGCTCGAGTCGGACTGGTTCACGGGTCTCGAGGCGCCGTTCTTCGGCGGGCAGAAGATCAACGAGGAGGTGTTCCTGGACGCGGCCAACGGGTACGAGGGCTTCTCGTTCAGCCCGTTCCAGGTCTACGCCTACGACCAGCAGACCCAGGCCCTGTACGACATGGTGCAGAACGGCACGGACGCCGCGACCGCGCTGGGCACCGTCCAGGACGGGCTGGTGCAGTACGCCACCGAGCAGGGCTTCACGGTCTCCGAATGAGTGCGAGCAAGAGCGCCGTCGCGCCGTCCGCGACCCGCCCCACCAGCAAGATCGCCAGCCGGCGGCAGCGCTGGGGATACGTCTACGTGGCGCCGTTCGCCGCGGTGTTCGCCGTGTTCCTCGTGCTGCCGCTGGGCTACGCGCTGTGGATGAGCCTGCACAACAAGGGCATCGCCACGGCCGGACGCAGCGTGTTCGTGGGCGCCGACAACTACGTCAAGGCGTTCACGGACCCGGTGTTCCTGGAGGGGCTGTGGCGGGTGCTCCGGTTCGTGCTGGTCATGGTGCCGGTGCAGATCGTGGTCGCGCTCGTGGCGGCGCTCCTGCTCGACACGCTCGCCACGCGGCTCAGCCGGGCCACGCGCCTGCTGATCTTCGTGCCGTACGCGATCCCCGCGGTGATCGGCGCGCTCATGTGGGGCTTCCTGTACAGCCCCCGGTTCGGCCCGGCGCAGGACGTGTTCGGCCTGGTGGGCCTGGCGGCGCCGAACTTCCTCAGCTCCGCCAACATCTTCGGGTCGCTGGTCAACATCGTGACCTGGCAGTGGGTGGGCTACTACATGATCATCATCTACGCGGCCCTGCGCTCGATCGACCCGTCCGTCTACGAGGCCGCGGTGCTCGACGGCGCGGACGGCCGGCAGATCGCGCTGCGCATCAAGGTGCCGATGATCTCGTCGTCGATGGTGATGATCGTGGTCTTCGCGCTCATCGGCACCCTGCAGTTCTTCACGGAGCCGCAGGTGCTGCGGTCCTCCGCGCAGGGCGCCATCCCGTCCGACTACACCCCGAACATGTACGCGTTCGCCACGGCGTTCAACTACAGCCAGTTCAACTACGCCTCGACGCTGGCGTTCGCGCTCGGCTTCCTCGTGTTCGTGGGCTCGTACGTGTTCCTGTTCCTCACGCGCAAGCAGAGCGGGCTCAAGTGATGACGACCTCGACCCTCCTTTCCAGGTCTCGTACCGACCGTGCGGTGCAGGACACCTCGGGGCCCGTGGGCCAGGGCCGCCGCCTGGGCTCGCACGTGGTGCTCGTGATCCTCGCGATCTACTTCGTGGTGCCCCTGTGGTGGCTCGCCGTGGCGTCCACCAAGACGAACGCGGGCCTGTTCGCCGGGGACGCGCTCTGGTTCGGTTCCGACTTCGCGCTCTGGGACAACATCGCCGGGCTCTTCACGCACCAGGGCGGCATCTACTGGACGTGGTTCCGCAACTCGTTCGTCTACGCGATCGCGGGCGGCGTGGGCGCGACGGCGCTCTCCGTGCTCGCGGGGTACGGCCTCGCCAAGTACCGGTTCCGGGGGCGTTCGGCGTTCTTCGCGCTGCTGCTCGGCTCGGTCATGGTCCCGATGACGGCGCTCGTGATCCCCACCTTCGTGCTGCTGAGCGGGATGGGCCTGCTCAACACCATGTGGGCGGTGATCCTGCCGTCGCTGCTCAGCCCGGTCGGCGTCTACCTCGTGCGGGTCTACGCCCAGGACGCGGTGCCGGAGGAGGTGCTCGACGCCGGACGGGTCGACGGCGCGGGTGAACTTCGCCTCTTCTTCCAGGTGGTGCTTCCGCTGCTGCGACCGGCGATCGTGACCGTTCTGCTCCTCACCACGGTCGCGACCTGGAACAACTTCTTCCTGCCGCTGGCGGTCCTGCGGGACCCGAACCTGCTGCCGGTGACGGTCGGCATCTACAACTGGCAGGCCCTCTCGAACGCCGGCGCGGGCGGCGAGCAGGTGTGGAACCTGATCGTCACAGGGTCGTTCCTGTCGGTGGTTCCGCTGGTCGCAGCGTTTCTTTCGTTGCAGAGGTACTGGCAGGGCGGGTTGTCGCTCGGCAGCGTCCGGTAGCGCCGGCCGGCCCGCGTGGCGGGCCGGCCGAGGCTCAGACTCCCTTGACCCAGCTCCCGGCCGGTTGACGGTCTCGATGCCGTAACCATTCAAGAAGGCTTCCTTACTTTTCCGGGACCACGGCTACCGTGAACCCCGTCACCGATGGGTCGTGGCGGGGTTCAGCCGACGCGACTTTGACCAATGGGCTTGTGAGCGTTCACAATCTGTTGCGTTCACAAAGTGAAGTCGGCCGGGTTGCAGAGACGTTGCCCGGGCAACACTCGAAGAGGAGAAGTCATGGCAAGGAAGCTGTGGGCTACGCGTGGTCTGGCCGCGCTGGCAACGGGCGCGATGGCCGTCTCGCTCGCCGCGTGCGGCGGTGGCGGTGCCGGTGCGGGTGGCGGCGCCGATGGCGGTGCCGGGGACGGCGAGGCCGGCGGCCTCGTGGGTGTGGCCATGCCCACCCAGACGTACGAGCGCTGGATCGCCGACGGCGACGCCGTGAAGACGGGTCTCGAGGAGGCCGGGTACGACGTCGACCTGCAGTTCGCGGGCGACGACATCCCGACCCAGCAGCAGCAGATCGACGCGATGATCAACAAGGGTGCCGAGGCGCTCATCATCGCCTCGATCGACGGCACCGCGCTGGGCAGCCAGCTCGAGGCCGCCGCCGCCGCCGACATCCCGGTCATCTCCTACGACCGCCTGATCCGCGACTCGGAGAACGTCGACTTCTACGTCACGTTCGACAACTACCAGGTGGGCGTGCAGCAGGGCACCTCGCTGCTGACCGGCCTGGGCATCCTCGACGAGAACGGCGAGGAGGCCGCGGACGCGCCCGAGGGCCCGTTCAACATCGAGCTGTTCGCCGGCTCGCCCGACGACAACAACGCCGGGTTCTTCTTCGACGGCGCGATGTCCGTGCTCCAGCCGTACATCGACGACAAGACGCTCGTCGTGCCCTCGGAGCAGGTCGACTTCGGCACCGTCGCCATCCAGCGCTGGGAGCAGGAGCGTGCGCAGAAGCGCATGGAGGACCTCCTGACCGCCACGTACACCAAGGGTGACGTGACCGTCGACGGCGTGCTGGCCCCGGCCGACGTCATCTCGCGCGGCATCATCACGGCCCTCGAGAACTCCGGCTACGGCAAGGGCGACCTCGCCATGCCGATCATCACGGGCCAGGACGCCGAGGCGTCGTCCGCCAAGCTGATCGTCGACGGCGCTCAGTACTCGACCATCTTCAAGGACACGCGTCTGCTGGCCGAGCAGGCCGTCACCGCCGCCACGGCCTACCTCGAGGGCAACGAGCCCGAGGCGAACGACACCAAGACGTACGACAACGGCGTCAAGGTCGTGCCGTCGTTCCTGCTGCCCACGGTGATCGTCACCAAGGACAACCTGCAGGCCGAGCTGATCGACTCCGGCTACCTCACCGAGGACGAGGTCGCCTCCGGTCAGGTCGACGAGTAGGTCTGACCTCCTCGCGACACCGGCTCGACACCGCTGACCCGTGTCAGGCCGTCAGGACACCTCGGTGTCCTGACGGCCTGACACGGGGTCGTCGGGCGGGCACGGCCTCGCACCATCTCTATTGGCGACAAGTACGCGACAAGGACTGGCATGGCCGATTCGGCGCCGACCGACATCCTCGAGATGCGCGGCATCACCAAGACATTTCCTGGGGTCAAGGCACTCCAGGACGTCAACCTCACCGTCCGTCGGGGCGAGATCCACGCGATCTGCGGCGAGAACGGGGCGGGCAAGTCCACCCTGATGAAGGTGCTGTCGGGTGTGTACCCGTACGGCACCTACGAGGGCGACATCGTGCTCGACGGCGAGACCGCCCAGTTCGGCACGATCAACGACTCCGAGGCGCTGGGCGTGGTGATCATCCACCAGGAGCTCGCCCTCGTCCCGTACCTGTCGATCGCCGAGAACATCTTTCTCGGGAACGAGCGCCTCCGGGCCGGCGGCGCCATCGACTGGAACCGCACCAACGCCGAGGCGGCCGAGCTGCTCGCGCGGGTGGGTCTGAGCGAGTCGCCCACGACGCCCATCTCCGCGCTCGGCGTGGGCAAGCAGCAGCTCGTCGAGATCGCCAAGGCGATCTCCAAGGACGTGCGCCTGCTCATCCTCGACGAGCCGACGGCGGCGCTGAACGACAACGACTCCGAGCACCTGCTCGGCCTGCTCCGGCAGTTCAAGGAGCAGGGCATCACCTCGATCATGATCTCCCACAAGCTGGCCGAGATCGCCGAGATCGCCGACACCACCACGATCATCCGCGACGGCAAGTCGATCGAGACCTTCGACATGGCCACCGCGGGTGCCTCGTCCGACGCGATCCAGGACCGCATCATCCGCGGCATGGTGGGGCGTGACCTCGACAACCGGTACCCCGACCGCGTGTCCAACCCCGGCGCCGAGGTGCTGCGCGTCGAGGACTGGACGGTCTACCACCCGACCCAGCCCGGGCGCGTCGTCGTCGAGAAGGCGAACCTGAACGTCCGCGCGGGCGAGGTCGTCGGCATCGCCGGCCTCATGGGCGCCGGGCGCACGGAGCTCGCGATGTCGCTGTTCGGCCGCTCCTACGGGCGGGACATCAGCGGCACGGCGTACATCCACGGCCAGCCGGTCGACGTGCACAACGTGCCGGACGCGATCAAGGCGGGTATCGCCTACGTGTCGGAGGACCGCAAGCAGTACGGGCTCAACCTCATCGAGGACATCCGCCGGAACATCTCGGCGGCGGGCCTCGGCAAGCTGTCCAAGAACGGCTTCGTGGACGAGAACGAGGAGCTCAAGGTCGCGGAGGAGTACCGCGCGTCCATGAACATCCGCACCCCCAACGTGCTGGTGGAGGTGGGCAAGCTGTCGGGCGGCAACCAGCAGAAGGTGGTGCTGTCCAAGTGGCTGTACACCGCCCCTGAGGTGCTGATCCTCGACGAGCCCACCCGGGGCATCGACGTCGGCGCCAAGTACGAGATCTACACCATCATCAACGAGCTGGTCGCGGCAGGGAAGGCGGTGCTGGTCATCTCCTCGGAGCTCCCCGAGCTCCTCGGCATCTGTGACCGCATCTACACCCTGGCCTTCGGCCGTATCACTGGCGAGGTCGACGTGCCCTCCGCCACCCAGGAAGGACTCATGGCTCTCATGACGCAGGAGACCACGCAGGAGACGCAGGAGGCGACGGCATGACCGGCATCGCCGACATCCGGGACCTGCTCACCCGGAACATCCGCACCAGCGGTATCTACATCGCGTTCGTGCTGATCATCGTGCTGTTCTCGGTGCTCACCGACGGACTGCTGCTCAGCTCGCGCAACCTCACCAGCCTCGTGCTGCAGTTCTCGTACATCCTGATCCTCGCCATCGGCATGGTGATCATCATCATCGGCGGGCACATCGACCTGTCGGTGGGGTCGGTGGTCGCGCTGACCGGTGCGGTCGCCGCCGTCGTCGTGATCCGGAACGGGCTGCCCTGGTGGGTCGGCGTCCTCGCCGCACTCGGCACGGGACTCCTGGTCGGCGCCTGGCAAGGGTTCTGGGTCGCGTACGTAGGAATTCCAGCGTTCATCGTGACGCTGGCGGGCATGCTCCTGTTCCGCGGCCTCACGCTCGAGGTGCTGAACAACGTCTCGCTCTCGCCGTTCCCGGCCGAGTACACGAGCATCGCCACGGGCTTCCTCAACGGCCTGCTCGGCGGGTACGGGTACGACACCTTCACGCTGGTCATCTTCGCGATCGGCGTGCTGGGCTTCGCCTACAACTCGTGGCGCAACCGCCGCGCGCGGATCGCCTACAACCAGACGGTCGAGGCTCCGGTCCTGTTCGTGCTGAAGCTGGTCGTGGTCGCCGCCGTCGTCATGTGGTTCGCCTACAACCTCGCCACGTACCGCGGCCTGCCTGCCGTGCTGATCATCCTGGCCGTGCTGGTCCTGGCCTACACGCTGATCACCAAGCACAGCGTGTTCGGCCGCCACGTCTACGCCATCGGTGGCAACCTCGCCGCGGCGCAGCTCTCCGGCGTCCGGGTCAAGCGCGTGAACTTCTGGATGTTCGTGAACATGGGCTTCCTCGCCTCCGTCGCGGGCATCGTGTTCTCCGCCCGGTCGAGCGCCGCCCAGCCGGCCGCGGGCAACATGTTCGAGCTCGACGCGATCGCGGCGTGCTTCATCGGTGGTGCCGCCGTGACCGGCGGCATCGGCACCGTGACCGGCGCGATGGTCGGTGGACTGATCATGGCCGTCATGTCGAACGGCATGTCGCTCATGGGCGTCGACCAGTCGACGCAGCAGATCGTCAAGGGCATCGTGCTCCTCCTGGCCGTCGCGTTCGACGTCTGGAACAAGAAGCGGGCGTCGGCCACCCGCTGACCCGTGCGGGGCGGGCCTCTTCGGGGCCCGCCTCCGAGGAACGACCTCAAGCACCGACTCCTCCGGGGGCGGTGCCTGAGGTCGTTGTCGTTCGGCGGTCTCGACGCTCCATCGTCCTTGGGGGCCGGGCCGACGGTGGGTGGTGGGCGAGAATGGCGGGATGGCCCAACCCGATCCCGCGCCCCGGCGAGGCCGCCGTCCCGCCGGGCAGGACGCCCGCGCCGAGATCCTGGCCGCCGCCCGCGACGAGTTCGTCGAGAACGGCTACCAGGCGGCCTCCCTCCGGGCCGTGGCCCGGCGTGCCGGGGTGGACCCGGGCACGGTGCGGCACTGGTTCCCCGACAAGGCGCGCCTGCTGACGGCGACGCTCGGCGTGGCGGGGATCGAGCCGGACAAGGTGGTGGAGCGGGTTTCCGCCGGCCCGGTCGAGTCGCTCGGGGAGCGCCTCGTGGAGGCGGTGATCGGCATCTGGGACTTCGACGGCGGGGACACCGTCCGCGTGGTCATCCCCGCAGTCATGTCCGATGCCGAGCTGCGCGGCCTGCTGCCGCAGTTCATCGGCGCGGCCATCCTGGCACCGGTGATGCGCGCCCTCGCCGTGCCCGACGCCCCGCTGCGCACCGCGCTCGTCGCCTCGCAGATGTCGGGGGTGCTGCTCACCCGCTACCTGATCCCCGTGGAGCCGCTGGCCTCGCTCGCCCCGGCCGAGGTGGCGCGGCTCGTGGGCCCCACCCTGCAGCGCTATCTCACCGGCGCCCTCTCCGCGGCGGAGGGCCTTGCGCGGTAGCCGCCGCAGGAGCACAATTCCTCACATGAGGAAAAACGCGGTCGTCATCCGGGACCTACGGGTCGTCCGGGGCGGGAGGCCGATCATCGACGGGCTGGAGCTCGACGTGCCCGCGGGATCCGTCGTGGGGCTGCTGGGGCCGTCCGGCTCCGGCAAGACCACGCTCATGCGCACCGTCGTGGGCGTGCAGGACAACGTCACCGGCACGGTCCAGGTGCTCGACGCCGCGGCGGGCAGCCCGGGCCTGCGCCGCAAGGTCGGCTACGTGACGCAGGACGCCAGCGTCTACACCGACCTCACCGTGGCGCAGAACCTGCGGTACTTCGCGGCCCTCGCCGGTGTCCCTGCCCCGGCCAGGGCGGTGGCGGCCGCCGTGGCGACCGTCGACCTCGGCGGGCACGAGAAGCAGCGGGTCGGCACGCTGTCCGGCGGTGAGCGGTCCCGCGTCTCGCTGGCCGCGGCGCTGGTCGGCGACCCCGAGCTGCTCGTGCTGGACGAGCCGACCGTCGGCCTCGACCCCGTGCTGCGCCGCGACCTGTGGACGATGTTCCGGCGGCTCGCGGCCGAGGGGCGCACCCTCCTGGTCTCCAGCCACGTGATGGACGAGGCCACGCAGTGCGACCGCCTGCTGCTGATGCGGGCCGGCGGGCTGGTCGCCGACACCACGCCCGACGAGCTGCTCACCAGCACCGGGGCGCCGGACGCCGAGCGCGCGTTCCTCGCCCTGATCGACGCGGCCGACGCCGCCGCCAGCCCGACGCACGAGGAGACCGCGCGATGACCCTGACCCTCGCCACCGCCGGCCGCGTGCTGTCCCAGCTGCGCGGCGACCACCGCACGGTCGCCCTCATCCTGCTGCTGCCGTGCCTGCTGATCGGGCTCATCGCCTGGATGTTCGACGACCAGCCCCAGGTGCTCGACCAGTTCGGCCCCATGCTCGTGGGCCTGTTCCCGCTCATCGTGATGTTCCTGGTCACGAGCGTGGCGACGCTGCGCGAGCGGCAGTCCGGCACGCTGGAGCGGCTCATGACCACGCCCATCCGCAAGGGCGACTTCGTGGCGGGCTACGGCCTCGCGTTCGCGACGCTCGCGCTGGTCCAGGCGTTCGTGGTGGTCGGGTTCGCCGTCCTCGTGGGGATGGACGTGGCCGGCCCGCTCTGGCTCGTCGTCGTGGTGGCGCTGCTGGACGCGATCCTCGGCTGCACCCTCGGCCTGGCCGCGTCGGCGCTCGCGCGCAGCGAGTTCCAGGCGGTTCAGATGATGCCCGCGATCATCTTTCCGCAGCTCATCACCTGCGGCCTCCTCATGCCGCGCGACCAGATGCCCGAGGTCCTGGAGTGGCTGTCCCGGGTGTTCCCGCTCACCTACGCCATCGAGGCGATGACGTCGCTCGCCGCGGGGGACGAGTGGGCCGACGTCCGTGGCGCGGTCGGCGTGATCGTCCTGTTCATCGTGGGCGCGGTGGTGCTGGGCGTCCTGACGCTCCGCCGCCGCACGGCCTGACCCACCACGTGTCAGACGTACAGATCACTCGAGTGATCTGTACGTCTGACACGTGGTCACCGCAGGCGGAGGACCTTCGCGACGTCGCCCCAGTGCACGTACGAGAAGCCCGTGGCGTCCCGGTCCGGGTCGACGTCGGGGCCGGTCTCGGGCTCGTCGTGCGTGACCAGCAGCCCGGACCGGTACTCGCCGACCGGCGCGTTGGACACCGCCAGGCCGTCGGAGCCGTTGACGTCGTCCACGCCGTCGCCCGCCACGCGGAAGGTGCCGAGCGACCGGTTGCGGCCGGTCAGGGCGTAGACGCCGTAGGTGTCGTCACCCTGGCTGGAGACGATCACGTAGCCCGTGCGGCCGGGCCCGTACCAGATGTCGACGCCCTCGGCGTCGGCGGTCAGGTTCGTCCCGCCGTACGACGGTGCCTCCGGGTCCACCGGGGCGCACTCCTCGGTCTCGGGGTCGTAGGCGTCGTGCACGCCGAAGTCCCGGACCTTGTCGACGAGGCGCGGCTCGCCCGAGCCGAGCGGGAGCGGCACACGCCACAGGCCGACGTCCTCCTGCGTCGCGTACAGGGTGCCGGTGCGGCGGTCGACCGCGACCCCCTCGAGCTGCGGCTCGACGCCCGGCTCCTCGCACGGAACCCAGGTGGTCCCGTCCGGCAGGCGGAACTCGCCGGGGATCTCCAGGTGCTCGACGTCGGTGTAGCCCACGCCGTCCGGGCCGGTCGTGAGGCGCGCCGTCGCGATGGTGGTGCTGCCCTCCTGGGTCACCACGGCGTACGTCCCGCCGCGCCGCGGCTGGTAGACGGCCAGGCCGTAGGCGGTCTGGTCCTCGGCGACCGTCTCGCGGTCCGGGCTGAACAGGAACTCCAGCTCCGGCGCGGTGATCTCGGTGAGCGGCGTCGCGGCGTCGGCGCCCGCCGGGTCGATCGCGAAGAAGCGGATCTGGTCGTTGTACCGGTCCGAGACGACGGCGACGTCGGTCGGCTCGCCTGCCACGTCCAGGCCGTAGGCGAGGTCCACGTTGTTGAACCGGCCGGGCACACCGTCCGCGCGCGGGGCCGGCGTGGCCGCGACCGACTGCAGCTCGGTCGCGGCCACGTCGTAGACCCGCAGGCCGCCCTCCTTGGCCGTCGCGACCACGATCGAGCGGTCCGAGTCGTCCGGGTGCACCCAGATCGCCGGGTCGTCGCCGGACGCGTTGCCGCCGGCCTCGTCGTCGTACAGCGGGGGAGTCTCCACCGAGGTGGTCACGGTGGCGGTCCGGTGCTTCCCGCCGACGCCGTCCGGGCCGTCCGCGACGGCCGACGCGGGTGCCGCGACGGGCGCGAGCAGGGACACGAGCAGCAGGGCGGCCGGCAGGGCGGCGAGGCGACGTCGCATGGCCCCGAGCCTCCCGCCCCCAGGTGTCGCCGACCTGAACTCCACACGAACGCTTCGGCCGCCGATCCGGCTGGGCCCGAAGACCCGGGGTGTCAGTCCAGCAGGGGGTCCAGGCCCCAGAAGGGGAAGACCGCTCGGCGGGTGGCCTGGACCGCGCGGTCCACCGGGTCGGCCGGGTCGTAGCCGTCGCGCCAGCTCCGGAACGGCACCTCGGCCGCGCCCAGCGTGTGGGCGGCCTCGAGGTCCAGGGCCTCGACGGCGTCGCGCCACGAGGCAGGCAGCGCGGTCCCCTGCGCCAGGGGCGCGTGCGCGGCCTCGGCGACGAGCGCCGCCCAGGCGAGCGGGACGACGTCGGACACCGCGTACCCGCCGCCGCCCAGGGCGAGCCAGCGGCCGTCGGCGTGCTCGTGCGCGAGGGCGTGCACCCACTGCTGCGCGGTGCACTGCGCGTCCACGGAGACGTTGAGGTTGGAGAGCGGGTCGCGGCCGTGGGCGTCGCAGCCGTGCTGGGAGACGATCGCCTGCGGGCGGTGCTCCCGGACCAGCGCGGGCACGACGGCGTCGATCGCCCGCAGCCAGGCCGGTCCCGAGGTGCGCGCCGGGACGGGGATGTTGACGGCCGTCCCCTCGGCGGGGCCCGGCATGCCGACGTCGGCCGAGGCGCCCGTGCCGGGGAACAGGGTGCGGCCGTCCTCGTGGATCGAGACGGTCAGGACCCGCGGGTCGTCCCAGAAGATCGCCTCGACGCCGTCGCCGTGGTGGGCGTCGAAGTCCAGGTAGGCGACGCGTTCCGCGCCGAGGTCCAGCAGCCGGCGGATCGCGGCCGCCGCGTCGTTGTAGACGCAGAAGCCTGACGCCGCGCCCGGCATCGCGTGGTGCATGCCGCCCGCGACGTTCACACCGTGCGTGATCTCGCCGCGCCACAGGGCGTCGGCCAGCGCGACGGACCCGCCGAGCTGGCGGGCGGCGGCCTCGTGCATCCCCGCGAAGAGCGGGTCGTCGTCGGTGCCCAGGCCCCGCATCAGGTCGGGTTCCAGCGTGGTCCCGGCGTGCCGGACGGCGGCGACGTACTCGGCGTCGTGCACCGACTCGATCACGGCGTCGGTCGCGGGCTCGGCGTCCACCACCTCGAGCGTGGGCCTCTCCAGCAGGCCGAGCGCCTTGATGAGCCGCATCGTCAGGTCGAGGCGGGCGGGCGACATGGGGTGCCCGGGGCCGAAGTCGTACTCGAGGAGTCGCGGACTCCAGACCAGCCGGGCGAGGTGCACCCGCCCACGGTAACGGACCCGGCCCGGGGCGGGTGCCGTGGCCCAGGATGTGCACGGGCGGTACTCTTGTAGCTGCCACCCCCTGCGGGGGGAGAGGAAGTGAAGCCGGGAACTCCCGCCGGACGACGGGATCCCGGCTTTCGCGTGCTCAGAGCGGGATGTCGATCTCGTTGATCCCGTGACCGAGCGTCTCGCGGATGTCCAGGGCCAACCCTCGACGTGCCTGTCCGACCGCGCTTCCTGGGTCGGCATCTGCATCGACTCGTCCACCCACGCATGCAGGGTGAACTCGCCCGTCGTGGGATGCTCCTCTTTCACTCGGGGATCATGCCGTAGAAAAGATGGCGATGCGCGCTCAGGTGGCGTTGCTTATATGCAACAGGCATCTAGTGGTGGAGCGGGGTACGGCGAATGGGTTTCTGCCCGGCATGCGCCCTTCGGCGTGGCAGAGTAGGGCGTCGATCGTCGGGACTGCAGGGGAGGGAGCGGGTCGGATGGCGCCGATCTTCCGGCACAGGCTGTTCGGCCTCCGGGAGCTGGTGGACGAGCTGGCCTTCCGCGCACCCGCGCGCCTGGCGGTCACCGTGTTCGCGGGCGTGATCGGGCTGTTCGCGATCCTGCTGCTCGTGCCGTTCGCGACGGCGGACGGCGCGGGCGCCAGCTTCGTGGACGCCCTGTTCACCGCGGTCTCCGCCGTCTGCGTGACGGGGCTCGTGGTGCAGGACACGGCGACCTACTGGTCGTTGTACGGGCAGATCGTCATCCTCGCCGGCATCAAGGTGGGCGGCTTCGGGATCATGACCGTCGCCTCGCTGCTCGGCATGATGGTCTCCCGCAAGATCGGGCTGACGCAGAAGCTGCTCACGGCGTCGGAGACCAAGACGAGCCGGCTGGGTGACGTCGGCTCGCTGGTACGCGTCATCATCGTCACCGCGACCACGCTCGAGCTGTCGATCGCGCTGCTGCTCTTCCCGCGTTTCCTGATCCTCGAGGACAACGTGGGCACGGCGGCCTGGCACTCCCTGTTCTACGGGATCTCCGCCTTCAACAACGCGGGGTTCGTACCCACGCCCGACGGCCTCATGCCGCACGTGGGCGACTGGACTCTCCTGCTGCCGATCGCGCTGGGCGTGTTCATCGGGGCGCTCGGGTTCCCGGTCATCCTCAACATCCAGCGGGCCCTGCCCCGGCCGGGGCACCGCTGGCACGGCTGGACCAAGCGGCTCTCGCTGCACAGCAAGCTCACGTTGGTGACCAGCGGCGTGCTGTTCGTGGTCGGCGCCCTGCTGCTCCTGGTCCTGGAGTGGACCAACCCCCGCACGTTCGGCCCGCTGAGCGTGGGGGACAAGGTGCTCGCGGCCGTCTTCGCCGGGATCATGCCCCGATCGGGCGGGTTCAGCACCGTGGACATCGGCGCGATGCATGAGTCGAGCTGGCTCATCCAGGACGCGCTGATGTTCGTGGGCGGTGGCTCGGCGTCCACCGCGGGCGGTATCAAGGTGACCACGCTCGCGGTCATGCTGCTGGCGATCATCGCCGAGGCGCGGGGCGACCGGGACATCGAGGCGTTCGGCCGCCGGATCCCGCGCGACGTGCTGCGGCTCTCGATCGCGGTCGTGTTCACGGGCGCGAGCATCGTGCTGGTCTCGTGCGTCGCACTGCTGCAGGTCACCGACATCCCCCTGTCCAAGGTGCTGTTCGAGGTGCTGTCGGCCTTCGCGACCGTCGGACTGACCACCGGCATCACGTACGACCTGCCCGACGCCGGCAAGTACGTGCTGGCCGCCCTGATGTTCGTGGGGCGTACCGGGGCCGTGACCGTCGTGGCGGTGCTGGCGCTCCGCGACCGGCGGCGCATCGTACGCTTCCCGGAGGAACGACCCATCATCGGCTGACCGCCCGACGTGTCAGAATCCCACGTCACCATCGTGACCTGTGCTTCTGACAGGCTGGCAGAGAGGACTACCGTGCCGGAGAAGAGACCCGAGCGGGACGCGGGTGTGCTCGTGATCGGACTGGGCAGGTTCGGGTCGGCGATCGGCGCCACCCTGGACCGGCTCGGCCAGGACGTGCTCGCCGTGGAGCAGGACCCCACGCTGGTGGCCCAGTGGTCGGGGCGGCTGCCGCTGGTCGAGGCCGACGCGTCCAACCCGGACGCGCTGGAGCAGCTCGGCGCGAAGGACTTCGGCGTCGCCGTGGTCGGGGTCGGCTCGTCGCTCGAGGCGTCGGTGCTCATCACGGGCAACCTCGTGGATCTCGGCACGCCCCAGATCTGGGCCAAGGCGATCTCCGCCGAGCACGGCCGGATCCTGACCCGCATCGGCGCGCACCACGTCGTCTTCCCGGAGGCCGACGCCGGTTCGCGCGTCGCCCACCTCGTCAGCGGCAAGCTGCTCGACTACATCGAGGTCGAGGACGGCTTCACCATCGTGAAGATGCGCCCGCCCCGCGAGGCGCAGGGCTTCACGCTGGCGCAGTCGAACATCCGCAAGCGGTACGGGATCACCGTGATCGGGGTGAAGTCGCCCGGCGTGGACTTCGTCTACGCGACGCCCGAGACCCGGGTCTCCGCCAACGACCTGCTCGTCTGCTCGGGCCATGCCGACCTGCTGGAACGGTTCGCGGCCCGGCCCTGAGCGGTGCGCGGACGGCCCTCGTGGCCGACCGCGGACGCAGGTCCGGCGCACCTCACACCGCCGTCGATTACGGGGCGCGCGGCAGAGCAGGTAGCCTAGGTAGCGGACTCCTTTTCGTGTTGGTCGGCCATCGTCACTATGGCGTCACTGTCCCGGACCAACCGTGGACCATTTCGCCGCGCGGCCCGTCGTCGGGCCGCCGCCGACCGACCGACCGAACATTGCGAGGACCTATGGGCTCCGTCATCAAGAAGCGCCGCAAGCGCATGGCCAAGAAGAAGCACCGCAAGCTGCTTCGCAAGACGCGCCACCAGCGCCGCAACAAGAAGTGACGCGCGCGCCGTCGGGCGCGTGACGAGCAGGCCCGGCCCTTCGTGGGCCGGGCCTTCTTCGTGTCTCCGGGGCCTAGTGCCCGCGCAGCCGCCGTCGGGCCGCCCGCAGCACCAGGCCGAGCACCCAGGCCGCCCCGGCCCACGACGCCGTCCGGACCCCGCGCCCGGCCGCGCGCTGCGACCGCCCGCGGAACTCGCGGATGGGCCAGCCGACCTCCTGCGCGTGCCGGCGCAGCCGCAGGTCGGGATTGATGGGGCAGGGATGGCCCACGGACCGCATCATCGGCAGGTCGTTGAGCGAGTCGCCGTAGGCGTAGCTCTCGTCGAGATCGATGGCCTCGGTCTCCGCGAGCGTGACGATGGCGTCGGCCTTGGCCTGGCCGTGCATCAGGTCGCCGGTGAGCCGGCCGGTGTAGAACCCGTCCTTGTGCTCGGCCACGGTGCCGAGCCCGCCCGTCGCGCCCAGGCGGCGGGCGATGAGCTGCGCGATCTCCACGGGGGTGGCCGTCACCAGCCACACCTGGTGGCCGGCCGCGATGTGCTCGTCGAGCAGCCGGCGCGTGCCGGGGTAGATCCGCAGGGACAGGACGGCGTCCCACACCTCCTCGCCGAGGGTGGCGATCTCCGCGACGCTGCGGCCCGCGATGAGCGAGAGGGCGCGGTCGCGCACCTGGTCGATCTCCTCGCGGTTCTCGCCCCAGAGCAGGTACCGCGCCTGGATCAGGGCGAACCTGAGGATGTCCCGCGTACCGAAGAACTTGCGCTGGTACGCCGACTTGGCCAGGTGAAATGCGCTCGCACCGCGGATGATCGTGTTGTCGACGTCGAAGAACGCCGCGGTGGCGGACGAAGGGAGCGTCGACGGCATGGAGGTCACTCTATCCGCGTGCCACAGGACGCAAGTCCTCGCCGGGCACCCCGGCAGAAGCGCTGGTAGAACCGGGGAGTGACGCAGAACATCAGGACCTCCGAGGGCGCCGGGCTCGCGCGGTTCCTCCATCTGCTGGTCGCCGTGCTGGCCCTCGGGGGCTTCGGGATCGAGCTCGTCGTCGCCCTCACCGGGGGCCCCGGCCTCGCGCCCACGCACGCCGAGCGGATCGTCCGGCTCTTCAGCTACTTCACCATCCAGTCGAACCTGTTGATCGGCGGGGTGTCGGTGGCGCTCGCGCTGGACCCACGCCGGGACGGGCCGGTCTTCCGGGTGCTGCGCCTCGACGCGCTGCTGTGCATCGCGGTGACCGGCATCGTGTACAACACGGTGCTGCGCGGGCTGGTGGAGCTGACGGGCGCCGGGATGGTGTCGAACGCGATGCTGCACGTCCTGGCGCCGGTGTTCGCCGTCGTCGCCTGGCTGCTGGTGGGACCGAGGCCGCGCGTGGCGGGGCGGACGGTGTGGTGGTCCGTCGTCTACCCGATCGCGTGGTTGGTCTACACGTTCGCCCGCGGCGCCGTCACGGGTTGGTACCCGTACCCGTTCCTGGACGTGAACGGGCTCGGCTACGCCGGCGCGGTGACCAACGCCGCGATCGTCGCCGTCGTCTTCCTCGTCCTGGCCTGGGGCGTGCGCTGGGCGGACGGGCGGCTGCCGGACACCGACCGTTCGGTGGCCCGCACGTGACGTAACCTCGGGGCGTGACCACTGCCGCCGAGACCCGGGTCGTTCTCTACACGCGCGAGGCGTGCCATCTGTGCGAGGACGCACGTGCCGTCGTCGAGAAGGTGTGCGAGAGCTCGGGGACCGCGTGGCGCGAGGTCGACATCGACAGCGCGCCCGCACTGCGCGAGAAGTACGGGGAGTACGTCCCCGTGCTCGAGGTGGACGGGGTCCAGCAAGGTTTCTGGCGCGTGGACGGTGCGCGCCTGGCACGCCTCCTGGCATGATCGTCCAGGCAGTGTGTGCGTACGCCCGCGACACAGTGGTCGCGGGGAGGGGAGCAGCACGTGGTCGAACTCAGTGACGGGACAGTCCCGGCAGCAACAGTAGGGAGGCTGCCGTACTACCTGCGCGCCCTGCGCGACCTCGCGGCCGAGGGGGTGGACCTCACCTCCTCGACGGAGCTCGCCGAACGGTCGGGCGTCAGCTCGGCGCAGCTGCGCAAGGACCTCTCGTACCTGGGTTCGTTCGGCACGCGCGGCGTCGGGTACGACGTCGAGTCGCTCGCCTCGTACATCACGGTCGCCCTCGGGCTCGAGACGGAGCACCGGCTGGCGATCGTCGGCATCGGAAACCTCGGGCACGCGCTCGCCAACTACTCGGGGTACGCGACGCGCGGTTTCCAGGTGGTGGCGCTGCTCGACGCGTCGCCCGACGTCGTGGGCACGCACGTGGCCGGCGTGACCGTGGAGCACGTGCGCGGGGTGGCCGAGGTCATCGAGCGCGAGCGGGTCTCCATGGTGGTGCTGGCCCTGCCGGGCCACGGCGCCCAGGACGTGGCCGACGCCGTGGTGGGTTCCGGCGTCCGGGAGATCCTGAACTTCGCGCCGGTGGCGCTCCAGGTACCGGACGACGTGGTGGTGCGCTCGGTCGACGTCGGCGGCGAGCTGCAGATCCTGGCGTTCCACGCGGCGACCCGAGCGGCCGCGCTCTGACCCGGGAGCCCGTCGGCTGCCGAGAAAAGTTCAGCAGGCCCCAGACGACCGGAATCCGTGCGGATGCGGTCGTCCGGAGCCTGCTGAACCAGGATCAGGGACGAGCGGGGCTCAGCCCTTGGCGATCGCGCTGACGTCCAGCGTGATCTTGACCTTGTCGCCCACCAGGAAGCCACCGGTCTCCAGCGTGGCGTTCCACGTGAGGCCGAAGTCCTTCCGGTTGACCTCGACGCTGGCCTCGAAGCCCGCGCGGTTGTTGCCGAACGGGTCCTTGGCGGTGCCGGTGAACTCGGTCTCCAGCTCGACACCCTTGGTGATGCCGTTGATGGTGAGGTCGCCCGAGATGATGTAGTCGTCGCCGTCGGCCTTGATGTCGGTCGAGGAGAACGTCCAGGTCGGCTTCTCGTCGGCGTGCCAGAAGTCGGCGCTCTTCAGGTGGCCGTCACGACCGGCGTCGCCGGTGCTCACGGAGGCCGCGTCCAGCTCGGCGGTGACGCTCGACGACTCCAGGTCCTCGCCCACCGTGATGGTGCCCGAGGTGACGGTGATGCTGCCGCGCACCTTCGCGATCCCGGCGTGGCGGACGGAGAAGGAGGCAGCGGTGTGGGAGGGGTCGATGTCGTAGGCGCCGGTGGTGAGACCTGCGGGAAGCGGGGTGGCCATCAGGGAGACTCCTTGTGGGTGCGGCGGTTGAGGCAGATAGTTGAGGGATCAACTAGATCTGATGCGTTCCAACATAACGGGTCCCGTAACGTATTCCTAGAGGGCGCCCGGCACGTCGCAGATCACACTCGGGTCGGCGGGCGACCATGGCTCCCGGCGCGAGGGCGTCATCCGGGGCGGCCCTCATGGCAGCTCGGCGAGCACGAAGGCGGTGGGCAAAGTGGCAGCGGAGACGATCCAGGGTTCCGATCTCTGGCTGACCGAGGAGCAGCAGGGCTCCTGGCGGCGGTATCTCGAGGGGACCGCGCGGTTCGTGGAGGCCCTCAGCGCGGTGCACGACCGGACCCTCGACCTCTCGCTCGGTGAGTACAGCCTGCTGGTCCAGCTCTCGGAGGCGCCGGAGCGCACGATGCGCATGTCGACGCTCGCGGACGGTCTGGTGCTCTCGCGCAGCCGGCTGACGCACACGGTCGCGCGCATGGAGGCGCGCGGGCTCGTGGAACGGCGGGCGGCGGAGGGCGACCGTCGCGGGGTGAACTGCACCATGACCGACGCCGGCTACGCGGCGCTCGAGGTGTCGGCGCCGGGGCATGTGGCGGCCGTGCGCCGGATCATGGTCGACGCGCTGGACCCCGAGGAGTTCGCGGCGCTCGGCCGCATCATGGCCAAGGTCGCGGAGTCCTCGAAGGTGTCGGGCGGCACCGAGGAGGGGCTCACGGCCCACTGCGACTGACCACGCCTCGACGCACGTGTCAGACGTACAGGTCACCCGAGGGATCTGTACGTCTGACACGTGGACGGCGGGGATGGCGGCGTCTACTCGGTCAGCACCCGGCTGAACATCGGGCGGTACGCGTACCCGGCGACCAGGGCGCCGAGGACCGGGAACAGGATGAACACCCAGAGCTGCCCCCACGCCCAGCCGCCGCCGTAGATCGCGGTGGCGATGGAGCGGGCGGGGTTCACCGACGTGTTGGTGACGGGGATCGAGATCAGGTGGATCAGGGTGAGCGTCAGGCCGATGGCCAGCGGCGCGAACCCGGGGGAGGCGACCCGCGCCGTGGTGCCGAGGATGACGAACAGGAAGACCGCGGTGAGGACGGTCTCGGTCAGGATCGCGGAGCCGAGCCCGAACCCGCCCGGGGAGTGCTCGCCGAACCCGTTGGACGCGAAGCCCGACTCGCGTGCGGCGTCGAAGAAACCGTCCGGCCCGCCGAGGGTGATCAGCGCCAGCACGCTGGAACCGAGCGCGCCGCCGATGACCTGCGCCACGACGTAGCCACCGACGTCGCTCCACGAGAACCGGCCCGCGGCCGCCAGGCCGAGCGTGACGGCCGGGTTGAAGTGCCCGCCCGAGATCGGGCCGAGCGCGAACGCGCCGATCACGACGGTCAGGCCGAAGGCCAGGGCGACCCCGAGGAAGCCCACGCCCAGCGTGTTGGCCTCCGCGTCGGGGAAGTTGGCCGCGAGGACCGCGGTGCCGCAGCCACCCAGCACCAGCACGAAGGTGCCGAGCGCCTCGGCGGCCAGACGTGCGTACATGGCAGGCGATGCCATCTCACTCATGTGGAGCCCCCTTGCTTGCATTGGACGGTTTCATGACGAAACCTTTCCGCCGAATGTAGGTCGGCCGGACCGGATCGGCGCGAGATGACGTAATGCACACTCGCCGGAGGTCACGGGCACCCAGGGTCGGATGGGAGACTGTGGGTCATGGTTTCCACGACGGTTCACCTGCTGCGTCACGGCGAGGTGTACAACCCCGACGGCCTGCTGTACGGGCGCCTGCCCGGCTACCGGCTGTCCGACCGTGGCCAGGCGATGGCCAAGATCGTCGCCGACCACCTCACGAGCACCGGCAGGGACGTGACCCGCGTGGTGGCCTCCCCGCTGCAGCGGGCACAGGAGACGGCCGCCCCGGTGGCGCAGGGCTTCGGCGTCGAGCTCGCCACCGACGACCGCATCATCGAGGCCGGCAACCGGTTCGAGGGCCTGGTCGTCGCCGGACCCGGCGGCGGGGCGCTGAAGAACCCGCGCAACTGGCCGCACATGTGGAACCCGTTCCGCCCGTCGTGGGGCGAGCCCTACACGGCGCAGGTCGAGCGCATGCGCGCCGCCGTCGAGGACGCGCGCCGCGCCGCGGAGGGCCACGAGATCGTGCTGGTCAGCCACCAGCTCCCCATCTGGCTCACCCGCCGGGCGCTCGAGGGCGGCACCCTGTGGCACGACCCGCGCAACCGGCAGTGCAACCTCGCGTCCCTGACGTCCCTGCACTTCGAGGACGACCGGTTCGTCGGCCTGCACTACACGGAGCCCGCCGCGGAGCTCTACGACGGCGCGAGCAAGGTTGCCGGCGCGTGATGCGGGGCAAGACCGTCAAGGCGGTCCAGTGGGTAGTGGTCGTCGGCATCGTGCTCGGCCTCGTCGTGTCGCTCGCCGCGTGCAGCCCGGAGGACTCGGGCGCCGGCGACGTCGTCGGTCAGGGGTACGTCTCCGGTGACGGCTCGGTCCAGACGTACGACGTCGGGGAGCGCAAGGGGCCCGTCGCCATCACGGGCACCGACTTCGAGGGCGACGACGTCGACACCGCCGGGTGGGCGGGCGACGTCGTGGTCGTGAACACCTGGTACGCCTCGTGCGCGCCGTGCCGCGCCGAGGCGCCCGACCTCGTGAGCCTCGCCGGGTCGAAGGACGGCGTGCAGTTCCTCGGCATCAACACGGAGGACGACGCCGGCGCCGCCCAGGCGTTCCAGCGCACCTTCGAGGTGCCCTACCCGAGCATCGAGGACCGCACCGGCAAGGTGATCGCCGGCCTGTCCGGCGTCGTGCCGCTGCAAGCCGTGCCGTCCACCGTGGTGCTGGACCAGGAGGGCAACGTGGCCGCGCGCGTCATCGGCCAGGTGGAGGGGTCCACGCTGGAGGCCCTGATCGACGAGGTCCTGGCGGAGGCCGCCTGATGCTCTCGACCGGCGCCATCGCGACCGCCGTCGGCGACGGCCTCGCGAGCACGGCGTTCAGCGGGTCACTGCTCCTGGCGGTGCCGGTGGCGCTGCTCGCGGGCCTCGTCTCGTTCGCCTCGCCGTGCGTGCTGCCGCTCGTGCCCGGGTACGTCGGGTACGTGAGCAGCATGGCCGCGGCCTCGGCCGGCACGACCCCCGGGATCGTCACGACGCGCACCAAGCCGGCGCGCGGCCGCGTGGTCGGCGGGGTCGCCCTGTTCGTGCTCGGCTTCACCGTCGTGTTCGTCTCGTTCGGCGCCGCGTTCGGCGGCCTGGGCGCCTACCTGGTGCGCTGGGAGGACGTGATCATCCGCGTGCTCGGCGCCGTGGTGATCCTGCTCGGCCTCGGGTTCCTCGGGGCCGTCCCGTTCCTGCAGCGCGAGGCCCGGTTCCACATGACCCCGCGCGCCGGCCTGTGGGGCGCCCCGCTGCTCGGCGTCGTCTTCGGGCTCGGCTGGACGCCCTGCATCGGCCCGACCCTCGGCGCCGTCCAGGCGCTCGCGATCGACGAGGCGTCGGCGGGCCGCGGCGCCCTGCTCGGCGTGGCGTACTGCATCGGCCTGGGCGTGCCGTTCCTGCTCGTGGCCCTCGGGCTGCAGAGCTCGGAGCGCATGCTGGACTTCCTGCGCAAGCACCGCCTCGCGGCGCTGCGCATCGGCGGCGGCCTGCTGGTCCTGGTCGGGCTGCTGCTGGTCACCGGGCTCTGGACGCAGATCACCGGGGCCATGCAGCTCTGGATCGGCGGATTCGAGACGGTGATCTGATGGCCGGTCGTACCAGCAGCCGCGACAGCACCCCGGACAGCAAGGCGGGCACCTACGTCCCCGAGGGCATCGCGGACGAGTTCACGCAGGGCGGGCCCGGCGAGGCGCACGGCGCGTCGTCGTCGGACACGACGGGCCAGAAGCCCGAGCGCCCGAACGCGCCCGCGCTGGGCCTCGTGGGCACGCTGCGCTGGATGTGGCGCCAGCTCACCTCGATGCGCGTCGCGCTGATGCTGCTGATGCTGCTCGCCGTCGCCGCCGTGCCCGGGTCGGTGCTCCCGCAGCGCAACCAGGACGCCGCGGGTGTGCTCGAGTACCTCGCCGACCACCCGACCGCCGGGGAGTGGCTCGACAAGGCCGGGTTCTTCGACGTCTACTCGTCGGTCTGGTTCTCCGCCATCTACATCCTGCTGTTCGTCTCGCTCGTGGGCTGCATCCTGCCGCGGTCGGCGGCGCACTACCGCGCCCTGCGCGGCCGCCCGCCGCGCGTCCCGTCCCGGTTCAACCGGTTCCCCGCCAAGGCCACCGCGACCACCGGCGCCTCGCCCGAGGAGGCGGCGGACGCCGTCGCCGCCCACCTGCGCGGCAGGCTCTCCTGGCTGCCCACCTTCCGGGTGGACCGGGGCGGGGCGGACGCGCGCGGCTCTCGCCCCGCTGCGGCGACGGTCAGCGCCGAGCGCGGCTACCTGCGCGAGACCGGCAACCTCGTGTTCCACCTGGCCCTGGTGGGCCTGCTCGTCTCCGTCGCGACCGGCCAGATGCTGCACTACCGCGGCCAGGCCATCGTCACCGAGGGCCGCGGCTTCGCCAACGCCGTCGTGGACTACGACACCTTCGAGAAGGGCGGCTGGTTCCGCCCCGGCTCGCTGGTGCCGTTCTCGATGACGCTCGACAAGTTCGAGTCGGAGTTCGCGAGCGACACCGTGGCGTTCGCCCAGGCGCGCGACTTCACGGCGCACGTGACGGTGACCGAGCCCTCCGGCGAGGAGCGGCCCGAGCAGATCAAGGTGAACCACCCCATCGTCGTCGACGGCGCCAAGGTCTACCTCCAGGGCAACGGATTCGCCCCCGAGATCACCGTGCACGATGCCGAGGGCGAGGTCGCGTTCTCCGGTCGGGTCACGTTCATCCCCGAGGACACGATGTACACCTCCCGCGGCGTGGTGAAGGTGCCGGACGTGTCGCCCGGGCTGGACCAGATCGGGCTCGTGGGCTACTTCCTGCCCACGGCGGAGGTGGACGAGGACGGGTCGGCCCGCTCGGCGTTCCCGCAGCCCGTGGACCCGCTGCTCGTGCTCGAGGTGTACACGGGTGACCTCGGGCTCGACGACGGCTCGCCGCAGAACGTGTACGAGCTCGACACCGCGTCGCTCACCCCGGCCCTCGAGGAGTCCGGCGAGCGCGTCAAGGTCCTGGCACGGCCCGGCGAGACCGTGGACCTGCCGAACGGGCTCGGCACCCTGACCCTCGGCGAGGACCTCCCGCGCTACGTGGCGCTCGACCTGCGGCACGACCCGTCGCTCGCGTTCGTCCTCGTCTTCGCGCTGCTCGCGCTCGCGGGCCTCACCGTCTCGCTCTTCACGCCGCGGCGGCGCGTCTGGGCGCGGGCGTACACCGGGCCGGACGGCGTTACGGTGGTCGAGGTCGCGGGGCTCGCCCGGGGCGACGACGCCGGCCTCCAGGCCGAGGTCGACCGCGCCCTGGGGGCGGTGCCCGGAGCCGAGGCAGAACCGGCGGCCACTGGACAAGCTCAGGAACCGCGCATCGAGACCGGATCGGAAAAGGACTGAACATGGAGCTGGCAAACCTGAGCGTGCTGCTCGTCTGGGGCGCCGCGACGGCGCTCGCGATCGGGCTCATCGCGTTCTCGGTGGACCTCTCGCGCCTGTCCGGCGCGAAGGTCGACGCGCGGGACGCGGCCCGGAGCCGGGACAGGGTGAGCGTCGGTGCGGGCGCGCAGGACGACGTGCCCGGCCCGGTCGACGCGGGGTCCGCCGTCACCGGCGCGGCGGCCGGGCCGGTGAACCGCAAGTTCGCCGGGATCGGGATGTCCGTGACCTGGCTCGCCGCGGCGCTGCTGCTGATCGCGATCGTGCTGCGCGGCATCGCGGCGGGGCGCACGCCGTGGGCCAACATGTACGAGTTCACGCTGGTCGGCACGTTCGTGGCCGTCGCGGTGTTCGCCGGGGTGAACACCCGGCGCGACGTCCGGTACCTGGGCGCGTTCGTGAGCGGGCTCGGCGTGCTGTTCCTCGTGCTGGCCCAGGAGAAGTTCTTCGTGGAGGCGATGGGCGTCCAGCCCGCGCTGCAGAAGTACTGGCTCGTGATCCACGTGGGCGTCGCCATCTGCGCCACCGGCATCTTCACCGTCGCGTTCGTGGCGTCGGTGCTGCAGCTCCTGCGGGACGCCCGGGACAACGGCTCGCCCGTGCTCGGCAGCCGGCACTGGGGCTGGCTCGACCACACCGCGGCGCCCGCCGCCCTCGAGTCGCTCTCGTTCCGCCTGAACTCGGTGGCGTTCGTGCTGTGGACCTTCACGCTCATCGGCGGCGCCATCTGGGCCGAGGACGCCTGGGGCCGCTACTGGGGCTGGGACCCCAAGGAGGTCTGGAGCTTCATCGTCTGGGTGGTCTACGCGGCCTACCTGCACGCGCGCACCACCCGCGGCTGGTCCGGGAGCCGTGCGGCCTGGTTCGTCGTGGCCGGCTACGCGTGCGTGCTGTTCAACTTCACCGGCGTGAACCTGATCTTCAACGGGAAGCACTCGTACTCGGGCCTGTGAGCCCTGGGAACGACGCGCCCCGGGAATGACGCAGGGCACCGGATCCACGCGGATCCGGTGCCCTGCGTCATTCCCGGAGGTCAGCTGCTCTCGGCGTCGTCGTCCTTGGCCTCCTGGCGGCCGCGGGCCTCGCGCTCGCGCTTGCGCTTCTCCTGCTCCAGCAGCCAGAGGAACTCCGGGTCGTCGTCCGGGGCGACCGGGCCGGAGGGGCGGCGCGGTCCGGGCCGCGGGGGCTGGGTCGGGCGGCTGCCGCCGGAGCCGGGGCCCGGGGCCGGGCCGGCGCCGGACCGGCGGCTGACCCGCACCACGATCCACGAGATCGCGCCGAGCAGGGGCAGGAGGACGATCAGGAGCACCCAGAGCCAGCGGGGCAGACCTGCGCGTTCGTCCTCGTCAGCGCCCCAGACATCGGTCAGGGCATACGCCATGAGTCCGACGACCACCAAGATCAGGAGTACGCGAGGCATGCCCCCAGCCTACGGTGGGTTGGCGCGGGCAGGGCAGCCCTCGACGTGACGTTCGCCCCGTTGTCGCCCGCGCCGCCGCCGTCGTGCGAACGCGGGCCGCACCCGGCCTACCATGGGTGGGTGCCCCTCGTGATCTACTCCCTGCTCCGTGTCGCCCTCGTCGCCGCGGCACTCGGCGTGCTGTACCTGGTCGGACTGAGGGGCTGGCTGCTCCCGGTCGTCGCCGTGCTCGTCGCCCTGGCGGTGTCGTACCTGACCCTGGGCAGGCCGCGCGACGCCGCGACCGAGTGGATGGCCGGCCGGGCCGAGCGGCGTGCCGCGGCGCGTGCCGCGGCCCCGAGGATCGATGCCGACGCCGCCCACGAGGACGCCGAGGTCGACGAGAAGCTGCGCGCCGACTAGATCGACAGGCCGAGCCAGAGCAGCACGCCGTAGCCCAGCTCGTACAGTCCCGTGCCCGCCAGGACCGGGATCAGCAGCTTGCCGCGCGCCCCGGCGAGGATCGGGATGGACAGCAGCGCCGCCGGGCCGAGCAGCAGCAGCACCACGAGCGACCACGGCGCCCAGAACACGCAGAGCGCGCCGAGCAGCACCGGGACCCAGATCATCGCGATGTACGCGCGGCGCGCCCGGTAGTCGCCGAGCCGCACCGCGAGGGTGCGCTTGCCGGCGAGGACGTCGGTGGGGATGTCGCGCAGGTTGTTCACCATGAGCAGCGCGCACGCGATGAGGCCCACGCCCACGGCGCCGAGCACCGCGGGCCAGGTGATGCGGTCGGCCTGCGTGTACGTGGTGCCGAGCACCGCGACCAGGCCGAAGAACACGAACACGGCGATCTCGCCCAGGCCCCGGTACCCGTACGGCGTCCTGCCGCCCGTGTAGTACCAGGCGGCGACCACGCTCACCGCGCCGACGGCGAGCAGCCACCAGTGCCCCGACACCGCGCACAGGATCAGGCCCAGCACCCCCGCCACGCCGAACGCCGCGAAGGCGGCACCCTTCACCGCGCGCGGCGGCGCGGCGCCCGACGCCGTGAGCCGCATCGGGCCCACCCGGTCGAGGTCGGTGCCCCGCACGCCGTCGGAGTAGTCGTTGGCGAAGTTGACGCCGACCTGCAGCGCCAGGGCGACGCCCAGCGCGAGCAGCGCGGGCAGCCAGGCGGAGGAGTCGACCTGCGCGGCCGCGCCGGTACCCACCATGACGGGGGCGGCCGCCGCCGGCAGCGTGCGGGGCCGCGCCCCGGAGATCCACTCGGCGGCAGTGGCCATCAGCGTGTCCTTCGTTCGTGGGGTGTGCCTGTGTCCTCGCCACAGCGGCACCGGGCCGGGGCCCGGTCCTGGCGGAGGAACGAAGTCATGGTCGCACGGGTTCCCGGCCGGGAATCCGCTCGGCCCGTACGACGGCGTCGCGCACCGCCCGGCGGTCCACCTTGCCCGGTCCCCGGGTCGGCAGGGCCGGGGTCACGTACACGCGCCGCGGCGCCGCCGGGGCCCCGAGCAGCCGGCCGACGGCGGTGCGCAGCCCGGCGAGCAGCTCGCCGCCGCCGTCGGCCAGGGGCAGGCGTTCCTCCGGCGCCTGGTCCTCGGGCGCCTGGTTCTCCGGCTGGTTCTGGGGCGTCCCGGCCGCGGGTGCGTGGCCCGGCAGGGCGAGGACGGCGACCACGACCTGGCCCCACTCGTCGTCGGGCACGCCGACGACGCATGCCTCGCCCGGCGTGCCCAGCCCGGCCAGGTGCCCGGCGATCGCGTCCTCGACGGCGGCCGGCGCGACGTTGACGCCGCCGGTGAGGATCACGTCGTCCGCCCGGCCGAGGATCGTGAGGCGGCCGTGATCGAGGCGGCCCAGGTCGGAGGTGCGGAACCAGCGGGTGCCGTCGGGATCGGTGCGGAACGCGGCGGCCGTCGCGCCGGGGTCGCCCACGTAGCCCTCGGCGAGCACGGGGCCGGACAGCTCGACCACGCCGGTCGTGGGCCCGGCGGCGGCTGCGGCGTCGGCCGTGTCGCGGGGCGCGTCGCCGGGGCCTGAGGCGTCGGCCAGCCGGACCCGCACGCCGGCCAGCGGGACGCCGTCGTACACGCAGCCGCCGCTCGTCTCGGACATGCCGTAGGTCGTCACGGCGCGGACCCCGGCGGCCCGCGCGCGGGCCAGCAGCGGGGCGGGCGTCGCGGCGCCGCCCACGAGCACGGCGTCGAACCGCGCGAGCGCGGCGAGGCCGTCGCCACCCTCGTCGGCAGCGCCGCCCCCGTCACCGTCGCCGTCGCCGTCAGCGGCGGCGACGAGCCGGTGGAGCTGGGTGGGCACGATCGAGACGTAGGCCCGGTCGCTGCCGGGCGTGCTGACAGGGGAGTCGAGGAAGTCCCGCGCGAGGGCGGCGAACGCGCCGGGCGTGAAGGGGGCCAGGTCGCCGACGCGCACCTCGGTCCCCGCCACGACCGTGCGGTTGACCACCTGGACGCCCGCGACGTGCGTGGGCGGCAGGACCAGCAGCCAGCGGCCGGGTCCGCCGAGCCGGTCGTGGGTGGCCTCGGCCGAGGCGCGCAGGGCCGCGGCGCTCAGCGCGACCTCGCGGGGGTTTCCCGTGGAACCGGAGGTCCGGAGGACGAGCGCGGTGCCGGGCGGTACCGCGGCGTCGGACAGGCGGGGCTGCGGGGCGTAGACGGCGCCGCCGCCGAGGGCGTCCCGGACGGCGCGCACCACGGCGCCCGCGGGGTCGGTCAGGGTCACCTCCTGAGCGTATGCGCGTCCAAGGGGCCGGGCGTCGCACGGATCTGTAAGGTGTGCGCCACACGGACCCCTCGGGGCTCGGCACCGAACGCTCGCGGAGGAGTACCGATGACCACGCGTTGGAGGACGGCGGTCCGTGCCACGGGTACGGCCATGGTGCTGGCGGCCGGGCTGACCGGATGCGACGGGGGCCGGCCCGCGGAGGCGCTGGCGACACCCACCACCACGGTCGCGGCCTCGGTCGAGAGCGACCGGGGCGGCCCGCCCGAGCCGGACGTGCCGCTGGTGTGGCCGCTCACGGGCGTGCGGACCGAGGACGTCGCGGACCGTCCCGCGGTGTCGATCAAGATCGAGAACGCGACCGCGGCCCGGCCGCAGAGCGGCCTGGTGGAGGCCGACATCGTGTGGGAGGAGGTCGTCGAGGGCGGCATCACCCGCTTCGTCGCGACCTACCACTCGAACATCCCGGACGCCGTGGAGCCGGTGCGCTCCATCCGCCCGATGGACGCCGCGATCGTGGCGCCGCTCGACGGGATCCTCGTGTTCTCCGGCGGGCAGGGCCCGTTCATCGCCGCGGCGCAGCGGGCGGGCACCCAGACGGTCATCATGGACAAGGGCGCCCCGGGCTTCCGGCGCGATCCCGGCCGGGCCGCGCCGCACAACGTGATCGGCCACGTGCCGACCTTCGTCGAGCAGGCCGACGGAGAGCGGACGAGCCCGCCGCCCGCCCAGTTCGAGTACGCGCGCAAGGTGGGCCAGGGTTCGGCGCCGCAGGACGGCCAGGCCGCGCGCTCGGTCGACGTACGGCTCTCCACGCTGCAGCGCACCGTCTGGACGTGGGACCAGGAGAACCGGAAGTACCTGCGCAGCGAGGGCTCCGCGCGGTCCGTCGCCGCCGACGGCCGGCGGCACGCCGCGCGGAACGTCCTGGTGCTCTCCACCGAGGTGTTCAACACCAAGTGGCGGGACCCTGCCGGGGCGCCCGTGCCGGAGCACCGGCTCGCCGGGCGAAGCGGCAAGGGCACGCTGCTCTCGATGGGGCACAGCCTCTCGGTGCAGTGGTCCAAGAAGGACCTGAGCTCGCCGATCGTGCTCCGGACCGCCGACGGCAAGGACGTGCTGCTCGACCCGGGGAACACGTGGATCGAGCTCGTGCCGAAGGGCAAGGGGAGCTGGCAGGTGGAGTGATCCGGAGCCGCCGCCGGCCCGGGTATTCTTCCCGCACGGCGACGGCGGACGGCCGTCGTGGCTGATGAGAAAGCCTACATCCGGGTCTCATCACGAGTTCATGGCGGGCTTGTTGAGTGACGACGTCGCACCATCGCGTCCCTCGACAAGAAAGCGTGGCCGCCATGAGCATCCTTGAGACCTCCCCGGAGCTGCGCGGGCTCGACCCGCGTCCCGTCGCCACACCGTTGCGGGCCGACGCCGCGCCCGCCACCGTGCGGATGCCGGACCCGGCCGCGCACCGGCTGCTGCGCGCCAAGAAGGCCTACTCCACGCGGTTCGTGGCGGCCGCGATCGAGCAGGACCCGGCCGCCTTCGGCCTCGACACCGACCTGACCCGGGCACCGCGGCCCGGGGATGCCGTGCTGGCGCGCGTGGTCACCATCGGTCAGCACCGCCGGCTCGAGTCGCCCGTCTCCCGGCGGCAGATCCTGTTCGAGGGCGACGAGATCGTCGTGGCCTACGGGTCGCGCTACGCCGCCGACCAGTTCCTGGCGGTCCTCCCGGAGGACCTCGGGCCGTGCCACCTCGCCGCCGCCGGCGGGCTCGCCTCGCGGGTGGTGGACCGGCACGCCGCGGTCAAGGACGCCACGGTGATCGAGCCGATCGGCCTGCTCACGGCGTCGGGCGTCGGCGGGGGCGGGCCCGCGGCCGCGACGTCGGGCACCGCGACGGACGCCGTCGTGAACCTCGCCGCATACGCCCCGTACCGGGTGCGCGCCGCGGGGAGCGTGACCGGCAACGCCGCGCGCGTCCCGGTGATCGCCGTCATCGGCACGTCGATGAACTCCGGCAAGTCCACCACGCTGGCCTGCCTGGCCCACGGCCTGACCGCGGCCGGCCTCACGGTCCACGCCGGCAAGGCGACGGGGACGGGTGCGGGCAACGACGCGCACCACTTCGTGGACGCGGGCGCGAGCCACGTCGTCGACTTCACCGACTTCGGCCTGCCGAGCACGTTCGGCCTTCCGTTCGAGGACGTCCGCGACGTCTTCGCGACGATGGCGGACGTCCTGGCGTCCCCGGTGCGGCCGGGTGCGCCCGCCCCCGGCGTCGTGCTCATCGAGATCGCGGACGGCGTCTACCAGGGCGAGACCGGCCGGCTGCTGGTGGACGACGCGTTCCGCTCGGTGGTCGACCGCGTCGTGTTCGCGGCCGGGGACGCGCTCGGGGCGAGCGGCGGCGTGGCGGCCCTGCGGGCCCTCGGCTGCGAGCCGTCGGTCGTGTCGGGGGTGCTCACGGCCTCGCCGCTCGCCACCGCCGAGGCCCGCCGCGCGCTCGACGTGGACGTCGTGCCGACCTACGACCTGTGCCTGCCCGCCGTCGCGTGGGCCGCCGCGGGGCTCGGGGACGCGCGGCTCGGCGCCGGTCATGCGGTCGCCTGAGTCCGGTGCGCCGTCGCCCGGGGCGGGTGCGGGTTCGCGGGAGCCGGGCGGCCTGCCGAGGATCTTCGTCGGCGCCCGACGCCGCTGGGTCGCCGGTCTCGCCGCGCTCGGCATCGCCCAGGGTGCCCTCGGGGCGGTGGGCGCCTGGGCGCTGACCCAGCTCCGGCCGGGCAGCGCGTGGCCGGTCATCGTCGCGATCCTGAGCATCGTGGCGACGGCGGTGGCCATCGGCGGGCTGCGCGTCGAGGAGCGGGTCGTCGCGGAGCGGCTCGGCCAGGACTACGTGCGCGAGGTGCGCCGCGAGCTGATCGAGTCCGAGCTCACGCCGGGCGGCGGCACCCACCTGGGCATCACGGTGGCCCGCACCACCAACGACCTCGCGAGCGTGCGCAACTGGGTGTCGCAGGGGGTCGGACCGCTCGCGGCCGGCATCCCGCTCATCGCGGGTTCCGCCATCGGGCTCACGGTGCTCGACCCGTTTCTCGGCCTCGGGTTCCTGCTCCCGCTGGGCGTGCTCGCCGCCGTCATGGTGCCCTGGGCGCGCACCGCGTACCTGAAGTCGCGGCGGCTGCGGCGCGCCCGCGGGCGGATGGCCACGCGGATCGCTGACACCGTCGGAGCCTCGGAGGGGATCATCGCGGCACGCGGTGCCGGCCGCGAGCTCGACCACATCGACTCGGCGTCCGACGACGTGGTCGACCGCGCCGTCGACCGGTCGGCGACCGTCGGGGCGCTGCGGGCCGGGGGCACCGTCGCCGCGCTGCTCGCGACGCTCGCCGTCGCCGCCGTCGGCGTGGTGCGCGGGCTCGACCCGGCCGTCACGGTGGCCGCGATGGCCATGGCGGGCCTCGCCTCGACCCCGATCGTCGACCTCGGGCGCATCGTCGAGTACCGCCAGACCTTCCTGGCCGCCGGCGCGGTCCTCGTCCCCGCGCTCGCCGACGCCGCCCTCCGGCGCGCGGAGCACGAGCGGGCGAGCAGCGCGGCGGCGCAGGCCGACCTGCCCGACGGCGCGGACGGGCCCGGCCGGGTGCACCTCGTGGTCCCCGGCCTCGTGCCGGACGACTCCCCGCTGCGTGCCGGGCCGGGCGCCCGGATCCGCCTGAGCGGCGGCGCCGGCGGTGGTCTCGGCGGCGACGGCGGCGACGCCGGCGGCAGCGACCCGGAGGCGCCGCTGCGCCTGATGCGGCGGGTCGTGGGCCTCGACCTCGCGCCGGCCGGGACCACCGACCAGGTCTGGGTGGCCGGGCGGCACCTGCGGGCGGTGGCGCCGGGGGAGGGGCGGGCGCTCGTCGGGCTCGCGACCCGGGGCACCGTGTTCGAGCGCGGCACACTGCGGCGTGCGCTGCGCTACCGCCGTCCGGACCTGGACGACGCCACGGCCGACGCGGTCTTCGAGGCGGTGGGCCTCGACGTCGGCAGGTTCCCGGACGGGCCCCGCACCGTGCTCCGCGCCGGCGGGGAGCCCCTGACCGTCGACCAGCGCGCCCGGCTCGCGCTCGCCCGCGCGGTCTACGGCGAGCCGCCGCTGCTCCTGGTCGCCGACCTCGACCGCGACCTGGACCAGGAGGGGCGCGACCGGCTCGCGGAGGTCCTGGCGGAGTATCCGGGGGTCGTGGTGTTCACGGGGTCCGACGACCTGGCGCGGGCGCTCGGCGCCGAGGAGGTCCGCCTCGCCGCGGGGCCGGTCCCGGTCACGCCGGACGGCCGGCCGGCGGACGGCCGGCCGGCGGAGGGCCGGTCGGTGGATGGCCGGCCGGCGGACGACGACGAGTAACCGACCACCCGACTGACTCGGCGATCCCGTGGTGCCGAGTCAGTCGGCTGGTCGGACCAACCGACTGACTCGGCGAATCCTGCCTGCCGAGTCAGTGGGGTGGTCGGACCAACTGGCTGACTCGGCGATCGCGCCCCGGCGAGTCAGTTGGTCGGCCAGTCGGCCAGTCGGCCGGTCGGTCAGTAGTAGTAGGGGAAGGCCGACCAGTCCGGGTCGCGGCGCTCCAGGAACGCCTCCTTGCCCTCGACCGCCTCGTCCGTCATGTACGCCAGCCGCGTCGCCTCGCCGGCGAACACCTGCTGGCCGGCGATGCCGTCGTCGGCGGCGTTGAACGCGAACTTGAGCATCCGGATGGCCTGCGGCGACTTGCCGGCGATGATGCGCGCGTACTCCAGCGCCAGCCCCTCCAGGTCCTCGTGGGCGGCGACCTCGTTGACCGAGCCCCAGCGCTCGGCGTCGTCGGCCGAGTACTCGCGGGCCAGGAAGAAGACCTCGCGGGCGCGCTTCTGCCCGAGCTGGCGGGCGAAGTAGGCGGAGCCGTAGCCGGCGTCGAACGAGCCGACGTCGGCGTCGGTCTGCTTGAACTTGCCGTGCTCGCGGCAGGCGACCGTGAGGTCGGCGACGACGTGCAGCGAGTGCCCGCCGCCGGCGGCCCAGCCGTCCACGACCGCGACCACCACCTTGGGCATGGTCCGCATGAGGCGCTGCACCTCCAGGATGTGCAGGCGGCCGGCCTTGGCGGGGTCGATCGAGTCCGCGTTCTCGCCCTCGGCGTAGCGGTAGCCGTCGCGGCCGCGGATGCGCTGGTCGCCGCCGCTGCAGAAGGCCCAGCCGCCGTCCTTGGGGGAGGGGCCGTTGCCGGTCAGCAGCACCGTGCCGACGTCGGACGTCATGCGGGCGTGGTCCATGACCCGGTACAGCTCGTCCACGGTGTGCGGGCGGAACGCGTTGCGCACCTCGGGGCGGTCGAAAGCGATGCGCACCACGGGCAGGTCCCGCGGCTCGGGGCCGCTGCGGTCGACGCCGCGGTGGTACGTGAGGTCCGTCAGGTCCTCGAACCCGGCGACCGTGCGCCAGCGCTGCGGGTCGAACGTCTCGGAGACCTGCTGGGGGAGTTCGGTGCTCGTGCTCACGCGGACCAGCCTAGTTCGGGCGGTGTGCGTGGCGGCACCTAGGGTGGCGGCGACGAGAGGAAGTGCCCGCATGCTGATCCGCCATCGCGGCCTGGAGCCGTCCATCGATCCCTCGGCCTACGTCGCGCCGTCCGCCACGGTCGTCGGCGACGTCCGCATCGCCGCCGGCGCGCGGATCCTGCACGGCGCGGTCCTCACCGCCGAGGACGGCGTCGTCGTCATCGGCGCGGACACGATCGTCATGGAGAACGCGCTCGTCCGCGGGCGCGGCAGCCACCACGCGCGGATCGGGGACGCGGTGATGGTCGGCCCGCACGCCCACGTGAACGGCAGCACCGTCGAGGACGAGGCGTTCCTCGCCACCGGTGCGTCGCTGTTCCCGGGCAGCGTCGTCGGCGCGGGTGCCGAGGTGCGCATCAACGGCGTGGTGCAGGTCAACACCGTCCTCGCGCCCGGGGCTGTCGTGCCGATCGGCTGGGTGGCGGTGGGCGATCCGGCCACGATCCTGCCGCCGGAGCGACACGAGGAGATCTGGGCGATCCAGCGGGAGCTCGACTTCGGCGGCACCGTCTACGGCGTGGACCGGGACGTCCCGATTCGGGAGCTGATGCGCCGGCAGTCGGCCTACTACGGCGCGCACCGCGACGACGTGCCCGTGCCCGAGTGATCCGACTGACTCGCGTTCACCAGGCTGGATCCGGCCGTGTGGACCGCCATGACGGCACCCGGCAGCCTGCTGAACCGAGGTCAGGAGCTGCCAGAGCCCGACCCGGCCCCGGCGGGTCGATAGCCTGGACCCGTGCTGATCGGTGAACCCGTGGTCTGGTCCACGCCCCTGCGGACCCGCTTTCGCGGGATCGACGTGCGCGACGGCGTCCTGCTCCGCGGCCCCGCCGGCTGGGGCGAGCTCTCCCCGTTCTGGGACTACGACGACGAGGAGTCCGCCACCTGGCTGCGCGCCGCGCACGAGGCGGCCCTCGTCGGCTGGCCCGACGCCGTGCGGCGGAGCGTGCCGGTCAACGTGACCGTCCCCGCCGTCGGGCCGGAGCGGGCGCGCGAGATCGTGCTCGCGTCCGGCGGGTGCCGCACCGCCAAGGTCAAGGTGGCGCAGCGCGGCCCCGACGGCGCGCTCGAACCCGTGGGCGCCGAGATCGAGCGGGTCGCCGCCGTCCGCGACGCCCTCGGGCCCGACGGCGCGATCCGGGTCGATGCCAACGCCGCCTGGACCCCGGACGAGGCCCTGGCCCACCTCGCCGAGATCGACCGCGCCGCCGGCGGGCTGGAGTACGTCGAGCAGCCCTGCGCCGACGTCGACGAGCTCGCCCTGGTGCGCCGCAAGCAGGACGTGCCCGTCGCGGCCGACGAGTCCATCCGCCGCGCCTCCGACCCGATGCGCGTGGTGCGCCAGGAGGCCGCTGACATCGTGGTCCTCAAGGTCCAGCCCCTCGGCGGGGTCCGCGCCTGCCTCGACCTCGCCGAGCAGGTCGGCCTGCCCGTCGTCGTCTCGTCCGCGCTGGAGAGCTCGGTCGGGCTCGCCGCCGGCATCGCGCTGGCCGCCGCGCTCCCCGAGCTGCCGTACGCCTGCGGGCTCGCGACGTCCCAGCTTCTGGCGCACGACGTCGTCGCCGAGCCCCTGCTGCCCGTCGACGGCGCGCTCCCCGTGCGCCGTCCGGAGCCGTCACCCGAGGCGCTCGCGGCCACGCCCGCCGACGTCCCGACGACGGACCGCTGGCTCGCCCGGTACCACCGCCTGACCCGGATCCTGGAGGACGCATGACCATCCCGCCCGCCGTGGCCGCCGCCCGAGCACTCGTCGCCGACCTGGTCACCCGGGGTGTGCAGGACATCGTGCTCGCGCCCGGATCCCGCAGCGCGCCCCTTGCCTATGCCGTGGCCGAGGCCGCCGACGCCGGCCGCGTCACGCTGCACGTCCGGATCGACGAGCGGGACGCGGGCTTCCTCGCGCTCGGCCTGTCCAAGGGTTCGGAGGGTGCGCCGGTCGCCGTCGTCACGACGTCGGGCACCGCGGTCGCGAACCTGCACCCCGCCGTGCTGGAGGCGAGCCACACGGGCCTGCCGCTCATCGTGCTCACCGCCGACCGGCCGCACGAGCTGCGCGGCACCGGCGCGTCGCAGACCACCGACCAGGTGGGCATCTTCGGTTCGGCGGTTCGGTACGCCGTGGACGTGCCGGCGCCGGTCGGCCCGTCAGGCTCGTCCGACCCGGACGGCGGGTCCGGCGGCGACGCCGAGGCGGTCCGCGACCTGCGGAGCGTCACCGCGCGCGCGGTCAGCGCCGCGCTCGGGTTCCGCTCGGGACACCCGGGGCCCGTGCACCTCAACCTCGCCTTCCGGGACCCGCTGACGCCGTCGGCCGCGCTGCCCGGACCGCCCGCGGACACCGCGCAGGAGGGGTACCCCAAGCCCGACCCGCCGCTCGTCGTGCCCGCCGTGCTGCGGCACTTCGGCTCGCCCGCGCTGCCCGGCGACCCGGCGCGCACGGTCGTCGTCGCGGGCGACGGCGCCGGGCCCGAGGCGCGGCAGCTCGCCGAGGCGCAGGGCTGGCCCCTG
Source organism: Promicromonospora sp. NPDC050262 (assembly GCF_040655935.1). NCBI lineage: Bacteria > Bacillati > Actinomycetota > Actinomycetes > Micrococcales > Promicromonosporaceae > Promicromonospora > Promicromonospora sp. NPDC050262. The sequence goes on along the minus strand of NZ_JBFAKX010000007.1, from coordinate 147,721 downwards.
TTCGCGGAGCCGTCGTCGGGCGCCGCGGGCGGCACCCATGCCATCGCCGGCTACCGCCTGCTGCTCGGCTCCGACGTGCTCGCCGACGGCATCGAGCACGTGGTGGTGCTGGGCCGGCCCACGTTGTCGCGGCCTGTGCAGCGGCTGCTGGGCCGCCCGTCCGTGGCGGTCAGCGTGGTCGCGCCGGGTGCGGGTCCCTGGCCCGACGCCGCCCGCAACGCCGCCGTCGTGCTGCCGGGCCTGGCGCCCGTCTGGTTCGAGCCGGCCGCCGAGCGGCCCACACCGTTCCTGGAGCGCTGGCGGACCGCGGGCGCCGCTGCCGCGCGCGTGCTGGACGAGATGACCAGCGACGACGCGGTGCTCGGCGGCCCGACCGCACTCGCCGTGGCCCGGGCCGTGGCCCGGGTGCTGGGCCCCGCCGACCTGCTCGTGGTCGGCTCCTCCAACCCCGTGCGGGACCTGGAGCTGGTGCTCGGCCTCGACGGCCCCGGCCCCGCCGTCCTCGCCAACCGCGGCCTCGCGGGCATCGACGGCACCGTCTCGACGGCGGCCGGCGTGGCGCTCGCCGCCGCGCGCCGCGGCCTGCGCACGCGCGCCCTCCTGGGCGACCTCACGTTCCTGCACGACGTCGGCGGCCTGCTGCGCGGTCCCGACGAGCACCAGGTGGACCTGGAGATCGTGGTGGTGAACGACGACGGCGGCTCGATCTTCGCGACCCTGGAGCACGGGGCGCTCGCCGCGACGAGCGGCGCCGCGAGCGCCACGTTCGAGCGGGTGTTCGGCACGCCGCACGGGGCGAACCTGGCGCAGCTCTGCGCGGGGTACGGGGTGGACCACCAGCTCGTCAAGGACGTGCCGACCCTGCGGCACGCGCTGCAGGCGCCCAGCCACGGCATCCAGGTGATCGAGGTGCGGGTGCCGCGCGGGGACCGCCTGACGGAGTCGCGCGCCCTGGCGACCAGGGTCCAGGAGGCCGCGACCCTCGCTGTCTGAGGCGTTGAGTGCGGGATCTTCGCCCTTCCGGGCCGTCAGGAAGGGCGAAGATCCCGCACTCAGCGGGGTCTCGGGATACGCAGGGAACTCACAGACTCGTTTAAGGGTGGGACAAGGAACGGGGTGTCAACTAGTTCTGACTTCAAGGAGGGTCACGATGACCGAGCAGAACAGCACCACTCCGCAGCCGGAACAGCAGCCGTCCGAAGCGCAGCCGACCCAGCAGCTGCCGGTCGCCGGCCCGGCCCCCGTCCAGAACGCGGGCGCCGAGCAGTCCCCGACCCCTGCGCAGTCGACGGCGCCCGTCCCCGCGCCGCCCGAGAGCGCGGCACCCCAGGGCGCGACGCCGGTGGGCATGACGCCCGCCCAGCACGAGCGGGCGCAGCACCCGGCGCAGGCCCCGGCGTCGCAGCCGGCCCCCACCCAGCCGGCCCCCACCCAGCAGGTCCCGGCGCAGCACGCCCCGGCGCAGCAGGCCCCGGCGCAGGCCCAGCCTGCCCCCGCCCAGCACGCGCCGGCCCAGCACGCCCCGGCCCAGCACCACACGACGCCCGTCCAGACCGTGGCTCCCGCCGGCCCGCCGTCGCCGTCCTACGTCAACCCCTACGCGGCCCCCGCCACAGCGACCGCCGAGCCGCGGCCGCGGAACCGCACCTGGGTCCCCGTGGTCAGCGCCGCCGCGGCCGCCGCGCTGCTGGCGAGCCTGGGCACGGCCGGTGCCATCTCGCTCACGAACGGCTCGGACGGCGCGGCCTCCCTCGCCGACGTCGGGCAGTCGAACAACCAGACCGTCCCGGTGAAGAGCTCGACCGTCGAGAACCCGGACTGGACCGCCGTCACCTCCGCGGTGCAGGAGTCCGTGGTCTCGATCCAGGTCGAGAGCCAGTCGGGCGGGGCCGAGGGCTCCGGCGTCGTGCTGGACTCCGACGGTCGCGTGCTGACCAACAACCACGTGGTCTCCGGCGCGCAGACCGTCCAGGTCACCCTGAGCGACGGCAGCGTGTACGACGCCGACATCGTCGGCACCGACCCGACCACCGACCTCGCCGTCGTGCAGCTGACGGACCCGCCGTCGGACCTGAAGCCGGCGAAGTTCGGCGACTCGGACAACGTGGTGGTGGGCGAGCCCGTGATGGCGCTCGGCAACCCGCTGGGCCTGGCGAACACCGCCACGACGGGCATCGTGTCCGCCCTGGACCGCCCGGTCACGGCCAGCGCCGAGGACGGGTCCGACCAGGTGGTCACCAACGCTATCCAGATCGACGCCGCGGTGAACCCCGGCAACTCGGGTGGTCCGCTGTTCAACGCGTCGGGCGAGGTCATCGGCATCACGTCCTCGATCGCGACGCTGTCGAGCGGCGGCGGGACGTCCAGCAGCTCCGGCTCGATCGGCCTGGGCTTCGCCATCCCGGGCAACCTGGCCACGCAGATCGGCGACCAGCTCAAGGAGAACGGCACCGCGGAGCACGCGTTCCTCGGGGTCTCGATGTCGGACGCCACCGCGACGGCGGACGGCGTCACCCGGCGCGGCGCGGGCGTCGAGGACGTCGTCGCCGACTCGCCCGCCGGCAAGGCCGGGATCCAGCAGGGCGACGTGATCGTGGCGATCGACGGCGACGCGGTCAACGGGCCGGAGTCGCTCACGGCGTTCGTGCGGGAGAAGGCGGCCGGCGACAAGTCGGTGCTGACCATCGTCCGCGACGGCAAGACCGAGGAGGTCACGGTGACGCTCGCGGTGAAGGAGGAGACCGACACCAGCTCGGGCTCGCAGGACCAGCAGGACCAGCAGGACCAGCAGGGTCAGCTGCCCGGCCAGCAGGACGGTCAGCAGGACGGCTCGGGCTCGGACCAGACCAACCCGAACAACATCCCGGACTGGCTGCAGGACTTCTTCAACAACCAGGGCTGATCCGCCCCGGCTGCAACGTGTCAGACCCCCAGATCACGCGAGTGACCTGGGGGTCTGACACGTATTCGCGTTCAGCGGGTGAACTTGGCCCGACCGGTTTAGGTTGGTCCGCGTGTCTGGGACGTACACCGTGGTCAGGACTCTCGGCAGGTCGGATGCCGCGCACGACATCCTCGAGGAGCTGCCGGAGTGGTTCGGCATCGACCGGTTCACGCACGAGTACGTCGAGGCGGCGGACCGGTTCCCCAACTACCTCGCGGTCGCCTCGCCCTCCGTCGGGGCCGACGGCGGCGCGGTCCCGGCCGACGACGTGCTCGGCGTGCTGCTCCTGGACCAGCGCTACCCGACGTCGGCCGAGGTGCACCTGCTGGCGGTCCGGCGCAAGCACCACCGCGCCGGGATCGGGCGCGACCTCATGGCCCGGGTCGAGGACGACCTGCGGGGTCAGGGCGTACGCCTGCTCAGCGTGAAGACGCTGGGACCCTCGGCGCACGACCCCGCCTTCGACCAGACACGCGCCTTCTACGGCGCCTGCGGCTTCCACCCGGTGGAGGAGTTCCCCGACCTGTGGGCGGACGACCCCTGCCTGCTGATGGTCAAGCCGCTCTGACCTGCCGGCCGAGGGCCCGGCTCAGACCTGCCGGCCGAGGGCCCGGCTCAGGCCTTGGTCTGCGCTCCGAACAGGGCCTCGGCGGCACCCGGCACCACGGCCGCGACGACGCCGCCCAGGCTGCGCTCGAGATAGCCGACCAGCTCGGCGTCCGCGAGATCGGAGTTGATGCCGCCGTCGACCAGGGCCTGCTCGGCGAGCGCCACCCACGAGCGGACCGCGATGCGCAGCAGTTCCGTCTCCGGCACGCCCAGCTCCAGGAGGACGGCGAGGGCGCGTTCGGTCTGCTGGCGCCGCGCGTCCTCGATCACCGCGCGCACCTCCTCGTCGCCGCTGGCCGCGCCGCGCACGAGCGAGTAGAAGGTGGGGCCGTGCTCCCGGACGTACTCGACGAGCCGGGTCAGGGTGTTGGCCAGGCGGTCGGCGGGCGGGAGCTCGGGCTGCGGCTCCGAGGCGTGGAGCATCGAGTCGCGCGCGCGGCGCACGATCTCGTGGTGCAGGCCGTTCTTGGAGCCGAAGTAGTAGTAGACCAGACCCGTCGAGACACCGGCTTCGGCGGCGATCTCCTCGACGGTCACCTCGGCCAACGGGCGGTCCGCGAGAGTCGCGACTCCGAGGGCCACGAGCTGGTTGCGGCGTTCCTCCGGGCGGAGGCGCGTGCGTCGGGCTGTTGCCATGTGTCGAGCATATCCGGCATGCTTTGCGCCGCCGTCAGGGGGTCAATTGACGGTGAGTCAGTAATCGCGCTACGGTCGCGGCGGGACGACGATGCCGTCGTCCTCACATTGGCATGAGGGGAACACCAATGAAGCTCAGCAAGCTCACGGGGACGCGTAAGGGCCGCGTGGCCCTCGCCGTCATCCCGGTCACCATTGCCGCCAGCGTCCTGCTCGGTGGGGTTGCACAGGGCGCAGTGCCCGTCTCGTTCGCCATCTCCGGCAGCCAGTTCAAGATCGGCGCCGACAAGCTCGCGGGCACGGGCTTCTCGCAGTACGCGGGCGTCGCGACCGCCTCCGACGGCACGCAGCACCCCGCCGCGATCGCGAACATCAAGGACGCGCAGCTCTACAACCTCTGCCAGTCGGTCGTGCAGGACACGCCGCTCGGCAAGGTGGGCCTGCTGATCTCCGCGGGCACCGGTGACGAGCCCGCCAAGGCCACGGACCTGCAGATCGGCATGAGCGACCTGTCCGGTACCGCGATCTTCAAGAACATCCGCATCGGTGTGGACGCCTCGACGGTCAACACGACCAAGAAGGGCGACGCCGGCGACTTCGCCATGGACTCCGACTCGATCGACATCGACGGGCTCCAGCAGGTGTCATGGAGCACGCAGGCCGCCGTCTTCCAGCTGACGGACCTCAGCCTCAAGATCACGGACGGCACCGAGTGCTTCTGAGTCCGGGTGACGGCCCGGCGGACGCCGGCCGCCCCGGACTTCGCGCGAGGCTCGCTGACTGGCGCAGGGACTTCCGCCCCTGGCGCAGGCAGCGGCCGTTCGTCGGGGGTGTGCTGGTCGTTCTCGCGGGCCTGGAGATGCTCCTGTCCGGCCCCATCAAGCTGGACCAGCTCGGGATGAACGTCGTGCTCCGGTTCGGGGTCGAGGGCGCGCAGGCGACGATCCTGCCGCTGGCCCTGGTGCTGCTCGGGATCCTGGTGATCGCGCAGCCCGTGCACCGCATCTTCTACGGCGTGATCGCGCTCGCGATCTCCGTCTACTCGATCGCCGGCGTGAACCTCGGCGGCTGGATCATCGGGTTCCTACTCGGCGTGGTCGGCGGCATCATCGTCGTGTCCTGGGCGCCCGAGGCGGCGGAGGCCGGCACGGCCGAGGCCGCCGACGAGGCGGAGCCGGGGAACGAGGCAGGGTCGGGTACGGCCGACGGCGCGGAACGCGCCCCCGCCGCCGCCGAGCCCGAGGCGGACGAGCCCGCGGACGGCGACGCCCCGCAGCAGGACGAGCCGGCGCCGAAGGCGACCGCCGAACCCGCCCCCGAGACCGAGCCGACCCCCCGGGCGGACTCGCTCAGCGGCGCGCTGAAGGCCCTGTCGCAGAAGTCCGCGGCGGTCGTGGTCGCGAGCGCGATGGCGGTCGGCGGCATGAGCCTGCCGGCGACCACGTCGATGGCCGAGACCCAGGACGACTCGTTCTGGTGCGTCGTCTTCGGCGCGTGCGACGAGGGGAACGCGGAGCCGTCCGCCTCGCCGACGCCGTCGCCGAGCACGTCCGAGTCCGGCGGCGACGAGGCCGGGGACCCGGTCGGGGACGCGGTCGACGACGTCACCGGCGGCGCGACCGACCCGGCCGAGGGCGGCGACGCCGGCTCCGGTTCCGGTGACGCCACGGAGGGCGACGACGCCGCCGACACGGGCGAGGACGGCGAGCCCGAGTGTCAGGAACCGACGCAGGACGGCGAGGTGCCCGCGGACGCCGCGGAAGAGGCCCCGAGCGACCCGTGCGGTGAGATCGACCCGCAGGCGACGATCGAGGAGGCGCTCCACACCGAGCTCGGCACCTGCGTGAAGGTGACGTTCGGCGGAAAGTTCGACCTCAACATCGACCTGCCCGGCCAGTGCGGTGCCAAGGAGGACGGCTCCGTCTTCTCGCTCCCCGCCGACCTGGAGAGCCGGGACCTCACGATCCCGCTCACGGGCATCAACGGGATCGGCCTGGCGAACGTGCCGGTCAAGAACGACGGCTCGCGCCGCGACGCCATCAAGATCTCGGCCGACAAGGTGGTCGTCGACGGGTTCTGGCTCAAGTCGTACGCGTACGACGAGGGCACGGTCGCGGGCACGGACACGCGGGCCAGCTTCGTGTCGCTCGAGGGCGACGCGCACATGTACGTGTCGTCGATCCACGCGAACCTGCCCGACGGGCAGGACCTCCTGGAGGTGGCGACCAAGGTGCTCGAGGGTGCCTCGCTCATCGAGATCCTGCTGACCGCCACGGACGCGCGGATGGGCTTCATCGGCGCCACGTCCGACCTGCAGGTCTGGGACAACTTCCGCGAGCAGGTCTGGGGCGACCCGACCAACCCGATCGGCAAGGGCCCGAGGGCGGGCGACGCCTGACCCGTTCCCGCTGAGCCCCGTCGAGTGCTGGGTATGTGTTGCCGGACGACGATCCGGCAACACATACCCAGCGCTCAACGCGCACGGGGGCGGGCGCGGTTCAGGACGAGACGCCCAGCGCGTAGCGCATGGGCTCCAGCTTCGCCTCGGACTCCGCCAGCTCGGCCTGCGGGTCCGACGCCGCGACGATGCCGCAGCCCGCGAACAGGCGGATGTGGCGCGGGTCGGTCGCGGAGATCTCCGCCGACCGCAGGGCGATGCCCCACTCGCCGTCGCCCCCGGCCCCGACCCAGCCCACCGGGCCCGCGTAGCGGGCGCGGTCCAGGCCCTCGATCTCGCGGATCAGGCTGCGCGCGGCGGTCGTCGGCGTGCCGCAGACGGCGGCGCTCGGGTGCAGCGCGGCGGCGAGCGAGAGGGACGACGGTGCGGGCCTGCCCGACGCCGCGTGCTGGTCCGTCAGCACGCCGGTCACGTCCGTCGCGAGGTGCATGACGTTCGGCAGGTGCAGCACGAAGGGGGCCTCGGGCACGTTCATCGACGAGCAGAACGGCTCCAGGGCGGCGGCCACGGAGCGCACCGCGAACTCGTGCTCCTCGAGGTCCTTCGAGGACCGGGCGAGCTGGGCGGCGCGCAGCAGGTCGGCGTCGTCGGCGTCCGCCGTGCCGTGCTCGCGGCGGATCGTGCCCGCCAGCACACGCGAGGCGACCAGGCCCTTCTCGCTGCGCACGAGCAGCTCCGGCGTCGCGCCCACCATGCCGTCCACGCTGAAGGCCCAGCAGGCGTCGTAGGCGGACGCGAGGCGGCCCAGCAGGTGCCTGGTGTCGAGCGGCTGCTCGGCGGTCGCCACGACGTCGCGCGCGAGCACCACCTTCTCCAGCTCGCCGGTCTGGATCCGGGCGATCCCCTCGGCGACCACGGCGGGCCAGTCGGCCGCGCCCACGGCGCCGTCGGCGAGGACCACCCGGCCCGGCTCCGTCACGGGCTGGTGCGGGTAGGCCGAGAGCAGGTCCTCGCCCACGGGGGCGGACCGGTCGCCCACCAGGGAGATCGTGGTCATCCAGGCCTTGTCGCCCCGCCGTCCGACGACGACGCGCGGCACGATCAGCACGCCGCTGGCCCGCGCGGGGTCCTCCGACTCGTCGCCGGGGGAGACGTCGTCGAAGGCGAAGCTGCCGAACGCGACCAGCCCGCTGCCGGGCAGGTCGACGTCGTCGTGCACCACGGCGTTGTCGAGCACCTGGCGCCAGGCCTCGTCGGCGTCGGCGAACCGGCCCGGGCCGAACGTCTCGAACCGCAGTGCCTCGCCCCAGCCCACGAGCCCGTCGCCGTGCCGCACCCAGGCGAGCGCGTTGGTGTCGGGGAGCCGGTCCACGAGCGCGGTCGGGGTGTCCGGGAGGTCGTCGGTCGCGACGGTGCGGACCACGAGCTGCGGGCCGTGGGGAGCGCCCGGCGGTGCCTCGTCGGACACGGGCGGGGGCTGCGCCACCCAGCTGTCGTACACGCTGGTGCCGGTGGGTGTGCCGGAGGTGCCGCCGGAAGGTGAAGCGATCATCGCTTTCAGGATAAGCGCGGGCGAGCTGGTCGGAGACCTGCTGTTTCGGAGGTCACAGGCGGGGCCGCGGCGTGAAAGCATGGCAGCTATGTCACGTGCGAGTCTGGAGAAGAAGCCGGCCGAGGTCGCGTCGATGTTCGACGGGATCGCCGCCCGCTACGACCTCACGAACGACCTCATCTCCCTGGGCCAGGACCGGCGCTGGCGCCGCCTCACGGTCGAGGCCGTCGCGGCGATGCCGGGCGAGCGCGTGCTGGACCTCGCCGCGGGCACCGGGACCAGCAGCGAGCCCTTCGCCGCCGACGGCGCCTTCGTGGTCCCGTCCGACTTCTCGATCGGAATGCTGCAGGTGGGCAAGCAGCGCCGTCCGGACCTGCCCTTCGTCGCGGGTGACGCCACGCGGCTGCCCTTCGCCGACGAGTCGTTCGACGCCGTGACCATCAGCTTCGGCCTGCGCAACGTGGTGGACACCGGCGCCGCGCTGCGCGAGATGCTGCGCGTGGTCCGGCCGGGCGGGCGCGTGGTGATCTGCGAGTTCTCCACCCCCACGTGGGGTCCGTTCCGGAAGGTCTACCAGGAGTACCTGATGCGTGCGCTGCCCGTGGTGGCGAGCGCCGTGACCCGCGACAAGGGCTCCTACGACTACCTCGCCGAGTCCATCCGCACCTGGCACACCCAGGTGGACCTGGCCAAGCTCCTGCTGGAGGCGGGCTGGGAGCACGCCGCCTACCGCAACGTGACGGGCGGCATCGTGGCCCTGCACCGGGCGGTCCGCCCGGTGTGAGCCGAAGGCCCGCCGTCAGCAGGTGATCAGGCATGGTTCCCGGACCGGGACCATGCCTGATCGCATTTCCCGGGGCGGACCGCTCGCGACCTCCCCAAGTAAGGGGAACCTTCCTACACAATCCCCCCTAAGTGTGGCTAGGGTGTCGGTGTTGTGACAGGGTTCACAAGGGCTTGTCAGGAAGCCCTTGCCGAACCCCGCACAGCAGGTCAGCAACGACCAGGCAGCGGGTTCCCAACGGGGGTGAACGTGCGAAGAGTGATACGCGACGACGCGGATGTCATCGTGGTGGGCGCCGGTCCGGCCGGCTCGTCCACCGCGCACTGGTGCGCGGCCGCGGGGCTCGACGTGCTCCTGCTGGAGAAGGGCGAGTTTCCCCGGGACAAGATCTGCGGCGACGGCCTGACGCCGCGCGCCGTGGCCGAGCTCGTCCGCATGGGGGTGCCCACCCGCGAGGAGGACGGCTGGATCCGCAACCGCGGCCTGCGGGTGCACGGCGGCGGCCGCTCCTACGAGCTGGACTGGCCCGACCTGACGACCTACCCGGGCTACGGCATGGCCCGCGCCCGCATGACGCTGGACCACACCCTGGCCCAGCACGCCCAGGCGAGCGGCGCCAAGCTGCTGGAGCGCACCAAGGTCACCGGCGCCCTGCGCGCGGACGACGGCCGCGTGGTCGGCGTCACCGCCCAGCCGCTCGACGCCCGCGGCCGCGCCGAGGGCCCGGTCAAGGAGTTCCGCGCCCCCGTGGTGGTGGCGGCCGACGGCGTCAGCTCGCGCTTCGCCCTCGGCATCGGCCGGGAGCGCCGCGACGACCGCCCCATGGGCACCGCCGTCCGGGCCTACTACCGCACCCCGCGGCACGACGACCCGTTCATGGAGTCGCACCTCGAGCTGTGGGACGGCGAGCCGGGCAAGAGCGCCCTGCTGCCGGGTTACGGCTGGATCTTCCCGCTCGGCGACGGCACGGTGAACGTCGGCCTCGGCAGCGTGTCCTCCACCCCGGCCCGGCAGTCCGCGGCCGGCATCGACTACCGGCGGCTCATGGAGACGTGGCTCGAGAAGAGCGCGCCGGAGGGCTGGGACCTGGTGCACGAGCCGGAGCGCGGGCCCATCCGCGGCGCGGCCCTGCCCATGGGCTACAACCGCGGCCCCCTGTACGCGGCCGGCGTGCTCCTGGCCGGCGACTCCGCCGGCATGGTGAGCCCGTTCAACGGCGAGGGCATCGCCTACGGGCTGCAGGCCGGGCGCGTGGCCGCCGAGGCGATCAGCCAGGCCCGGCACCGCGCCACCGACGAGGCCCGCGAGGCCACGCTCGCCACCTACGCGGAGCGCATGCGGGCCGACCTGGGTGGCTACTACACGCTGGGCCGCTGGTTCGTGCGGCTCATCGAGCACCCCGAGATCATGCGGGTCTGCGTCCGGTACGGCCTGCCGCGCAAGGTCGTCATGCAGTTCACGCTCAAGCTCCTGTCCGACTGCTACGAGCCGCACGGCGGCGACTGGGTCGACCGGGTCATCGCGGGCCTGACCAGGGTGGTCCCGAGCTCATGAGCATCACGTCCATGAAGGGCAAGCCGTCCACGAAGGGCACAGCATGAATCCCTACGTACCCATCCTGATCCTCATGGCGATCGGGGCGGTCCTGGCGCTCGGCGGTGTCGCCGCGAGCGCGATCATCGGCCCCAAGCGCTACAACCGCGCCAAGCTCGACTCGTACGAGTGCGGCATCGAGCCGACGCCGCACGCGGTGGGCGGCGGTCGGCTCCCGATCAAGTACTACCTGGTGGCGATGACATTCATCGTCTTCGACATCGAGGTCGTCTTTCTCTACCCGTGGGCCGTGGACTTCACGACGCTCGCGACGTTCGGGCTGGTGGCGATGCTGGCGTTCCTGGCGCTGATCACCGTCCCGTTCGTCTACGAGTGGCGCCGCGGCGGCTTCGACTGGGTCTGAGACAGCGACTGGACGTCCGGCGCCTGACAGCGCCGGGCAGCGACGCCGGGCCGGGCCCGGCAGCAAGGAGGGGACATGGGTGTCGAGGAAGCGCCGTCAGGGTTCCTGCTGACGACGATCGAGGACCTCGCGGGGTACCTGCGCAAGGCCTCGGTGTGGCCGGTGACGTTCGGCCTGGCCTGCTGCGCCATCGAGATGATGGCGGCGGGCGCGTCGCGGTTCGACCTGTCGCGGTTCGGCATGGAGGTGTTCCGTGCGTCGCCGCGCCAGGCCGACCTGATGATCGTCGCGGGCCGGGTGAGCCAGAAGATGGCCCCGGTGGTGCGCCAGGTGTACGACCAGATGAGCGAGCCCAAGTGGGTGCTCTCCATGGGCGTGTGCGCGTCGTCGGGCGGGATGTTCAACAACTACGCGATCGTCCAGGGCGTGGACCACGTGGTCCCGGTCGACATCTACCTGCCCGGCTGCCCGCCGCGCCCGGAGATGCTGATCAACGCGATCCTCGGGCTGCACGACCACATCCAGAACGCGCCGCTCGGCGTGAACCGGATCGAGGCCGCGCGCGCCGCCGAGGCGGCCGCGATGGAGGCCACGCCGACCTTCGAGATGAAGGGCCTGCTGCGATGAGCGACGTCACGCCGGGCGGCGACCAGGGCTCGGCCCTGACGCCCCCGGAGGGGGCGGCCACCTTCGAGGTGGTCGAGGTCAAGAAGGGCATGTTCGGCGCCCAGGGCTCGGGCGACACGTCCGGCTACGGCGGCCTGGTCACGCCCGTCGCGATGCCTGCGGCGTCCCCCCGCCCGTACGGGAGCTGGTTCGACCAGGTGGTCGACGTCCTGGCCGAGGTGCTGGAGGACGCCGCACGGACCGGTGGGCCCACCTTCGACCAGGCGGTCGAGAAGGTGGTCGTGGACCTGCACGGCGCCGCGAGCGCGGACGCGCAGCAGGCGGAGCTGACGATCCACGTGGCCCGCGAGCACGTCGCCGCCGTCTGCCAGGCGCTGCGCGACGACCAGGACCTGCGGTTCGAGCTGTCGCTCGGGGTCAGCGGCGTCCACTACCCGCACGACGCGGGCCGGGAGCTGCACGCCGTCTACCACCTGGCCTCGGTCACGCACTCCCGCCGGCTGCGGCTGGAGGTCGCCGCGCCCGACGACGACCCGCACATCCGGTCGACCACGTCCGTGTACCCGTCCAACGACTGGCACGAGCGCGAGACCTACGACTTCTTCGGGATCGTCTTCGACGGCCACCCCGCCCTGACCCGCATCGAGATGCCGGACGACTGGGTGGGCCACCCGCAGCGCAAGGACTACCCGCTCGGCGGCATCCCCGTCGAGTACAAGGGCGCCACGGTGCCCCCGCCGGACACGAGGAGGAGCTACTCATGAGCGCTCCCACTGACCACAGGCCGCCGCCCGCCCCGCACGCGACGCGCCCCGCCGGGAACGAGGACGTGTCGTCCACCGTGCGCGCCTTCGAGGCCTACGGCGACGGCGACTGGGACGACATCGCGCGCGAGGCGATCGGCGAGGAGCGGATCGTCGTCAACATGGGTCCCCAGCACCCGTCCACGCACGGCGTGCTGCGTCTCATGCTGGAGATCGACGGCGAGACCGTCACCGAGGCCCGGGCCGGTATCGGCTACCTGCACACGGGCATCGAGAAGAACATGGAGTTCCGCACCTGGACGCAGGGCACCACGTTCTGCACCCGCATGGACTACGTGGCGCCCCTGTTCCAGGAGGCCGCGTACTGCCTCGCGGTCGAGAAGCTCCTCGGCATCACGGACGACATCCCCGAGCGCGCCTCGGTGATCCGGGTGCTGATGATGGAGCTCAACCGGATCGCCTCCCACCTGGTCTGCCTCGGCACCGGCGGCAACGAGATGGGCGCCACCACGGTGATGACCATCGGGTTCACCGCCCGCGAGGAGATCCTGCGCCTCTTCGAGGCCGTGACCGGCCTGCGCATGAACCACGCGTACATCCGCCCCGGCGGGGTCGCGGTGGACACGCCCGAAGGCTTCACCACCCAGGCCCGCGCGGCGCTGAAGAACGTGCGCGGCTACCTCAAGCAGCTCGGCGACCTCATGCTCGCCAACCCGATCTTCAAGGCGCGGCTGACGAACGTCGGCGTGCTGAACCTCTCCGGCTGCATGGCCCTGGCCGTGACCGGACCGGTGCTGCGCTCCACGGGCCTGCCGTACGACGTCCGCAAGGACAACCCGTACTGCGGCTACGAGACCTACGACTTCGACGTCCCCACCTCGAAGGGCGCCGACTGCTACGACCGCGTCGTGCTCCGCGTCGAGGAGTGCTACCAGTCGCTGAAGATCATCGAGCAGGCCCTGGAGCGGCTCGACCGCACCGAGGGCGAGCCCGTCATGGTCGCCGACAAGAAGATCGCGTGGCCCGCCCAGCTCGCCGTCGGCGGCGACGGCCAGGGCAACTCGCTGGAGCACATCAAGAAGATCATGGGCACCTCCATGGAGGCCCTGATCCACCACTTCAAGCTGGTCACCGAGGGCTTCCGCGTCCCCGTGGGCCAGGCATGGCAGACCGTGGAGCACCCGCGCGGCGAGCTCGGCGTGCACGTCGTGTCCGACGGCGGCACCCGCCCCTACCGCGCGCACTTCCGCGACCCCTCGTTCAACAACCTCCAGGCCACGTCGGTGATGTGCGAGGGCGGCCAGGTGGCCGACGTCGTCGTCGCCGTCGCGTCCCTGGACCCCGTGCTGGGAGGTGTGGACCGATGACCGCAGATCCGCAGGCGGCCACGAAGACCGGCTACGACGCCGAGACCGTCGCGTCCCTGACCGCCGACGCCACGGCGATCATGGCCCGCTACCCGGACCCGAGGTCCGGCCTGCTGCCGATGCTGCACCTCGTGCAGTCGGTCGACGGGTACGTGAGCCGCGACGGCATCCTGTTCTGCGCCGAGACGCTCGGCATCACGGCCGCCGAGGTCTCCGCCGTCGCCACCTTCTACACCCAGTACAAGCGCCACCCCAACGGGAAGTACACCGTGGGCGTGTGCACCAACACGCTGTGCGCCGTCATGGGCGGCGACGCCATCTTCGACGAGCTCAGCGACCACCTCGGCGTGGGCCACGACGAGACCACCGACGACGGCGCCATCACCCTGGAGCGCATCGAGTGCAACGCCGCCTGCGACTACGCACCCGTCGTGATGGTCAACTGGGAGTTCTTCGACAACCAGACGCCCGAGACGGCCACGGCGCTCGCGGACCAGCTGCGCCTCGGTGACGACGTCGTCCCCACCCGGGGCGCCGCCTCCGTGTGCTCGTTCAAGCAGATGAGCCGCATCCTGGCCGGGTTCCCCGACGGCCGCGCCGACGAGGGCGTGGGCGCGGGAGAGCCGACCCTGGCCGGGCTCGCGATCGCCCGCGAGCGCGGCTGGACGGCGCCGGACGCCCCGGCGGCCGACGGCGCGGCGGACGGCACCGCCGCGGACGGCGCGGCCGCGGGGCAGACCAGCCCGCCGGTCGGCACGCCCGGCTCCTCGGCCGAGCGCAAGCCCGCGACGTCGTCCGACACCGAGGTCGGCAAGGACAAGAAGCCCGGGGAGGACGCGAAGTGAACCTCACACCGGTACTCACCGACACGTGGGACAAGGACCGCTCCTGGCGGCTGGCCACGTACGAGCGCAACGGCGGCTACGCCGGGCTCAAGAAGGCCCTGACCATGGAGCCGGGCGCGCTGGTCCAGGCGGTCAAGGACTCCGGCCTGCGCGGCCGCGGCGGCGCGGGCTTCCCCACGGGCATGAAGTGGGGCTTCCTGCCCCCGCCCGACGGCGGCCCGCGGTACCTGGTGGTCAACGCCGACGAGTCGGAGCCGGGCACCTGCAAGGACATCCCGCTGATGCTCGCCAGCCCGCAGCACCTCATCGAGGGCGTGGCGATCACGAGCTACGCGATCGGCTGCGACCACGCGTTCATATACGTGCGCGGCGAGGTGCTGCACGTCTACCGACGGCTGCTGAACGCGGTCGAGGAGGCATACAAGGCGGGCTACCTGGGCAAGAACATCCAGGGCTCGGGCTTCGACCTCGACGTCACGGTGCACGCCGGCGCGGGCGCCTACATCTGCGGCGAGGAGACGGCGCTGCTCGACTCCCTGGAGGGCCTGCGCGGCCAGCCGCGGCTCAAGCCGCCGTTCCCCGCGGTCGCCGGCCTGTACGCCCGGCCCACCGTGGTCAACAACGTGGAGTCCATCGCGTCGGTGCCCGGCATCGTCGCCCGGGGCGCCGACTGGTTCTCCTCGATGGGCACCGAGAAGTCGCAGGGCCACGGGCTGTTCTCCCTGTCGGGGCACGTCACCCGGCCCGGCCAGTACGAGGCCCCGCTCGGCATCACGCTGCGCGAGCTGCTCGACCTGTCGGGCGGCATCCGCGCGGGGCACGAGCTGAAGTTCTGGACCCCCGGCGGGTCGTCCACTCCGATCTTCACGCAGGCCCACCTGGACACCCCGCTCGACTACGAGTCGGTGGGCGCCGCGGGGTCGATGCTCGGCACGCGCGCGCTGCAGATCTTCGACGAGACGGTGTGCGTGGTCCGGGCCGTGTCCCGCTGGACCGACTTCTACGCGCACGAGTCATGCGGCAAGTGCACGCCGTGCCGCGAGGGCACCTACTGGCTCAAGCAGGTGCTGCGCCGCATCGAGGCCGGCGAGGGGCAGGACGGCGACCTGGAGCTCCTGGTCGACCTGTGCGACAACATCCTGGGCAAGGCGTTCTGCGCGCTGGGCGACGGCGCGGTCTCGCCCGTCACGTCGAGCATCGAGCACTTCCGCGCCGAGTACCAGGCGCACATCGACGGCCACGGCTGCCCGTTCGACCCGAGCGCGTCGGCGCTGTTCCCGTACACCCCCAAGACACGGACACCGGGCGCCCTCACGGGCGCCGGGGCGGGAGGTCACCGATGACCGTCACCACGAACAACCCCACGACCGAGGCGGCCCCGGTCGAGCTGGTCACCTTCACCATCGACGGCACCGAGGTGAGCGTCCCCCAGGGCACGCTGATCATCCGCGCCGCCGAGCAGGCCGGCATCCAGATCCCGCGGTTCTGCGACCACCCGCTCCTGGCGCCCGCCGGCGCGTGCCGGCAGTGCCTCGTCGAGGTGGCCATGCCGGACCGCGAGGGCAACGTGCGGCCCATGCCCAAGCCGCAGGCGTCGTGCACCATGACGGTCGCGCCGGGCATGGTCGTCAAGACGCAGCACACCTCCGCCGTCGCCGACAAGGCGCAGCAGGGGGTCATGGAGCTGCTGCTCATGAACCACCCGCTGGACTGCCCGGTCTGCGACAAGGGCGGCGAGTGCCCCCTGCAGAACCAGGCGATGAGCAACGGCCGGCCGGAGACGCGGTTCACCGACGTCAAGCGCACGTTCCCCAAGCCGATCGCGCTGTCCACGCAGATCCTGCTGGACCGCGAGCGCTGCGTGCTGTGCCAGCGCTGCACCCGGTTCAGCGAGGAGATCGCGGGCGACGCGTTCATCGCGCTGCAGGACCGCGGCGCGCACCAGCAGATCGGCCGGTACGACGAGGACGTGCTCGGCTTCGCCGGCGCCGAGTCGAGCACCGGTCCCGTGGACCGTCCGATCGGGGAGGCCACCACGGACACGTCCGGGCGGCCCTTCTCCTCCTACTACTCGGGCAACACCGTGCAGATCTGCCCGGTGGGCGCCCTGACGGGCGCGGGCTACCGGTTCCGGTCGCGTCCGTTCGACCTGGTGAGCACCCCGGGCATCGCCGAGCACGACGCGTGCGGCTCCGCGATCCGCATCGACCACCGTCGCGGCCAGGTGCTGCGCCGGATGTCGGGCGAGGACCCGGTGGTCAACGAGGAGTGGATCACCGACAAGGACCGCTTCGCGTTCACGTGGCAGTCCGCGCCGGACCGGGTCACCACCCCGCTGGTGCGCGAGAACGGCGAGCTGCGCCCCGCGTCCTGGGTCGAGGCCCTCGAGGTCGCGGCGGCCGGCCTGGCCGCGGCGCGCGAGAACGGCGGTGTCGGCGTGCTGCCGGGTGGCCGCCTCACCGTCGAGGACGCGTTCGCCTGGTCCCGGTTCGCCCGGACGGCGCTCGGCACCAACGACGTGGACCAGCGGGTGCGCGTGCACTCCGCCGAGGAGGCCGCGTTCCTGGCCCGCGTCGTGGCCGGTTCCGGCGTCGGCGTCACGTTCCGCGACCTGGAGCAGGCGCCCGCGGTGCTGCTCGTCGGTCTGGAGGCCGAGGAGGAGGCGGGCGTCACGTTCCTGCGGCTGCGCAAGGGCGCCCAGGGCAAGGCCGGGACCAAGGTCTTCTCGATCGCCCCCTACGCGACCCGCGGCCTGACCCGCCTGGACGGCACGCTGCTCCCGGCGGCCCCCGGCACCGAGGCCGAGTGGCTGACCAGCCTGACCACCAGCCTGGCCGGCGGCCTGCTCCCGGCGGACGCCCCGACGTCCGACATCGACACGAGCGCCCTGGCCCAGCCGGGTGCCGTGATCCTCGTGGGCGAGCGCCTCGCGGGCTCGCCGGGCGCCTACACCGCGGCCCTCGGGCTCGCCGAGGCGACGGGCGCGCGGCTCGCGTGGATCCCGCGCCGTGCGGGCGAGCGCGGCGGCATCGAGGCCGGCCTGCTGCCGGACCTGCTGCCGGGCGGCCGTCCGGTGGCGGACGCCTCGGCGCGCGCCGAGGTCGCCCAGGCCTGGGGCGCCGAGCTCCCGGCCACCCCCGGGCGCGACACCGCGGGCATCCTCGCGGCGCTCGCCTCGGGCGCGCTCGGCGGGGCCGTGGTCGGCGGCGTCGAGCTCGCCGACCTGCCCGACCCGGCCGCCGCCCGCGCCGCGCTCGACGCGACGCAGGCCCGCGGCGGGTTCGTCGTGAGCCTGGAGGTGCGGGCCTCGGAGGTGACCGAGCGGGCCGACGTCGTGCTCCCGGTCGCGCCGCCCGTGGAGCGCGCCGGCTCGTACTGGAACTGGGAGGGCCGTGTGCGGTCCTTCGGCGCCGCGCTCGAGTCGAGCGCGCTGCCTGACCACCGCGTGCTGCACGTGCTGGCCCAGCAGCTCGGCGTCGACCTGCAGGCGGGCTCGCCCGCCGAGGCCCACCTCGCGATCGCCCTCACCCAGGGCGCGTGGGAGGGCGAGCAGGTGACGCTGGAGAGCGACGTCCTGGCCGCCCCGCCCACCGTCGGACCGGGTCAGGCGGTGCTCGCCACCTGGCGGCTCCAGCTCGACGCGGGCAGCGGCCAGGACGGCGAGCAGTTCCTCGCCGGCACGGCCAAGCGGCCCGTCGCCCGGATGTCCGCCGTCACGGCGAGCGGCTTCGGGGTGTCGGACGGCGAGACGGTCATCGTCAGCACGCCGCGCGGCTCCGTCCGGGTGCCCGCGGCGGTGACCGACCGGATGGTCGACGGCGTGGTCTGGCTGCCGCTGGCCTCCGCCGGCTGCCGCGTGCACGAGACGCTCGGGGCTTCCGCGGGCGACCTCGTCAGCGTCAGCCCCCACGTGGCGGACGTCCGGGTCACCACGGCGGCCCGCACGTTCCACGGCTCGGAAGGAGATGCCCGATGAACCCGGTGCTGCTGGCCGAGGCCGCGCCCGGCGTCGCCGCCGACTTCTCGCAGGAGACCATCTGGGCCTCGATCGTCAAGGCCGTGCTGATCGTGGTGTTCCTGCTGACCAGCGTGCTCTTCGCGATCTGGTTCGAGCGCAAGGTCGTGGCGCGCATGCAGGTGCGCCCCGGCCCCAACTGGCACGGGCCGTTCGGTCTGCTCCAGTCGCTCGCGGACGCCATGAAGCTGCTGCTCAAGGAGGACATGACGGTCACGCGGGCCGACCGGTTCGTGTACCTCCTGGCACCGATGATCTCGGTGTTCTGCTCGCTGCTCGTGTTCGCCGTGATCCCGTTCGGACCGAGCCTGCCGTTCCCGTGGACCGACTGGACCACGCCGGCGCAGCTCACCGACTTCCCGGTGGCGGTGCTGTACGTGCTGGCCGCCGCGGCGCTCGGCGTCTACGGCATCGTGCTCGGCGGCTGGGCCTCCGGCTCCACCTACCCGCTGCTCGGCTCGGTCCGGTCCACGGCGCAGGTGATCAGCTACGAGCTCGCGATGGGCCTGTCGCTGGTGAGCGTGTTCATCATGGCGGGGTCGATGTCGACGTCGCAGATCGTCTCCAGCCAGACGCAGATCTGGTGGTTCATCCCGCTCGCGCCGGCCTTCGTGATCTACGTGATCTCGATGATCGGCGAGACCAACCGCCTGCCGTTCGACCTGCCCGAGGCCGAGGGCGAGCTCGTCTCCGGCTACATGACCGAGTACTCGTCGATGAAGTTCGCCTGGTTCTTCCTGGCGGAGTACATCAACATGCTCAACGTCTCCGCGGTCTGCGTCACGCTCTTCCTGGGCGGCTGGCGGGCACCGGTGCCCGACGGGTTCCTCGGCGGCGCGCTGAACGAGGGCTGGCTGCCCATCATCTGGTTCCTCGTGAAGCTCTGGGCCGTCATGTTCTTCTTCGTGTGGGTGCGCGGCACGCTGCTGCGCCTGCGCTACGACCAGTTCATGGTCTTCGGCTGGAAGGTGCTCATCCCGGTCGCGCTGACCTGGGTCGTCGTGCTCGCCGTCGTGCAGTGGCTGCAGCGCGTGCAGGGCATGTCCTTCCAGCAGTTCGTCCCCGTGATCATCGGGGCCGCCGTCGTCTTCATCGCGGTCATGTGGTTCTGGCCGGAGAAGAAGGAGGCGCCACCGGGCGGCCAGGACAAGGAGCCCGTCGACGCGTTCGCCGGCGGGTTCCCGGTGCCGCCGCTGCCCGGCGAGAAGCTGCCCCCGTCCAAGCGGTTCGGAAAGGAGGTCCACGGTGAGTAAGCGAGAGACGGGCGAGTACCAGCCCCTGCGGCCACAGCCGGGACCCATCGGGGAGCTGTTCGCTCCCGTCGCGGGCTTCGGCGTGACGCTGTCGTCGATGTTCAGGCCCACGGTCACCGAGCAGTACCCCCGCGAGAAGGTGCCGACCCAGCCCCGCTTCCACGGCCGCCACCAGCTCAACCGGTACGCGGACGGGCTGGAGAAGTGCATCGGCTGCGAGCTGTGCGCCTGGGCGTGCCCGGCGGACGCGATCTACGTGGAGGGCGCGTCCAACGCGGCCCTGCCGGAGAACGCCGGCCTCCAGGTGAACGCGGACGACTCGCAGGGCGCGCACATGAGCCCCGGTGAGCGGTACGGCGGCGTCTACCAGATCAACTACCTGCGCTGCATCTTCTGCGGGCTGTGCATCGAGGCCTGCCCCACGCGGGCGCTGACCATGACGAACGACTTCGAGCTCGCCGGCAACACCCGTGCGGGCATGATCTACGAGAAGCAGGACCTGCTGGCCCCGCTGGCCGAGGGCATGCTCGCGGCGCCCCACCCCATGGTGGAGGGCACCACGGACACCGACTACTACAGCGGCGACGTGCTGGGCCCGACGGCGGCGCAGGTCGCCTGGGTCCGCGAGCACCGGCCGGACGACGAGACGCTGGACGCCGCGGACGCCGTGGCGTCGGGCAAGGCGCCCGCGCCCACCCAGCGGCAGCACGAGCTGCGGCCGGAGGAGGGCCCGGGCGCCGCCGAGCGGTCCGCGGGTGCGGCCGCGGTCGGCTCGGTGCGGGTCCTGGCGAGCGACGCGGCCGGCGCCGGCCGTCCGGGGGTGACGGCATGACCCCCGCCGGGCTGGAGATCACGACCGGCGAGACCGTCCTGTTCTGGGTGATCGCGCCGCTCATGGTGCTCGCCGCGCTGGGCCTGCTGTTCGTCAAGCGGGCCGTGCACGCCGCGATGTGCCTCGTGTTCGTCATGGTCAGCATGGCGATCCTCTACATCGCGCAGGAGGCGCCGTTCCTCGGCGTCGTGCAGGTGGTCGTGTACACGGGCGCGGTGATGATGCTGTTCCTGTTCGTGCTGATGCTCGTCGGTGTGGACGCGTCCGACTCGCTCACGGAGACCATCCGCGGGCAGCGCTGGGTGGGCCTGCTCATCGGGATCGGCCTCGCGGTGATCCTGGGCGGCGTCGTGGCCCGTGCCGCGTTCCCGCCCCCGGCCGGGCTGGCCGGGGGAGACCCGGGCGGCGTCGCCAACCCGCAGGCCCTGGCCCGCGTGCTGTTCGGCGACTACGTGCTGGCCATGGAGGCCGTGGGCGTGCTGCTGGTCACGGCGGCCGTCGGCGCTCTCGTGCTCACGCACCGCCGTCGGCTCACCCCCAAGCAGGACCAGCGGGCGGTCGCGGACGCGCGCATCAGGGCGCTGCCCGAGGGCGTCGTGCTCACGCCGCTGCCGTCGCCGGGCGTCTACGCCACCTCCAACGCCATGGACACGCCCGCGCTCGGGCCCGACGGCGAGCAGGTGCCGCAGTCGGTCTCGCGCGTGCTGCGTATCCGCGGCCAGGAGAAGGCGGCGCCGCACGCACCGGGCACCGAGCTCGTCGACGTCCGTACGCGTGACGCCGGCACGTCCGAGGCCCGCACCACCGAGGGAGAGGCCTGATGGACATCACCAACTACGTGGTCCTGGCCGCCGTGCTCTTCGCCGTGGGTGCCACGACCGTGCTGCTGCGCCGCAACGCGATCGTCGTGTTCATGGGCGTCGAGCTCATGCTCAACGCGACCAACCTCGCCTTCGTCACCTTCGCCAGGATGCACGGCGACCTGACCGGTCAGGTGCTCGCCTTCTTCGTCATGGTCGTCGCCGCCGCCGAGGTCGTCGTCGGTCTCGCCATCATCGTGACGATCTTCCGTACCCGCCGCTCGGCCTCGGTCGACGACGTCAACCTGCTCCGGGGGTAGAGAGTGAACGACGTGATCGGGCTTGCCCCCTGGCTGATCGGCTTCCCGCTGATCGGTGCGGCGATCCTGCTGCTGTGGCCCGTGGTGCTGGGCAGGAGGTCCATCGACCGCTGGGGCCACTGGCTCGGGGTCGCGGCCTCCGCAGCCTCCGGGGTCGTGGCCTTCATCCTGATGTTCCGCATGATCGGCACCCCCGCCGAGGGCCGCTCCGTGGACCACCACCTGTGGACATGGCTGTCCGCGGGCGGGCTGGACGTGGACCTCGGCCTCCGGCTGGACCCCCTCTCCCTGACCTTCGTGATGCTCGTGACCTTCGTGGGCACGCTCATCCACGTCTACTCCGTGGCCTACATGGACCACGACCCGGACCGGCGCCGGTTCTTCGCGTACCTGAACCTGTTCGTCGCGGCGATGCTCACGCTCGTCCTGGCCGACTCCTACCTCCTCCTCTTCGTGGGCTGGGAGGGTGTGGGTCTCGCGTCCTACCTGCTCATCGGGTTCTGGGACACGGGACGGCCCTCCGCACGCGAGAACGCGGTGGCGGCCAAGAAGGCGTTCGTCATGAACCGCATCGGCGACATGGGGCTCATCGCGGCGATGGCGCTGCTGTTCGCCCACGCGGGCGCCCTGGACTTCGGCACCGCCCTGTCCGACGACTCCGTCGGCTCGATGTCGCAGGCCACGGCCACCGCGGTCGGGCTCTGCCTGCTCCTGGCCGCGTGCGGCAAGTCGGCGCAGTTCCCGCTGCAGGCCTGGCTGGGTGACGCGATGGCCGGCCCGACGCCGGTCTCGGCGCTCATCCACGCGGCCACGATGGTCACCGCCGGCGTCTACCTCATGGTGCGCTCCGGCGCGATCCTGGAGGCGGCCCCGACGGCGCAGCTCGTCGTGGTGCTGGTCGGTGCCGTGACCCTGCTGTTCGGGGCGATCGTCGGCTGCGCCAAGGACGACATCAAGAAGGCCCTGGCCGCCTCCACGATGTCGCAGATCGGCTACATGATGCTCGCCGCGGGCCTCGGCCCGGCCGGGTACGCGTTCGCGATCTTCCACCTGCTCACCCACGGCTTCTTCAAGGCGGGGCTGTTTCTCGGCGCCGGCTCGGTGATGCACGCGATGGGCGACCAGACCGACATGCGGCGCTTCGGCGGGCTGTCGCGGTTCCTGCCCATCACCTGGATCACGATGGGCCTGGGCTGGCTGGCGATCCTCGGGATCCCGCCGTTCTCCGGCTTCTGGAGCAAGGACGGCATCATCGAGGCCGCCTTCATCCCGGTCGAGGGGCAGCCGTGGCGGGCCTGGGTGTTCGGCACGGTCGCGGTGCTCGGCGCCGCGATCACCGCGTTCTACATGACGCGCCTGTTCTTCATGACGTTCGGCGGACGCCGTCCGCGCTGGACCGAGGGCCAGCACCCGCACGAGGGCTCGCCGCTGATGTGGTGGCCCCTGGTGTTCCTCGGCGTCGGCTCCGCCGCGCTGGGCCTGGTGCTCGGCATCGGCGGCACGTTCACCACCTGGCTGGAGCCCGTGGTCGGGCACGCCGAGCACCACGAGCCCGTGCTGCCGGTCTGGCTGATCATCACCGCCACCCTCGTGGTCGTGGTGCTCGGGGCGCTGCTGGCGTTCCGGATGTACGCGGTCCAGCTCGTCCCCGAGGAGGCGCCGCGCGGCTCCGCGCTCACGCGGGCCGCCCGCAAGGACCTGTACCAGGACGCCGCGAACGAGACGCTCGTCGTGCGGCCCGCCTTCGGGCTGGCCCGCGTGGTCCAGGTGGGCGACCGCGACGTCGTCGACCGCGGCTGGAGCGTGCTGCCGCAGGCGGTCTCGTGGTTCGGCGGGGTGTTCCGCAAGGCGCAGACCGGGTACGTCCGCTCGTACGCGGCGGGCATGGCGGGCGGCGTCCTCGTGATCGCCGTCGTCGCCTGGCTCGTGGTGGGCCTCGGTGGTGCCCAGTGATCGGAGGAGAGATGTTTCCCTGGCTGACCGCCCTCATCGCCTGGCCGCTCGTCGGCGCGGTCGTGGTGGGGCTGGGCGCGCTCGGTCGCTCCCGCACCGGCTCCGCGAACGCGCGCACGGGCTTCGCCCGGCCGGCGGCGCTCGCGTTCTCGCTGGTGGAGGTGGCCCTGCTCGTCGGCGCGTTCCTCGCCTTCGACACGGGCGCCGCCGCCGAGCACCAGCTCGCCGAGACCCACGCGTGGATCCCGCAGATCGGCACCTCGTACGCCGTGGCCGTCGACGGCGTCGGCCTGCTGCTGGTCGCGCTGGCCGTGGTGCTGGTGCCGCTGGTGCTGCTGGCCGCCTGGAACGAGCAGGGGCGCGACCAGGTGCGACTGCGCCGGTTCGTCGGCCTCGTGCTGCTGCTCCAGGCGTTCATGGTGGCCGTGTTCTCGGCCCGCGACGTCTTCCTGTTCTACGTGCTGTTCGAGGCCATGCTGATCCCCGCGTACTTCCTCATCGGCGGGTTCGGGCAGGGTGCCGGACGGCGCCAGGCGGCCGTGAAGTTCCTGATGTTCAGCCTGGGCGGCGGGCTGATCATGCTCGCCGCGGTGATCGCCCTGTACTTCCTCGCGGTCAGCGTGGGCGTGGACCCGAGCAGGGCGTTCCTCGTGGACGAGCTCGTCGGGGTCGACCTGGGCACCACGGCCGAGCGCCTCATGTTCATCGGGTTCTTCATCGCCTTCGCGATCAAGGCCCCGATGGTCCCGGTGCACAGCTGGCTGCCCGACGTCGCGGGGAACGCGACCCCCGGCACGTCCACCCTGCTGATCTGCGTGCTGGACAAGGTCGGCACCTTCGGGATGCTGACGCTCTGCCTGCCGCTGTTCCCGGAGGCGTCCCGCTGGGCGGCGCCGTTCGTGATCGCGCTCGCCGTGATCTCGGTGCTGTACGGCGCGATCATGGCGATCATGCAGACCGACCTGCTGCGGCTGGTCGGCTGGACCTCGGTGAGCCACTTCGGCTTCATCATCCTGGGCATCTTCACCTTCACGCCGCTCGGCACCGCCGGGTCGAGCTTCATGATGCTCAACCACGGCCTCGCCACCGGAGCGCTGTTCCTCGTGGCCGGATTCCTCGTGTCCCGGCACCCGGAGCGGTCGCAGCGGATCACGGACTACCGCGGCCTGCGGTCGGTCACCCCGGTGCTCGCCGGCACGTTCCTCGTGGCGGGCCTGGCGACGCTGTCGCTGCCCGGCCTGGCCACGTTCGTCAGCGAGATCATGGTGCTGATCGGCGCGTTCTCCGGGGCCCCCGCCGGCTCGGCCGCCTGGACCGTCGCGGCGATCCCGGGCGTGGTGCTCGCCGCGGTCTACGTGCTGCTGACCTACCAGAAGATCTTCACCGGGGCGCCGGCCGAGGGTCTGGAGGCCCTGCCCGACCTCAAGGCGCGTGAGCGCATCGTCGCGGCCCCGCTGGTGGCCGGACTCCTGGTGCTCGGCCTGGTGCCGGGCCTCGCCCTGACCTACGTGGACGCGCCGGCCGAGCAGTCGGCGGCGATCACGGCGGTCGACGAACCGGCGGACGCCGCCGCGCAGATGGGGAGCGACAAGTGAACGAGTTCGTGGCACCCGAGATCGACTGGCTCGCCCTCGCACCGCTGATCGTGGTGCTGGGCGCGGGCGTGGTCGGCGTGCTCCTCGAGGCGTTCGTCCCGGCCAGGGCGCGCCGCGTGACCCAGATCGTGCTCACCCTGGCCGCCCTGGCCGGCAGCGTCGCGTTCGTGGCGGTGCTGTGGCCGCAGATCGTGGCGCAGCCCGTCCAGGTGGTCGGCGGCAGCGTGACGCTGACGCCGTTCGCGCTCGGCGCGCAGGGCATCATCGCGGTGCTCGCGTTCCTGGGCGTGCTCGTGGTGGCCGACCGCACCGCCACCGGCCAGGACGCGTTCGCGCCCACGGCCGCGGCGGTGCCCGGCACCTCGTACGAGGACCTGGCCCGCCGGTCCGGCCTGGAGCAGACCGAGATCTACCCGCTGCTGCTGTTCGCGGCGGGCGGCATGATGCTCTTCGCCGCCACCGACGACCTGATCGTCATGTTCATCGCGCTCGAGGTGCTGTCGCTCCCGCTGTACGTGCTGTGCGCCACGGCGCGCCGCCGCCGGCTGCTCTCGCAGGAGGCCGCGGCCAAGTACTTCCTGCTCGGCGCGTTCGCCTCGGCGCTGTTCATCTTCGGCGTCGCGCTGATCTACGGGTTCGCCGGCACGGTGCGGCTCCTGGAGATCGCCCAGGCGGTACAGCAGGGCGGCCTGCCCCTGGAGGGCATGACCGGGCTGCTCGTGGCCGGCGTGCTGCTGGTGACGGTCGGCCTGCTGTTCAAGGTGGGCGCCGTGCCGTTCCACGCGTGGACGCCCGACGTCTACACCGGCGCGCCCACGCCCATCACCGGGTTCATGGCCGCGTGCACCAAGGCGGCGGCCGTCGCGGCGCTGGTCGAGGTGCTGTACCGCATCTCGATCGGCGTGCAGGCCGTCAGCCCGGAGACCATGCGGCAGCTCCAGGTGGTCATCGTGGTGGTCGCGGTCCTGACCATGGCCGTCGGGACGGTGATCGGCTCGGTGCAGACCGACGTGAAGCGCCTGCTGGCGTACTCGTCGATCGCGCACGCGGGCTTCCTGCTCGTGGGCATCGCGGGCTTCAGCTCGCAGGTCCAGTCCTCCACGCTCTTCTACCTGCTGGCCTACGGCGTCGCCACGATCGGTGCGTTCGCCGTGGTCACGCTGGTCCGGGAGCGCCGGGTCACCGCCGGCGCCGGCGAGGACAACGGTCCGGTCGAGGACGACGGCGTGGTGCTCGGCGAGGCCACGGAGATCGCGCAGTGGGCCGGCCTGGGGCGCAAGGCCCCATGGCTCACCGCCGCGTTCGCCCTGTTCCTGCTGTCGATGGCGGGCATCCCGCTCACCGCCGGGTTCATTGCCAAGTTCGGCGCGTTCAGCGGGGCGACATCGGGCGGGCTGTGGTGGCTCGCGGTGCTGGGTGTCATCGCGTCGGTGGTCGCCGTCGCGTTCTACCTGCGGCTGCTGGTGGTCATGGTGTTCCAGCCCGCCCCGATCACGCCGGGGGTCGAGCCCGCCGAGGGCGAGGTCCTGACGAGCGCGGCCGGCGAGGGCAGTGCGGGCGAGGTCGGTGAGGCCGCGGCCGGCGGCGTCGCCACCGCGACCAAGGTGCAGGCCACAGCCGCGCAGCGGGTCGTGGTGACGGTGGTGCGGTCCCGGGGTCCGGCCGCCGTGGCGATCGCTGTCTGCGCGGTCGCGACGGTGATTCTCGGCGTTTTCCCCTCCCTGGTTCTTAATCTGGCGGCAGAGGCAAGTAAGTTCGTGCCGTGACCTCCGTACCGCTGCCGCCCCAGACGACGACGGGTACGTCGGCGTCGACACCGCCGGCCGCTCCGACTGACCTGCCCGACCCGACCGCGCTCGGCCTGCCGATCACGGACCCGGAGCTGGCGTCCCGTCTCGCGGATCGGCTGACGGTGGTCGACGACGCGCTGTCGGACGCCGTCTCCAGCGCCGACAAGCTGGCGGACGGCGCCTCGCGGCACCTCGTCGACGCCGGCGGCAAGCGGTTCCGGCCGCTGCTCACCCTGCTCACGGGCGAGCTCGGCGACGGCGCGGCCCCCGGCGTCGTCGACGCCGCCGTGGTGGTCGAGCTGACGCAGGTCGCCTCGCTGTACCACGACGACGTCATGGACTCGGCGCCGATGCGCCGGGGCGCACCGGCGGCGCACATGGTGTGGGGCAACTCGGTGGCGATCCTGGTGGGCGACATGCTCTTCGCCCGGGCCTCGGCCCGGGTGGCTGAGCTGGGTCCCGAGGCCGTGATCCTGCAGTCCCGCACGTTCGAGCGGATGTGCATGGGGCAGCTGCACGAGACCATGGGCCCGGACGACGGCGAGGACGCCGTGGCCCACTACCTCCAGGTGCTGTCGGACAAGACGGCGTCGCTGCTGTCGGCGTCGGCCCGCCTGGGCGCCATGCTCTCCGGTGCGCCGCAGGAGCAGGTCGAGGCCGTGGGCGCGTTCGGCGAGAAGGTCGGCGTCGCGTTCCAGCTCGCCGACGACGTGCTCGACGTCGCGTCGTCGGGCGAGACCTCGGGCAAGACGCCGGGCACCGACCTGCGGGAGCACGTGCCGACCATGCCGGTGCTGCTGCTGCGCCAGCACGTCGCCTCGGGCTCCGCCACGGACGAGGACCGGGACCTGCTCGCGACGCTCGACGGCGACCTGTCGTCCGACGAGGTGCTGACGGCCGCCCTGCAGCGCCTGCGGGCGCACCCCGTGCTCGCCGACACCCGGGAGCTCGCGGTGCGCTGGGCGCGCGAGGCGGCCGCGGAGCTGGCGCCGCTGCCGGACGGGCCGGTCAAGGACTCCCTGGAGCAGTTCGCCCAGGCCCTGGCGGACCGGGCGGTCTGAGATCCGCTCGAATCTACTCTAACAATGTTAGAGTAAATTCATGTACGCCGCGGAGGTAGACCAGACGTTGACTCTCCCGCTGGAGGAGGCGCTCGACGGTCTTGCCCGGACGCCCGAGGGGCAGTGGTTCGAACGCAAGTCCGGCCGGGTCGATCCGAAAGACCTGGCGGTCCCGCTCGTTGCGTTGGCGAACGCCGAGGGTGGTTGCGTCGTCGTCGGATTCCACGACGGCGCGGTCGACGGTGTGCCACGGGCACGGGTCAACGCCCTTCGTCAGGCCGCCCAGGACTTCACCCGGCCCGTCGTCCGGGCACGTGTCGAGGAGATCGAGCTGGCGGGCGGCGGCTGCATCCTGATCCTGCGGGTCGATCCGGGGGAGACTGTCCACGAGACGGCCAAGGGAGACGTGTATCTGCGGGTCGGAGACGAGTCGCGGCGACTCGGCTTCGCCCAACGTCAAGAGCTTGAGTTCGACCGAGGTTCGGCACCGTTCGACGGCACGCGGGCTCGTGTCGAGATCGACGACCTCGACCCTGATCAGGTGGCGGCGTATCAGCTCGCCATCGGGTCGACGTCCCCCGAGGGGATGCTGCGTGCGCGCGGCCTGCTGGCTCGTGGCGGTCATCCGACGGTCGCTGCGTATCTCCTGTTCGGGGCGTCACCTCAGGCGCTCTATCCCAACGCGCACGTACGTGTGCTGCGATACACCGAGGTGGACCGTGGCTCGGGGGCGCGGCTCACGCTGGACGACGATGCGGACGTGCGGTGCGAAGGGTCGATCCCGCAGCAGATCGACCAGGCGGCTCGCGAGATCGAGCGGCTGCTCCCTCGCCGGAGGGCCCTCGCCGGCTCGGGCCGTTTCGAGGCGGCAGGGATCGTGCCGCGTGACGCATGGCTGGAAGGTCTCGTGAACGCGGTGCTGCACAGGTCCTACAGCATGATCGGTGACCACATCCGGGTCGAGATCTTCCCCGATCGCGTAGAGATCTCGAGCCCTGGTCGCTTTCCCGGGATCGTCGACCCGGACCGCCCGCTCGACATCAGCCGGTACGCCCGCAACCCCCGCATCGCACGGGTGTGCTCGGACCTGGGCATCGCTCAGGAGCTCGGCGAAGGAATCCGTCGGATGTTCGACGAGATGCGCGCCCGCGGCCTGACCGATCCGATGTACACGCAGACCCAGAGCGGGGTGCGATTGATCTTGTCGGCGCTCGACACGTTGCCTCAGGAGATCGCCGATCAGCTCTCCCGGGGCACGCGGCACGTGCTGGACGTGCTCCGCGGGGCCGGGCGGCCCTTGGGGACCGGGCAGGTTGCAGAGGTGGCGGAGGTCGCCCGCCCGACCGCCATCCGGCACCTGCTGCGACTGCAGGAGCTGGGGGTCGTCGTGTGGGAGGGCCAGTCGTCGAAGGACCCCAGAGCCGTGTGGCGCGTCTCCTGACTGGCGAACGACGGTAAAGAAATATCACAAAATTGCGTGCAAAGCGCAATTTGCGCTGGTAATTTCTTGGCTGCCGTGGCGCGGTGCCCCGGTCCTGGGTGGTGGAGGCCTCGTGGTGCGTTTGGAGAAATTGGCGTTGGGCAATGGCACGGAAGTGCTGGTCGAGGTCGAGGAGCGCGCCCCAGGTCCTGGTACGCGGCCGGTGAGTCGGGGGCCGGGCCGCGGTGTCAAGGCGACGCTGGACGAGGCCCTCGACGACCTGCGCGGTGTCGTCGAGGCCGTTGACACGAAGATGCGGTCGCTGGCCGTCTCACCGGACGAGATCACGCTCGCACTCGGCGTGAGCATGACGACCGAGGCCGGCGTCGTCATCGCCAGAGCGTCGACCGAGGCCAACCTGAGCCTGACGCTTCGGTGGTCCAGCAACCGTGAGGGGCAGCGATGAGCGCGCGCCACGAAGCCCCCTGGACGGTTCGGATCAGGGACGCGTCGGGCAAGATCCATGGTGCGGGCTTCCTGGTCGAACCCGATCTCGTGTGCACCTGCGCCCACGTGGTCCAGGATGTCCTTGGGCTGGAGGAGACCGACGGCAGGGTCCCGCGGCTGCCGGTGCCCGTCGAACTCATGATCACTGGTGAGCGCCGGGTCGGCCGAGTTGTCGCCTGGGTGCCGGGCAAGGAAGCAGTCGAGCGAGTCAGCGTCGAAGAGCTTGCGCACAACGGGATCCAAGACCTGCGGGTCCCCGCGGAGATGGACGGCGACGACATCGCGGTCCTGCGCTTGGAGGAGGGCTACGAGGGCGCGGACGTCGTCCGACTCGCTTCGCCGCGGAGCGTCTACGGGCACACTTATCGGACCTTCGGCTTCCCCGAGGGGTACGACACCGGACAGTCGTCGCAGGGAGAGTTCCGGTCCGCCGACAGCCTCGGCCGCGTCCAGATGAACACCGGGGCGCAAGAGGAGCCGATCACGGGCGGGTACAGCGGTGCGGCCGTGTGGGACGCGGAGGCCGGCGCTGTGGTCGGCATGGTGGCGGAGTCGGACCAGCGGTTGATCGCCCGGATGATCCCCGCGCACCACCTCGCCGACCGCCTCCGCTGGATCCACCCCGGGTACGAGGACGCGGAGGCTCAGGTCGGTCCGCTCGTCTTCGCCGGCGAGCGGCACACCGGCAAGCGCAGCCTGGCCAACGCGATCCGCCTGAACTGGTTCGCCGCCAAGCGGCAGTTCTTCGGAACGCCGAACGTCCTGATGAGCGAGACCGAGGGGTGGCGCCTGCTGGTCGAGTGGCTCCGGCAGTACGACAAGCCGGACAGCGAGGCAGGCGAGGAAGTGCGGGAGCTCATCGATGGGCGCCTTCGCTCCGGCATCCCTGCCGATTTCATGGTGTTCTTCCTGCTGGCCTGGCTCGACCCGGACCACGACCCGGTGTGGCGCGGCCGGCGCGTGACGTATGAGTACCTCTGCGAGATGGTGTTGCCCCCACTCCCGGAAGACATCGTGAGCGTGGAGCAGTTCCTCCGCGGCGGCCTGGCCAACTTCGAGCGGCTGACGATCTGGCGCCAGCTCGACACCTCGATCTTCTGGGAGGCGCTCTCGCGCTTCAATGGGTTCGAGGGTGCGCGTCGCCACTATCAGAACTGGATGCGCGCGCGGAAGGACTGGGACCGCTGGTGGGACACCAGTGTTCCGGCCCGCGGAGTGCAGATCTTCTCGTCGTTCGGACGGCGCGCACTGGCCCACGCGGTGCTCCTGAATGCCGTTCTGCCGGCGCCGGAGGCCGCAGATGTGCGGACCCTGCGAATGACCCGGTACGCGCACCCTGGCTCCGAACCTGGTGGCGTCCCCTGGTACGACGAGTTCATGCAGGCACATCAGGAACGGTCGCCCATCTGGTGGGTGGGCGTGACGCTCCTGTCACGCTACGCCTGGGAGCATGAGCTCACCGCGCGCCCCAACGATCTCAAAGCGTTCGCTCGGGCCGGTGTCTGGACTGGCATGCATGCGGGAGTCCTTCTGCTGGGCTGCCTGGTCGGCGGGGGTTTGCTTGCCCTGGCCTCGGGTGGGGGCTCCGTGTTCGGTGCGGCGCTCTTCACGGCGTTCGCCGTCGACATCACCGCGCTGATCGTGCTGGGCCGTGCTGCCTTTGGTGCTGGAGGCAGGTACCGGCCGCCGTTCAACGACCGTGTGCGGCTGATCGCCTCGTTCCGCGACCGCCGGGGACGGACTGTCGCGAAGGTGGGAGCTGGAGCCGTGATCGTGCTGATGTTCCAGGTGCCCGTCCTGGGTGTCGCTGTCGCGGTGGGCTTGACGATCTGGCTCGCGAGGACCGCCGCCACATGGCAGCAGTACTTCGTGGAGGTGCACAAGGCCAGGCACGCCCGGTATTGCGCCGAGCTGGCGGAGCGGTTCGTCGGACGTCGGAACGTGGCGTCTGTATAGGGCACCGCTAGCTCCACCGACGGGAACCTGTTGGGCTTCGTACTGTGGATCGGCCAGCATCGCGCCGTCGTCCACCGACGATGAATTCACCCGCACGGGAGACCCTCTAACGTGCCGGTTGTCGGAGGCAACGGCTAGGCTGCCGCCACCGCCGTTGATCAAGACTTGAGGAAGACCTGTGCCCGGATTGAAGGTGTCGCCGCGCTCGGCCGTCTCCGGCGGCGTCGTCGCCGTCTTCGCCGGGGCCCTGATCCTGCTGTCGGTGCTGCAGCAGGGTGAGTCCACCGCCGAGGTCGACCTCGACGACTCCGGCGTCTGGGTCACCAAGACGTCAGCGGGGCTGCTCGGACGGTTCAACAACGAGGCACAGGCGATGGACGGCACGCTGCTGTCCGGCTCGTCGACGTTCGACGTGCAGCAGGCCGAGTACCGGGTCCTGATGACGGACGCGGGTACCGCCACGGCGAGCCCCGTCGATCCGGCGCAGCTCGTCCTGGACGGCACCATGACCGCGCCCGCCGGCGCCGTCATCGCGTCCGGCGGGCACACCACGGCGGTGCTGGACCCGGAGGACGGCCGGCTGTGGGTGCTCCCGTTCGAGGCCGCCGTCCAGTTCAGCGCGGCCGACCTGGAGCCGACGGCGCTGCTCGGGCCGGGTGCCCGGGTCGCCGTCGCGACGGACGGCACGGTCTTCGGCGCCGCCCCCGCCAAGGGCCGGATCGCCACCGTGCTGACGACCGGCTCGGGCACCGTGGACACGGTGACGGACGCGGAGCTGCCGGTCGGCAAGGACGCCGAGATCGAGGTGACCGCCGTCGGCGACCGGCCGGTGGTCCTGGACCGCACCGCGGCCACACTGGTGCTGCCCGGCGGTGACGTCGTGGAGCTGGCCGGCGGGGCCGAGGCCCGGCTCCAGCAGCCGTCGGCTGAGGCCGACGCCGTCGTCGTGGCGACGACCAAGGGTCTGGTCACCCAGCCGCTCGACGGCGGCAGCTCGACCACCCGGGTGGGCCAGGGCACCCCGGCGGCGCCCGTGCAGCTCGGCGGCTGCACCTTCGGCGCCTGGTCGGGCACCGGCCGGGTGGTCCGGGACTGCGAGGGCACGGACCTCGACGTGGACGAGCTGCTCGAGGGCGCGGACGGCGAGCTGGCCTACCGGGTCAACCGCCAGGTGATCGTGCTGAACGACGTCACGGCGGGCACGCTGTGGATGGCCGCGGACGACTTCGAGAAGGTCGACGACTGGGACCTGAAGCTGCCCGAGGACGCCGAGGGCGAGAAGACCGAGGCCGAGACCACCACGCCCGAGATGGTGGACCAGTTCATCGCGCAGCGGGACAAGCCCAACCGGCCGCCCGCGCCGAAGGACGACTCGATCGGGGTCCGGCCCGGCCGGACCACCGTGCTCGACGTGCTGGGCAACGACCTCGACCCCGACGGCGACGTGATGACGGCGTCGATCGCGGAGCCCGCCGGCAGGGTGGCCGGCACGGGAGCCTCGGACATCTCGGTGGACCGCGTGCTGGACGGCGCGGCGCTGCAGGCGAACGTGCCGGAGACGGCGACGGGCAGCACCACCTTCATCTACACCGTGGACGACGGTCGTGGCGGCACCGCCGACGCGAAGGTGCAGGTGCGCGTGGTGCCGCTGAGCGAGAACAAGGCGCCCGCGCCGAAGGGCGAACCGGTGCTGCGCGTCGCGCAGGGCGGGGACGCGTCGACCAAGGTGCTGCCGTTCTGGCGGGACCCCGAAGGTGACGACCTCGTCCTGTCGAGCGCGACCACCGCGGACCCGATGGACGAGGTGCGGTTCCGCCCGGACGGCACCGTCGAGTTCCGCGACGGCGGCACCACGACGGGCCGCAAGATCGTGGACCTCACGGTGTCGGACGGGCTCGACCAGGTGGGCACCGGCAGGCTGCTCGTCGACGTGATCGCCACGCAGGAGCCGCCGGTCGCCGTGGCCGACCACGTGACCGTCCTGGCCGGCGACCCGGTCACGGTCCGGCCGCTGCGCAACGACTCCGACCCGAACGGCGACCGGCTGCGCCTGGTCAGCGTCTCCGAGCAGGAGCCGGCCACCATCACGGAGAACTACGCCGCGGGGACCTTCCGGTTCGTGAGCCAGGAGCCCGCCAGCTACGACATCACCTACCAGGTCAGCGACGGCCCGGGCTCGACGATGGGCCTGGTGCGCGTCGACGTGCTCCCGCCGCCCGACGCCGCGGGCCCGCCCGTGGTCGTGGCCGACACCGTGCTGCTCCCCGCGGGCGGCTCGGCGCTCGTGGACGTCCTGGCGAACGACTCCGACCCGGGCGGCGGCGTGCTGGTGGCGTCCTCGGTGGAGGCCGAGGCGGGCGTCACGGCTGTGGTGCTGGACCACCACGTGCTGCGGGTCGCCGAGACCGAGCGCCTGGACCGGCCCGTGACCCTGCGGTACACCGCGTCCAACGGCACGGAGACCGCCGTCGGGCAGGTGCGGGTGGTGCCGATCGCCGCGCCGACCAAGCTGCGCCCGCCCGAGGCCGCGGCGGACGAGGCGACCGTCCACACGGGCGACATCGTGACCGTCCCGGTGCTCAAGAACGACTCCCACCCGGACGGGCTCGAGCTGAAGCTCACGCCCGAGCTGGTGGAGGAGCCGGACGTCGGCGAGGCCTTCGTGTCCGAGGGCACGGTGCGGTTCCGTGCCGGTTCCGAGGCCGGGACCGCGCACCTGGTCTACGAGGTGCGGGACAGCAACAACCAGAAGGACTCCGCGCAGGTCACGATCAACGTCACCGACACCCTGGAGAACGCGGCGCCGCAGCCGCCGGACACCACGGCGCGCGTGCTCGCGGGCGCGGTCACGCGGATCCCGCTGCCGCTCGACGGCAGCGACCCCGACGGTGACCACGTGACGCTCGACGGTCTCTCGGCGCCGCCGTCGCAGGGGACCGCCCGCGTCGTCGACGGGTTCCTCGAGTACGAGGCGTCCCGGGAGTCCGCGGGCGCGGACGAGTTCCGGTACGCCGTCTCCGACACGCGCGGCGCCACCGCCGAGGGCACGGTCGCGGTGGGCATCGCGCAGCCGCCGGGCGTCAACCAGCCGCCCACCGCGGGCGACGACGAGACGCTCGTCCGGCCCGGCCGCGACGTCGCGGTGGACGCGCTGGCCAACGACTCCGACCCGGACGGCGACCAGGTCGGCCTGGTGCCGAAGTCGTTCGAGGGTGCGGAGGGGTTGGACCCGGAGGTCGTCGAGGACCAGGTCGTCGTCACGACGCCACGCGAGGAGGGGACCCAGACCTTCTACTACGGCATCGAGGACACGTACGCGGCCCGCGCCACCGGCGCGATCACGGTCCAGGTCGCCAAGGACGCGCCCCTGCTGCGGCCGGTGGCCCGCGACGACGTGGTGCCGCCCACCGAGGTCACCTCCGACACCGTGACCGTGGACGTGCTGGGCAACGACACCGACCCCGACGGGGTCGCGAGCGACCTGACGGTCGCCGTGGTCGGCGACGACGGCGAGCAGCCCGCCGGCGTCACGCTCGGTGAGGGTGGCGAGGTCACCGTGGCGCTCACCGAGGACCCGCAGGTGCTCACCTACACCGTCACCGACCTGGACGACCTGACGGCCAAGGCGTTCCTGCGGGTGCCGCGTGATGGCTCGCTGCCGCACCTGAGGCAGCCGGTCGAGGCGCTGCGCACCTTCGCGGGCGAGACGCTCGAGATCGACATCGCCGACCACGTCGTGGTGGCCGACGGGCACGAGCCGCGGTTCACGGTCGAGGAGAAGGTGTCCGCCGTCGAGGGCACCCGCGAGGTCACCGGTCCCACCACGCTCACGTTCACGTCGGACGAGGACTACGTGGGCCCGGCCTCCGTCACCTTCGAGGTGACCGACGGCGACGGCCCCGACGACCCCGAGGGCCGGACCGCGGTGCTCACCCTCCCGATCGACGTGCGGGCCAGCCGCAACCAGCCGCCCGAGATCAAGGGGACGGCCCTGCTCGAGGTCGCCGCGGGCGAGGAGGCGGCGCTCGACCTGTCGCGCGTCGTGGTGGACCCGGAGGGCGACCCGCTGACCGTCGAGCTCACCGGCGGGGCCGAGGGCATCACGTTCGGCACCGAGGGGTCGACCGTCCTCGCGCAGGCGCAGGCCGCGGTGCCGAAGGGCACCCGCGTCACCGTCCCGTTCACGGTGTCCGACGGCGGGCACCCGCCCGTCGCCGGGGACCTCGCCGTCACGGTCGTGGCCTCGACGCGCCCGCTGGCGCGCGCCAACCCGGACGAGGTGCGCGACGCGCACCAGGGCGAGGCCGCCACGGTGGACGTGCTCGCGAACGACGCCAACCCCTTCCCGCAGGAGCCGCTGACGGTGGTCGGCGCCGTGGTCGAGACGGGCGAGGGCTTCGCCGAGGCGACGGGCTCCACGGTGGTCGTGACGCCGTCGGACGACTTCGTGGGCGCGATGGTGGTGCGGTACCGGGTGGCCGACGCGACCGCCGACGTCAGCCGCGAGGTCGAGGGCACGGTCCGGCTGACCGTGCTGGGCCGGCCGGAGGCGCCGCGCGCCCCGCAGGTCGAGGAGGTGCGGTCCGGGACGGTCGTGCTGGCGTGGGACCCGCCGTCGGACAACGGCGCCGAGATCACCGGGTACACGGCCCGGTCCGGCAAGGGCGACGTCACCGAGTGCCGGTCGACGACGTGCACCGTCTCCGGCCTCAAGAACGACGTGGTCTACAACTTCACCGTCACGGCGACCAACGAGGTCGGGGAGTCCGACCCGTCCGGGCCGTCGGAGGACGCCCGCCCGGACGAGAAGCCCGACAAGCCGGAGCCGCCGTCGCTGACGTTCGGCGACTCGTCGCTCGCGGTCTCGTGGAAGAACCGGGCCTACACCGACCGGTCGCCGATCGAGTGCGTGAACCTGGAGATCAGCCCCGCCCCGGCCGACGGCGTGATCCAGAAGTCCTGCGTCACCGGCACCCGGATCGTGTGGGACGGCCTGGCCAACGGCACCGCCTACACGGTGACGGTGCAGGCCGTGAACGCGGCACCGGACCCCTCGGACTGGAGCGACGCCTCCGCGCCGGAGACCCCCGCCGCACCGCCCGCCCAGCCCGCGGCCCCGACCGCGCAGCGCGTGGACAATGCGCTCGGCGGGCAGATCACGGTCGCGTGGACCGAGCCGGCGAACAACGGCGACCCGGTGGAGAAGTACTACCTGGACGTCTTCGAGGACGGTGCCAAGGTCGAGACCCAGACGGTGACGGGCACCTCGCGCGTCGTCTCGGGGCTCTCCGCGGAGGCCTCCTACACGTTCGCGGTCACGGCCGAGAACAAGGCGGGGAAGTCCCCGGCCAGCGACCGGTCGGCCGCGCAGGTGCCGTACGGACAGCCGCAGGTCCCGGGCACGCCGACGGCGGCGCTCGGCTCCACCACGAGCGGCCAGGCCGACGTGAGCTGGGGCGGGATCGCGTCGGGCGACTTCCGCGGCCCGGGCCACCGGTACGAGGTGCTGGCCAACGGCGGGGGCACCCCCGCGAACGCGGGGACCGCCACCTCGTACACGTTCCAGGGTCTCGGCAACGGCACGGCGTACCGGTTCCAGGTGCGCGCCTGCAACCAGTACACGTGCTCGGCGTGGACGGCGAGCTCGAACGCCGTGACCCCGTACACGACCCCGGGCGCCCCGGGCGTGAGCTGGACGCTGCGCTCGTCCTCCGAGGGCCGGTTCACCGTGTCGCCCCCGGGCAGCAACGGCGGCCGGGCCGTGGAGTCGATGCGGTACCGCGTCAACGGCGGCGGCTGGCAGAACATGGCCGCGTCGGGCGGCACCGTCGACGTCGGGCCCGCGTACAGCACGAGCTACACGATCGATGCGCAGGCCTGCAACGCGGCCGGGTGCGGCACCACGGCGTCGGGCAGCGGACGGACCAACTCGAACCCGGCCAACCGCAGCTTCACCATCTCGAAGGGCGCCGACGGGTCGACGTCGTCCGGCTGCCAGCAGGGCGCCGCGTGCCGGTGGATCAACATGAGCATCACCGGGTGGGAGCCGAACACGGCGTTCACCATGCGCTGCCTCACCACGGTGCGTCAGCCCGCGGGCCAGGTGTACTTCCCCCGGTGGGAGCAGGGCGAGTGGTGGGGGCAGGCGTGGGGCGTGCCGCTGCGCACGGACGGCAACGGCAACTGGTCGGGGCAGACCGACTGCATGCACGGCTACACCGGCGCCTACACCTGGATCGAGACCCAGCAGCTGGGGGAGTCGAACCACCTGCTCTGGTGAACGGATGAGATTGCGCCGACACGGTCGCGACACTCCGGCCGCTTACCAGACGAACTCCTACAATCTGGACGGGCGGCATGGGTAGTCCTGCCCACTGAAATTCCACGACGATTCACCCTTCCCCCGGTAGTGTGCTCCCGTTGCGCCTGTGTGTGCCGTCCGGGCGGGCAAATTTTCGGTGGCGTGATGAAGAGGAGGACGCATGAGCTTTGTCTCACGCGTGTACGAGAACCGCAGATCGGCAGCATCGGTCGGTGTGGTAACCCTCTTCGGCGCGGGGCTCCTGGGCTTCGCGCTCCTCTACGACGGTGAGGCGACCGCCGACGTCGAGCTCAACGACTCGGGCGTCTGGGTGACCCAGACCGCCTCGGGCAAGCTCGGCCGGTTCAACTACGAGGCCAAGGCCCTCGACGGCACCCTGCTCGCCAACTCGGCGAGCTTCGACGTGGAGCAGGACGCCCAGCGCGTGCTCCTGGACAGCACGGGCGACTCGTCCGCGAGCCCCGTCGAGCCGGCGCAGCTCACGCTGCGCGGCACCATGAAGTTCCCCGCCGGCGCGCAGGTCGCCGCGGGCGGCGCCACCACCGCGGTGTACGACGACGAGTCCGGCAAGGCCTGGGTCCTGCCCTTCGACGGCGCGGTCGCGTTCGACGAGAAGAAGCTCAAGCCCACGGTCAAGGCCGGCCCGGGCGGCACGCTCGCGGTGGCCAAGGACGGCACCGTGTTCCTGGCCGTGCCGGCCGACGGCAAGCTGTACACGGTCCCCACCAGCTCGCAGGGCGTCGCCGAAGACCCGGAGGAGTCGTCGCTCGCGCTGAGCGCCGACGCCAAGATCCAGGTCACCGCGGTCGGCGACCAGCCCGTGGTGCTGAACCAGTCGACGGGCAACCTGATCCTGCCCGGGGGCGACTCGGTCGAGATCGAGGACGGCTCCCAGGGCATGCTGCAGCAGCCGTCCGTCGAGTCGGACAACGTGGTGCTGGCCACCACGAAGGGCCTGGTCTCCCAGCCGCTCGGGGGCGGCGACGCGACGACGCGCACGGCGCAGGGCGGGCCGTCGGCCCCCGTGCAGCTCAGCGGCTGCGTCTACGGCGCCTGGAACTCGGGCCAGGTCATCCGTGACTGCGAGGGCACGGACAACGACGTGGACCAGGTGCTCGAGGGCGTGAACGCCGGCATCAGCCTCGTCTACCGCGTGAACCGCAACATCATCGTCCTGAACGACGTCGCGAACGGCTCGCTGTGGATGGCCGCCGACCAGTTCGAGAAGGTCGACGACTGGGACCTCAAGATGCCCGAGGACGCCGAGGGCGAGAAGACCGAGTCCGAGCAGACCACGCCGGAGCAGGTCGACCAGTTCGTGGCCGAGCGCAACAAGGCCAACCGTCCGCCGGTCGCCAAGGACGACTCGTTCGGCGTGCGGCCGGGCCGCACCACGGTGCTCAACGTGCTCGGCAACGACGTGGACCCGGACGGCGACGTCATGGTCGTGAAGGTCAAGGGCGAGGTCGACGGCGCGGTCGGCGTCGACCGGGTGCTCGACGGCGCGGCCCTGCAGGCCGACGTGCCGGCGGACGCGACCGGGACCACGAGCTTCACGTACGAGGTGAACGACGGTCGCGAGGGCGGCGCCGACGAGGCGTCCGTGGACGTCAAGGTGGTGCCGCTGGAGGAGAACAACGCCCCGATCCAGTCGGGCGAGCCCGTGCTGCGGGTGGGCCAGGACGGCATGGCGACCATCAAGGTGCTGCCGTACTTCAAGGACCCCGACGGCGACGACATGTTCCTGTCGAACGCGAGCACCGCCGACCCCCTGGACGAGGTGCGGTTCCGCCCGGACGGCACCATTGAGTTCCGGGACGGCGGCACGACCACCGGTCGCAAGATCGTGGACATCACGGTCTCCGACGCCTTCGGGCTGCCCTTCCAGGGCCGGCTGCTGGTCGACGTCATCGCCACCAACGTGCCGCCGGTCGCGGTGCAGGACCACGTGACCGTGCTGGCCGGCGAGCCCGCGACGGTGCGGCCGATGGTCAACGACTTCGACCCCAACGGCGACAAGCTGCGCCTGACGGCGGTCGCCGACAAGCCCGGCCTGACGATCACGCCGAACTACGGCGCCGGCACCTTCCGGGTCGCGAGCGACTCGCCCGGCTCGTACGACGTGACCTACCAGATCACCGACGGCCCCGAGCCGACCATGGGCCTGGTGCGCGTGGACGTCGTGGACCCGCCGGACGAGGCGGGCCCGCCCGTCGCGGTCTCCGACCAGGTGCTGCTGCCCACCGGCGGCTCGGCGCTGGTGGACGTGCTCGCCAACGACACCGACCCCGCGGGCGGCGTGCTCGTGGTGCAGGGCGTCAGCGTGCCCGGCGACGCCCCGGTCAAGGTCGCGGTGCTCAACCACCAGATCCTGAAGGTCTCGGAGGTCAAGCGCCTGGACGGCCCGGTGACGGTCACGTACACCGTCGCGAACGGCTCGGGGACCACGACCGGTCAGGTGCGTGTGGTGCCGATCCCGGCGCCGGCGCAGCTGCGCCCGCCGGAGGCGGGTCCGGACGAGGCGACGGTGCACGTGGGCGACGTGGTGACGATCCCGGTGCTGAAGAACGACACGCACCCGGACGGCCTGGAGCTGACGCTGACCGACGAGCTGCAGGAGTCGCCGCCGGCCGCGGCGGGCGAGGCGTTCGTCTCGGAGGACACGGTGCGGTTCCGGGCGGGCCAGGAGGCCGGGACGTACCACGCCGTCTACGAGGTGAAGGACTCCAACGGGCAGAAGGACTCCGCCCAGGTGACCATCGTCGTCAAGGACGACCCGGAGAACGCGGCCCCGCAGCTCCCGGACATCACGGCCCGGGTGCTGAGCGAAGGCACCGCCCGGATTCCGCTGAACCTGGACGGCACGGACCCCGACGGTGACTACGTCACCCTGAGCTCGATCTCCGCGGCGCCGTCGCAGGGCACGGCCACCATCGTGGACGGGTTCATCGACTACACCGCGGCCGAGGACAGCACCGGCCTGGACACCTTCACCTACCAGGTGACGGACACCCGCGGCGCGGTGGGCGAGGGCCTGGTGCGCGTGGGCGTCACGCCGAAGCCCGCCACCAACCAGCCGCCGCAGGCCACGGACGACGAGACGACGGTGCGGCCGGGCCGCACGGTGGCCGTCCGCGCGCTGGAGAACGACACCGACCCCGACGGCGACAAGATCGGCCTCGTGGAGAGCGCGTTCGAGGGCACCGAGGACATGGAGCCCAAGGTCGTCAAGGACGACGTGGTGGTCACCGCGCCGGACGACGAGGGTTCCTACTCCTTCTACTACGGCATCCAGGACAGCTTCCGGGCCCCCGCGAGCGGCGCCGTCACGGTGAACGTGGACAAGACCGCGCCCCTGCTGCGCCCCATCTCCCACGACGACGTGGTCACGGCGGACGACGTCGAGGGATCCTCGTCGGTGACCGTGGACGTCAAGGCCAACGACGTGGACCCGGACGGTGTGGCCGCCGACCTCGAGCTGACGGTCGACCCGGACCTGGAGGGCGTGCAGATCACCGAGGAGGGCTCGCTGGAGGTGCAGCTCACCGAGCGTGCCCAGGTGATCACCTACACCGTGACCGACATGGACGGCCTGGAGGCCAAGGCGTTCGTGCGGGTGCCGGGCGACCAGGCGCGGCCGCACGTCAAGCCGGGCCTGGAGCCGCTCAAGGCGACCAGCGGTGAGCCGCTGACGATCGACATCGCGGACTACGTGGTGGTGCGTGACGGGACGGAGCCGCGGATCACCGAGGAGAAGACGGTCAAGGCGCTGGAGGGCAAGGTCGAGGTCAAGGACGAGGACACGCTCGTCTACACCTCCGCCCCGGACTTCGCGGGCGCGGCGTCGGTCAGCTTCGAGGTGACCGACGGCGACGGGCCGGACGACCCCGAGGGCCTGACGGCGGTGCTGACGCTGCCGATCGACGTGACCCCGTCCAAGAACATGCCGCCCAAGATCACGGGCCGGCCCGTGCTGCAGGTCGCGGCCGGCGAGGAGAGCTCGGTCGATCTGTCGCGGTACGTCAAGGACCCGGACAAGGACCCGCTGACCTTCGAGGTCAAGGGTGTCGAGGGCATCTCGCCGTCCGTCTCCGGCAACGCGGTCTCGGCCCAGGTCGACCCGTCCGTGTCGAAGGGCACCGCCCAGGAGCTGGCGATGACGGTCTCCGACGGCAAGAACCCGGCGGTCGAGGCCGTGCTGACCGTCGAGGTCGTGGCCTCGACACGGCCGCTGGTCCAGACCACGCAGGACGTGGTGCTCGACGCCCACCAGGGCGAGGCCACCACGATCCCGGTGCTGGACAACGACACCAACCCGTTCCCCGAGAAGGAGCTGACGCTGTCGGGCGTGCCGACCGTCGAGACGGGCATCGGCACCACCGAGTACCGCGGCAACCAGCTCGTGGTGACGCCGGACGAGGACTTCACGGGTGTCATGACCGTGCGCTACCGCGTGCAGGACGCGACCGGCGACCCCGACCGCGAGGTGGACGGCATCGCGAAGCTGACGGTGCT
The DNA here is from genome assembly GCF_040655935.1 of Promicromonospora sp. NPDC050262. Classification (NCBI taxonomy): domain Bacteria; kingdom Bacillati; phylum Actinomycetota; class Actinomycetes; order Micrococcales; family Promicromonosporaceae; genus Promicromonospora; species Promicromonospora sp. NPDC050262. The sequence goes on along the minus strand of NZ_JBFAKX010000007.1, from coordinate 104,899 downwards.
GGGCCGCCCCGAGGCGCCCCGCGCGCCACGGGTGGAGGAGGTGCGCTCCGAGACCGTGGTGCTGAGCTGGGACCAGCCCAACAACAACGGCGCGGACATCACCGGGTACACGCTGCGGACGCAGAACGGTCAGGAGCACGCCTGTGCCACGACCACCTGCACGTTCGACGGGCTCGCCAACAACGTGAAGTACACGTTCACGGTCACCGCGACCAACGACGTGGGCGAGTCCGAGCCCTCCCCGGCGTCGCGCGAGGCACGTCCGGACGAGAAGCCGGACCAGCCCGAGCCCCCGACGCTCGAGTTCGACGACCAGAGCCTGATCGTGAAGTGGCAGAACCGGTCCTACACGGACCGATCCCCGATCGAGTGCGTCAACCTGGAGATCAGCCCGGCCCCGGCCGACGGCGTGACGCAGAAGACCTGCCAGCCCGGCACCACGACCACCTGGACCGGCCTGAACAACGGCACGGCGTACACCGTGCGGGTGCAGGCCAAGAACCAGGCGCCGGACCCGTCGGAGTGGTCCGAGCCGTCGGCCCCGGAGACCCCGGCCGCGCCCCCGGCACAGCCGGCCGCGCCTACCGCCAGCCGCGTGGACACCGCCGTGGGCGGCCAGATCAACGTCTCGTGGACGGCCCCGGCCAACAACGGCGACGCGGTCAAGACGTACACCCTGGACGTCTACCGCGACGGCTCGAAGGTGAACACCATCACCACCTCGGGCACCTCGCAGACCGTGCAGGACCTGAGCACCAGCTCGAGCTACACGTTCACCGTCATGGCCACGAACAAGGCCGGCGACTCGCCGGTCAGCGCCCAGTCCAACGCGGTGGAGCCGTTCGGTACGCCGGACACGCCGGCGCGGCCCTCCGCGGCACTGGGTTCCAACACCAGCGGCCAGGCGAACGTGAGCTGGAGCGGCATCGGTGACTTCCGCGGCACCGGTCCGCGGTACGAGGTCTCGGCCAACGGCTCGGGCAACCCGAGCGCCGGGAACGCGACGTCGTACACGTACACCGGCCTCAGCAACGGCACCTCGTACACCTTCCAGGTGCGGGCGTGCAACGCGCACGCGTGCTCCGCCTGGTCCGCCGCGTCGAACGCGGTGGTGCCCTACGGCCCGGTGCCGACGCCGTCGATCAGCGCCAGCGGCGGGGACCAGAAGGTCACCTTCACCTGGGACGGCCGGGCGACCAATGGCCGGGCGATCCGTTCGGTCGTGGTCTCGGGTGCGTTCAACAGCACCGCGTCGAACGGCACCCAGTCGGTGTCGACGGGCTACAGCACCCTGGAGCGGGCCTGCGTCGAGGTCACGGACACCGAGGGCCAGAAGGCGAGCAGGTGCGCCGAGGCCAGGTCGGACGCGAGGCCCGACCCGAAGGCCTGGGTGACCCGGGGCTCGGGCGTCGACAACGACGACTGCAGCGACGCCTCGTGCGCCTACATGGTCGTCAACTGGCAGGACTTCCCGACCGGCAACCACAGTGTCGAGTGCTACTCCGGCACCAACCCGGACGAGTCCGGCTGGCACAACATCCTGACGCCCGACCGCGCCTACACCATCAACTTCGGCTCGGCCAACGGCAGCCGCCAGCTCAGCTGCTTCTACGGGTACCCGGGGACGCAGGTGGCCGTGCGGATCGACGGCACCCTGTACGAGGCCAGGAACTGGTAGAACCGACCCTGCCCGGCCGCCGCGCACGCGGCGGTCGGGCACGCCATGATCGACACAACTTTCACCCGACGGACGAGCAGTAACGAGCAGTAGGGAAACACGAGATGACCACGATGACCCCCGAGCAGGCGGCCTGGTTCGCCCAGACCTTCGACCGGCTCGTCGGCAACGTCGGGCAGGCGGTCCTGGGCAAGGCGCCGGTCGTGCGCCTCGCGCTCACGTGCATGCTCGCCGAGGGCCACCTGTTGCTGGAGGACGCCCCGGGCACGGGCAAGACCATGCTCGCCCGCTCCATCGCGGCGTCGGTCCAGGGTTCGCACAACCGCATCCAGTTCACGCCGGACCTGCTCCCGTCCGACGTCACCGGTGTGACGATCTACGACCAGAAGTCCGGGAAGTTCGACTTCCACCCCGGTCCGATCTTCGCGTCGATCGTCCTGGCGGACGAGATCAACCGTGCCTCGCCGAAGACGCAGTCCGCGCTGTTGGAGGTCATGGAGGAGGGCCGCGTCACCGTCGACGGCGTCGCGCACACCACCGGCCGCCCGTTCATGGTGCTCGCCACCCAGAACCCGATCGAGCAGGCCGGTACCTACCGCCTGCCCGAGGCCCAGCTCGACCGCTTCCTCATGAAGACGTCGGTGGGCTACCCGGACCACGCCTCCACGGTGGAGATCCTGTCGGGCGCCGCGCTGAAGGACCGCAGCCAGGTGCTGCAGCCCATCATCACGACCAAGGCCGTCACCGAGATGGCCGACCTCGCCGCGACGGTGCACACCGACACCGCGGTGCTGGAGTACGTGTCGCGCCTCGCCGAGGAGACCCGCAACGCCCACGAGGTGCGCGTCGGCGTCTCGGTCCGTGGCGCGCTCGCCCTGGTGCGCTGCGCCAAGGTGTGGGCCGCCGCGCACGGCCGCAACTACGTGCTGCCCGACGACATCAAGGAGCTGGCGCAGCCGGTCTGGGGCCACCGCTTCGTCCTGGACCCGGAGGCCGAGTTCGCGGGCGCCCGTTCCGACGTCGTGCTGGCCCGGATCATGGCCGACGTCGCAGCGCCGCAGGAGCGGGCCTCGGCATGACGACCTCGGGCATCTCGGCGGGCAGCGCGGCCGGACCTGCCTACGGCAAGCGCCAGGACAAGCCGACGGGCCTCGCCGGCGTCGTCGCGGCCGGCCGCGCGCAGGTGCAGCGCGGCCGTCGCGGCTGGGTGACCTTCGCGGCCGCCGCCCGCACCCGGGCGGGGGCGGTCGGTCGTACGCTCGCGCCGGTCCGCCGGACGTTCAGCACGTTCGGCATCGCGGTGACCCTGGTGGCGGCCGGTGCCTGGATCGCCGGGCTGACGCTCGGCTGGCTCGAGCTGCTGGTGGCCGCGATCGTGCTCACGGTGACCCTGCTGTGCGCCATCGTGTTCGTGCTCGGGCGGTTCAAGTACGACGTCGTGCTCGATCTGGCGCAGGCTCGCGTGACCGTCGGCGACCGCGCCGTCGGGCGCCTCGACGTGCGCAACTCGTCGAGCCGCCCGCTGCTGCCGTCGGTGATGGAGCTCCCGGTCGGCAGCGGCACGGCGGCGTTCCCCGTGCCGCGGCTGAAGGGCGGCGGCACGCACGAGGAGATCTTCACGATCCCGACCCGGCGCCGCAGCGTGATCACGGTCGGTCCGGTCAAGTCCGTGCGCGCCGACCCCCTCGGCCTGCTGCGCCGCGAGATGACGTGGACCAACGAGCAGGAGGTCTTCGTGCACCCGCGCGTCAAGAACCTCACGGGCTCCTCCACGGGCTTCCTCAAGGACCTCGAGGGCCGGATCACCAACGACATCACCAACTCGGACGTGAACTTCCACGCCCTGCGCGACTACGTGCCCGGCGACGACCGCCGGCACATCCACTGGAAGTCGACGGCCCGCACCGGCCAGATCATGGTGCGGCAGTTCGAGGAGACCCGCCGCTCGCACCTCGCGGTGCTGCTGTCCACGCGTGCCGAGGACTACGCGAACGAGGAGGAGTTCGAGCTCGCCGTGAGCGTGTGCGGCTCGCTGGGCCTGCAGGCCATCAAGGAGGACCGCGGCGTGACGGTGCTCGTGAACGAGGCCACGCTGCACGGTGACCACCGCACCCGTCTGATGGACGACCTCTCCCGGATCGAGATGGAGTCCCGCAAGTCCAAGCTGGTGGACCTGGCCCGTGCCGCGAGCATGGCCGCCGCCGACTTCTCGGTGATCTCGTTCATCGTCGGCAGCATGGTCACGCCCACCGAGCTGCGTGCGGCGTCGGCCCGCGTGCCCGTGGGCGTGCAGGTCATGGCCATCCAGTGCGTACCGGGGGCCTCCCTCGGCCGGCACTCCATCGCGGAGCTGGGCGTGCTCACCCTGGGCCGCCTCGGTGACCTGCCCCTTGCGCTGAAGAAGATGAGCGACGGATGAGCGACGAGAACACCCGCGGCAACCTCCCGGCGGGCGCCCGCGCCCAGGGCAGCCAGCCGCCCTCCGGCACCGGACCCGGGTACCGGACCGGCACGGGCCGGGGAACCACCCGGCGCAAGGAGGCGGAGCAGCCGCGCGCGCTGACCAGGTTCGCCCTGGTCGACCTCGCGGCGCTGGCCGTGATGCTCGGCGCCGTCGCCGTGGGCTTCGGCCCGGTCTGGGGCTCGCTCGGGTACCTGCTGCCCACGGTCGGCGGTGCCCTCGTGGGCCTGGCCGTGGCCTGGGTGGGCGCCTGGCGGCGGTTCCCCGCCGTCGTGGTGACGGCGCTGGCCGTGCTGGCCTACGTGCTGTTCGGCGGCGCGCTGGCCCTGCCGCACACGACGATCGCCGGTGTGGTGCCGACCCTGGACACGCTGCGCGAGCTGCTGCTCGGCTCCGTACAGGGCTGGAAGCAGTTCATCACCACGGTGCCCCCCATGCAGTCGTTCCCGGACCTCGGGGTGGTCCCGTTCCTGCTCATGATGATCGTCGCGCTCGTCGCGGGCACCATCTCGTGGCGCGCCAAGCACGCGGTCTGGGCCGTCGTGCCGGTCATCGTCGGCCTGGTCGGCGTGATCCTGCTGGGCACGCTCGACGCCGCCCTGCCGATCGTGCAGGGTCTCGTCATCGCCATCACGGCCCTGCTCTGGGGCGCGGTGCGCGTGATGGAGGCGCGGGTCGGCACGCACTCGATCACCACGGAGGCCAGCCGCGAGGCCACGCGCCGGCTGCGCTGGCACCGGGTGCGCACGGGCGCCACCATCCTGGGCGCCGCGGCGCTGGTCGCGGGCTTCACCGCGCCCATCCTCATGCCGGGCCAGCCGCGTACGGTGCTCCGCGAGACGGTGGTCCCGCCGCTGGACATCCACCAGTTCACCAGCCCGCTCGTGGCGTTCCGGCACTACGCCAAGGACGCCCGCGAGGACGAGCTGTTCACCGTCAGCGAGCTGCCCGAGGGCGGCCGCGTCCGCCTCGCGACCCTCGACCGGTACGACGGCGTGGTCTTCGACGCGTCCGGCGACGGCGGCGACGCCGGTGTCTACACGCGGGTCGGCGAGGAGATCGCGACGAGCTCCCACGACACGCCGACGCCGATCGACGTCACGGTCCTGGGGTACAGCGGCGTCTGGGTCCCCGAGATCGGCAACCTCACCGGCGTGGAGTGGCTCGGCGCGAACGCCGAGGCCCAGACGGACGGCACGTACTACAACTCGAAGACCAGCACCGCGCTCACCACCGCGGGCATCAGGTCCGGGGACACGTACCGGCTGAACATGCTGCTGCCTGCGACGCCGGACGAGAACGCCCTGAAGAAGGGCACGATCCGCGACGTGGAGCTGCCGGAGACCGAGGCGAGCGCGCTGCCCGCGGGCCTGCCCGGCAAGACGGCGCAGTTCACGGGCGACAAGACCGACCCGGTGGAGAAGCTCTTCCTGCTCCGCGACGCGCTCCAGAGCTCCGGCTTCCTGTCCAGCGGGCTCGACGGACAGCCGCCGTCGCGTCCGGGTCACTCCGCCGACCGCGTCGACACGCTGATCGAGCAGGAGGAGATGGTGGGCGACGACGAGCAGTTCGCCGTCGCGCTCGCCCTCATGGCGCGCCAGGCGGGCATCCCGGCCCGTGTGGTCATGGGCTTCTACCCCGACAAGGACAGCGACTTCGAGGAGGGCAAGCCCTGGACCGTGGTCGGCAGCGACGTCCACGCCTGGGTCGAGGTGCCCTTCAAGGAGTACGGCTGGGTGCCGATTGACACGGTCCCGGACGAGAACCCGCAGATCCAGCCCGAGCCTAAGAGCGAGCAGGTGCCGAAGCCCCCGGTGCTGCAGGACCCGGAGCCGCCGGACGAGCCGGACAAGGCGAAGGCCGGCAGCGTCGAGGACGACGAGAAGGACGACACCGAGAACGACCCGTTCGACTGGGGCCTGCTCGGACTCATCCTGCTCGCGGTCGGCATCCCGCTCCTGGTGATCGCCGGACCGATCATCGCGATCCTCGCCTACAAGGCTCGCCGACGGGCGGCACGGCGCACTGCCGACCTGCCCGCCGACCGCATCAGCGGCGGCTGGCACGAGGTCGTCGACGTCGTGACCGACCTCGGGACGAGCGTGCCGCGCGGCGCGACCCGGCGGGAGAGTGCCGGCGTGATCGCCGGTGCGCACCAGGTCCCGTCGACGCTCACGCTCGCGCACCGCGCGGACGCGTCGGTCTTCGGCCGCGGCGAGCCCACCCAGGCGGACGTCGAGTCCTTCTGGGCCGAGGTGGACGAGCTGGTGGGCGGGCTACGCTCCAACCTGAGCACGCGACGGCGGGTCGGCGCGGCGTTGTCGCTGCGCTCCGTCTGGGCGCGTGCGGGCGGCGGTCGCGGAATCCTCGCGGCCCTCGGGGGACTCGGGTCCCGGCGGACGAAGGAGAACTGATGACGGACGTGGTCTGCGCTGGTTGCGGGTCGACCCAGCGGGCGGGCGCGCCCTTCTGCGCCGCGTGCGGACGGGAGTTCCCACGGACGGGTCGGCCCGTCGTGGAGCAGGCCCAGGTTCCGCAGGGGCAGGTGCAGCAGGCGGCCGCCGCCGCGCGCCACGGCTCGGGTTCGGTGCCGCTGGTGGAGAGCCGGCCGCCGATCACCACCGAGGTCGAGGTGTACACGGCGACGCAGATCCCCAAGGCCGGCACCGTGCCGCCGCCGCTGGTCGCGCCCTACGCGGGTGTCGGCAAGCGCGTCGTGGCCTGGCTCGTCGACGGTGTGATCGCCGGTGTGCTGATCGGCATCGTGGCGGCCGTCGGCCTCTCGTTCATCGACATCCCCCCGGCGCTCACGGTGGTGACGCAGGAGCAGGCGGCCGAGATCGCCGCCCAGGCGGTGCGGGTCTACCTCATCGCGGGCCTGGTCGGTTTCTGCTTCCAGCTCTCCATGTGGATCTGGGAGTCCCGGACCGGTCGCACCATCGGCAACTCGGTGATGGGCCTGCGCACGCTCTCCGCCGAGGACCGCACCCCGATCGGGTTCGTCCGCGAGCTGCTGCGCGTGCTCGTGCTCGCGGCGGGTTCCCTGGTGGCCGGAGTGGGCCAGATCGTGGTGCTGCTCAGCCCCCTGTGGGACAAGGGCGGCAAGGTCCAGGGCTGGCAGGACAAGGCCGCGCGGTCGGTCGTGGTCGACGTCCGTGCCCCGCAGATCGCACTGTCCACCGGGCTCGCCCCGGTGGGTCCGGGGCCCCGCGCCCCGGGCAGGCCCGCGGTGCGGACGGCGGCGCCGCCGGCTCCGGCACCGGGTCAGTACGCCTCCGCGCAGATGCCCCCGCTGTCTCCCGTGGCCCCGCAGGCTCCGGCCCAGCCGTCCGTGGCGGCCCCGGACCCGTGGGCGTTCCCGCAGGCACCCGCCCAGGGCGCACCGGCTCCGACCGGCGACGGCCTCATCACGGGCATCCCCGGCAGCGGGGCAGGCGCGCCGTCCGCCCAGCAGCAGCCGGCGCAGCAGTACCAGCAGCCCGCACCGCAGCAGCCGGTCCAGCAGTACCAGCAGCCGGCACCGCAGCAGCCCGCGCCCCAGCAACCCGCACCGGGGCAGCCCGAGTCGGCCTGGCCGGCGCGGACCTGGCCGGCGCAGCAGGAGCAGGCGGCGCCCCCGGCGCAGCAGGCCCCGGCCACCCTGCCGCCCCAGCAGCACCCGGAGTCCCGCCCCACCCGCGGGGTGACCCTCCCGCAGGGCGGCGCGGCCCCGGCCCAGCCCGCTCCGGTGGCGCAGCCCACCCTGCCGCCGCAGTCCGAGGGGTTCTCGGACTCCACGCGGATGCAGGCGCCGGTCCTGGAGCCTGCCGCGGTCGTGACCGTGGCCCTCGAGCTCGAGTCCGGTGAGCGCCGGGTCATCGACGGGCCCGCCCTGGTGGGCCGGAACCCGCAGGCGAGCGGCGGCGCGGGGTACATCCTCGTGCGCGTGGACGACCCGACCCGGTCGGTGTCCAAGAACCACGCCGAGCTCGGCGTCGACTCCGCCGGGCTGTGGCTGACCGACCGTGGGTCCACCAACGGCACCGTGGTCTCGGCGCCGGGCCGTTCGCCGCAGGTCGCGGAGCCGGGTGCGCGGGTCCGCGTGCCGGTGGGCTCGACCATCCACGTCGGGGACCGTCGTCTGGTCGTGCACGCCGACGAGTCCCGGGCATGACCGAACAGGAGCAGGGGCTGACGACGACCTGGGGTGCGGCATCGCACCAGGGTCGTCGTCGGTCGCTCAACGAGGACGGGTACCTGGCCACCGGCCGGGTGTTCTTCGTGGCCGACGGCATGGGCGGGCACGAGGCGGGCGAGGTGGCGAGCTCCGAGGCGCTGGCCGCGCTCAGCGGCCTGGCCGACATCGAGCAGGTGGAGCCGGCCCTGGTCGAGGCGTTCCTCGAGGTGGCGCAGCAGCGGGTCCGGGCCATCGAGACGGACTCGGGCAACGCGCCCGGCACCACGCTCACGGGCGTGCTGGTCGACGAGCGCGAGGACGTGCCGTACTGGCTGTTCGTGAACGTCGGGGACTCGCGCACCTACATGCTGTCGGGCGGCGTGCTGTCGCAGGTGAGCGTGGACCACTCCGAGGTGCAGGAGCTCGTGGACGCGGGCACCATCACCGTGGACGAGGCCCGCAGGCACCCCCGGCGGAACGTCATCACCCGCGCCCTCGGCGCCCAGGAGGACGTCCGGGCCGACTTCCGGTACATCCCGGTGACCCTGCACGACCGCGTGCTGATCTGCTCGGACGGCCTCACGGGGGAGCTGACCGACGAGCAGATCGCGGCGATCCTGCTGGAGCAGCCCGACCCGGAGCGCGCCGCCGGGCACCTGGTCAACGCGGCGATCCAGGCCGGTGGCCGGGACAACATCACCGTGGTCGTGGTCGACGTGACCGGCCTGGACGACGAGACCATAGGGTCGTCGACAGCACCACGGGCGGGGGCGGAGCCTGACGAGGACACCCTGCCGCGAGAAGAGCACGCAGCAAGAAGCCAGGGGGTCTGAGATGACGGTGCACTACAGCGAGGGATCCGCACGGGCGGTGGTCCGGAACGGCACGGTCGTCGTGCTGCCCGGCCCGGCTCCCGCCGGCGTCGTCGACGCGCTCTGGACCGCGCTCGACGCGCCCGACGGCGGGGTCGCGGCGACGCTCGGCGTCCTGGCCGCCGGCGGCCTCGCGGAGACGCCGCCGTTCGCCGTCGTCTCGCTCTCCGGGGGAGAGCCGGCCACGGCCGCGCACGTCGCCGTGCGCGGCACCGGCGTCAAGGTCGTGGTGAGCGCGCAGGGGGCCGGCGGTCCGGTCGAGGTGACCGGGGCCGGCGTCGTCACCTGGTCGGAGCGCGTGGTGGACGGCCCCACGTCGTTCGCGATCACCACCGACGAGGCGCCCGCGGACGAGGAGTTCCCGGTGCAGTCCGCGGTGGTGCGGGCGAGCGCCCTGCGGCGCACCCTGGTGGAGGTCGCGGAGCCGGTGAGCCTCCCGGCGGCCCCGGTCGAGGTCCCGGCGGTGAAGGCGGCCCCAGGTCCCGCACCCGTTCGGGGCGTGCCGATCTTCGGGTTCGGCGGGCAGCCGTCCGGCGAGACGATCGTGCCCGGCGCGCTCGACGTGCCGGTGCTGGGCGCGGAGCCCGACGCGAAGCCCGTTCCCGACGAGAAGCCGGCCCCCGGCGAGGAGCCCGCCCCGGTCTCCGGCCCGACGCCGGTGCTCGGCCTCGGCACGGTGTCGGCTCCCGAGCCGCGCACGGAGGTGGACGAGGCCACCCAGTTCGGCTCCGACGACGACTACGGCCACCTCTTCGGCGACACCGTGATGCGCCGGGTCGAGGACGCCGCGGTGCGCCAGGGCGAGGACGACGACGAGGCCGAGGAGGAGCAGGCCGCGGAGCCCGTGCCCGCCCCGCCACCCGTGCCGTCGCCCCCGCCGGTGCCGGACCTGCCACGGGCCCCGGAGCAGAGCGGCGACGCCCTGATCTCCGGCGTGCCGGGCGGCTGGTCGGGTCTGTCCGGGGCTCCGGAACCGCCGCCGGGCGTGACGCCGGGCGCTGCCGATCGCGCGGCCTCGGTGGGGCAGTCCCCGGCCGACGCCGCGCCCGTGGAGCAGGACGACCACGACGGCCAGACCATGATGTCGTCCGACATCGCGGCGCTGCGCAAGGCCGCGGGCGCCGTCGTGCCCAAGTTCTCGGTGGGCATCCTCCCGGGCGCCATCCAGATCCTCGGTCTGCCCTGCCCGGACGGGCACCCCAACCCGCCGACGAACGACCGCTGCCGCACGTGCGGCGCGGAGCTGTCGGGGGACGCGGAGCTGGTGTCGCGTCCGTCGCTCGGGCAGATGCTCGTGACGGGTGGCGTGCAGCCCGGCATCGGGGGACCGCAGGTGGTGGAGCTGGACCGCCCCGTGATCGTCGGCCGGCGGCCCCGCACCAACAACGCCTCGGCGGACAGGACGCCGCGCCTGGTCACGGTGGCGAGCCCCGACCAGGACATCTCGCGGTCGCACGTCGAGATCACCCTGGAGGAGTGGCACGTCCTGGTCGCCGACCTCGCGACCACCAACGGGACCACCCTCCTGCGCCCGGGGCAGCAGCCCCGGCGCCTGCACCCGAACGAGAAGGTGATCGTGGTCGAGGGCGACGTCGTGGACCTGGGCGACGGCGCGACCCTGACCTTCGAGGGCATCTGGTGAGGGCCTCGACGCACGAGTACGGCCCCACCATCGACGAAGGAGAGTTGTGAGCAGCAAGCGCGCGCCCTCGGCGCCGCCCCAGATCGCAGGGTTCGAGTACAAGAAGCTGATCGGTTCGGGCGGCTTCTCCGACGTGTTCCTGTACGAGCAGCAGCGCCCCAAGCGGCTGGTCGCCGTCAAGGTGCTCCTCAAGGAGCACGCGAGCGACGCCCAGCGCGTGGCGTTCGACTCCGAGGCCGACCTCATGGCGATCCTGGGCAACCACCCCTCGATCGTGACCATGTACGAGGCGAGCGTCGCCGACGACGGCCGCCCGTACCTGGCCATGGAGTACTGCTCGCGCCCGAACCTGGGCGCGCGGTACCGGTCGGAGCGCTTCTCGCTGGCCGAGGCGCTGCGCACGACGATCCAGATCGCCGGCGCGGTGGAGACCGCCCACCGGCTCGGCATCCTGCACCGCGACCTGAAGCCCGCCAACATCCTCGTGACGCAGTTCGGGCACCCCGCGCTGACCGACTTCGGCATCTCGTCGACGGTCGACCAGGCGTCGGCCGCGGAGGGCATGTCCATCCCGTGGTCCCCGCCGGAGTCGTTCGGCGACCCGCCGGTCGCGGGCAAGACGACGGACGTCTGGGCGCTGGCCGCCACCTGCTACACGCTGCTGGCCGGCCGCACCCCGTTCGAGGTTCCGGGCGGCTCGAACACGTCGGCCGACCTGGTGGCGCGCATCGAGCAGGCGCCGCTGCCGCCGATCGGGCGCAACGACGTGCCGCCGTCGCTGGAGCAGGTGCTCCGGATCGCGATGGCCAAGCACCCCTCGTCGCGGTACCCGTCGGTGCTGGCGTTCGCCCGCGCGCTGCAGCAGGTCCAGGTGGGCCTGGCGCGCGACATGACGCCGATCGACCTCCTCGACGAGACCGGTGCGGTCGCGGAGGAGGAAGAGGACGACGACGGTACGCGGCTGAAGAACGTCACGGCGATCGACCCGGGCCAGCGGCCCGCTCCCGGGCCGGCGTCCGGCGGCAGCGCGGGGACGTCGTCGGGCGGCTTCGCGCCGGCCACGCAGGGCACGTCCGGCTGGGCGCCCCAGGCGGGTACCGCCACAGGGGCGCGCACGACCGTGCCCGCCGTCGACGTGCCGGTGGCCTCGTTCGGGTGGGACGCCCCGCCCGTCGAGGAGACGGTGCACCGCACGCGCGCGCCGGAGGCGCCCGCGGACCTGCCGCAGGAGGTCGCGCCGGAGAAGTCGTCGCCGTGGGGCACGGTGGCGCTCGTCGCCGGTGCCGTGGTGCTCGTGGTGGTGCTGGTCGTGGGCTGGTTCGCCCTGCGCAACGGCGGGGAGGATCCCGAGGACCCGGGGCAGACCCAGACGGTCGCGGGGGACCCGCCGCCGGCGCCCGGCACGGGCTACGTGCCACCGGTGATCGACCTGGAGGGCAAGGCCCAGGGCGACGAGGTCGTCTTCACCTGGAAGCCGCCTAAAACCCAGGAAGAGGGTGACGAGTACGGGTACCGTGTGCTGTCGGTCACCGAGGAGAGCCGCTACGAGCCCTCCGTGGGCACCACCGTCACGGTGAAGCGGCTCGACGGCGAGAAGACGTGCCTCGAGGTCGTCGTGGTGCGCTCCGGCAAGGCATCGGCGCAGCCGGAGCAGGCGTGCGTCGAGGCGGGCTGACCGACTCCGGCCGATCGGCCGGCTGACAGGGGGAGAAGAGGGGACGACGTGGGCGATCTCGCGCTCGAGTTCTGTGGCGAGTGGTTCGATCCTGCGCAGGCAGAGGACGGGTTCGACGTGGGCCGCGAGGGTGACCTCGCCATCGACGACAACCCCTACCTGCACCGCCGCTTCCTGCGCCTGACGCAGGAGGACGGGATCTGGTGGCTCTCGAACGTGGGCTCCCTGATCTCGGCGACGGTGTGCGACGCGGGCGGCGGCGTGCAGTCCTGGCTCCCGCCCGGCCATCGCCTGCCCATCGTCTTCCCCACCACCTCGATCGTCTTCACGGCCGGCCCCACCACCTACGAGCTCACGGCCCAGCTCACGGACGCCCCGTACCACGAGGTCCGTTCCGAGGACCCCGACACCGGCGCCACCACCATCGGCGCCATCAGCTTCACCACCAGCCAGAAGCAGCTCATCGTGGTGCTCGCCGAGCCCATGCTGCGGCGCGAGGGCACCGGCCTCAGCGAGATCCCGTCCAGTGCGGACGCGGCACGCCGCCTGGGCTGGGCCACCACCCGGTTCAACCGCAAGCTCGACAACGTCTGCGAGAAGCTGGACCGGATCGGCGTCAAGGGGCTCCGCGGCGGCCCCGGGCTGCTCGCCACCAACCGGCGCGCGCGACTCGTCGAGTACGCCGTCGCCTCCCGGCTGGTGACCCCCGCGGACCTTCCACTTCTCGACCTGAAGGACGACGCCTGACGTGCGCATCAAGCTGACCCTCAACCGACCCGACGAGTCCGGCGTGAACGTCGCGGTCACCGCCGACGCCACCGCGACGGTACGCGACGTGGCCGAGGCCCTCTTCTCGGGCGACCCCACCCGCAACGGCGCCCCCGCACCCGAGAACCTCACGCTGCAGGTGCTGGGCGACGGCTCGACGAGCTTCACGAGCGGCCGGGTGCTGACCCCCACCAACGACCTGGTCCAGGCGGGCCTGCGCTCCGGGTCCGTGGTGTCGATCGTGCGCGTCTCCGAGCAGTTCGTGAACCCGGGGCAGGACCGCGGCACCGCGGTCGCGCAGCTCCGCGTCCTCGACGGGCCCGACGCCGGGCGCGACTTCCCGCTGCCGGTCGGTACCTCCTACATCGGCCGCGACCGGGGCATGGACATCCGCCTCCAGGACGGGCAGGTCTCCAAGCGCCACGCCCGCGTGGTGGTGGGCGAGTCGATCGAGGTGCACGACCTCGCCTCCGCCAACGGCCTGGTGATGGGCGGCAAGCGGATGACGCGCGCCGTGCTGACGTCGTCGGACACCGTGACCCTCGGCGAGACCACGCTCTCCGTGGTGGCGCTGCACCGCTCGACGAGCATCGCGCCGACCAGCCCGGTCGTGGAGTTCAACCGCTCCCCGCGCGTGGTGACGCGGTTCGGCGAGATCAAGATCAAGGCGCCCAAGCCGCCGAAGCCCCCGCAGCCGCAGCGGCTGCCCTGGATGATGATGTTCGCGCCGATGGTGATGGGCGCGGTCATGTACTCCTTCACCCGCAACCCGATCTCGCTGCTGTTCATGTTCATGAGCCCGGTGATGATGGTCGGGATGTGGCTGGACCGGAAGGTCTACGGCAAGAAGCAGTTCAAGGAGGCCTCGGAGCAGTTCGAGCAGGCCGTCGTCGCCACGTCGGAGCGGATCGACCGCACGCACGCCGTCGAACGGGCCGTCCGGCTCGCGGAGCTGCCGTCGCTCGCCGAGTCCCTCGACGCGGTCCGCCGCCTCGGCGGGCTGATGTGGACCCACCGCCCCGAGCACCGCGGGTTCCTCACCGTGCGGTTCGGGCTCGGCTCGGGCCCCGCCCGCACCCTGTTCGACGAGCCGCGCGAGAACGACGCGATCCCCGAGCACTGGCAGCGGGTGCTGGACCTGCAGCAGCAGTGCCTCACCATCCACGACGTCCCGATGGGCGCCGGGTTCCGGTACGGCGGCAACGTCGGCATCGCCGGGCCCAGCGGCGTGGTCGAACCGGTGGGCCGGTCCGTGCTGCTGCAGCTCGTCACGCTGCACTCGCCCGCGGAGCTCGTCGTCACCGCCCTCACCTCGGCCCGCTCGCGGGCGGACTGGGAGTGGCTCGAGTGGCTGCCCCACACCGGCTCGCCGCACAGCCCGCTCGGCGCGTCGGACCACCTGGCCGACGACCCGGCGTCGGGCGCCTCGCTGCTGACGCGCCTCGAGGAGCTCGTGGAGGCACGGGGGGTCAGCCTCGACGGTCCCGCACCCCTGGTGGGCGAGATGGACGCCGAGAAGGATCGAAAGGACGCGCCGCCGAAGCCCGTGCTGCCGTCCGTCGTCGTGCTCATCGAGGACGACGCCCCGGTCGAGCGGGCCCGGCTGGTCCGACTGGTCGAGCACGGTGCCGCCGCCGGCGTCCACGTGGTCTGGATCGCGCCCACCGTCGAGCAGCTCCCGGCGGCCTGCCGCACCTTCGTGCTGCTGGACCCGAACGCCAGCGACAACGGCGCCATGACGGGCGAGGTGCACTACGGGCAGCTCGCCTACCCGGTGCGCTGCGACGTCGCCGACCTGCCGACGGCCCGCGAGGTGGCCCGGATCCTGTCGCCGGTGATCGACATCGGCGCCCCGACCGACGACGAGTCGGACCTGCCCCGCGCGGTCTCCTACCTGTCGCTGGCGGGCACCGAGCTCGGTCAGGACTCGAACGGCGTGGTCGAGCGGTGGAAGGAGAACCTCTCCCTCACCCCGCGCGACGGGTCGCCGCCCGTGCGGCGCAAGACGCCCACGAACCTCCGGGCGCTGGTCGGGCACGACGGCGTGGAGCCGTTCCACCTGGATCTGCGGACGCAGGGTCCGCACGCCCTCGTGGGCGGCACCACCGGTGCCGGCAAGTCGGAGTTCCTGCAGTCCTGGGTGCTCGGCATGGCGGCCGCGCACAGTCCCGACCGCGTGACCTTCCTGTTCGTGGACTACAAGGGTGGCGCGGCGTTCGCCGACTGCGTCAACCTGCCGCACACGGTCGGCCTGGTGACGGACCTGTCGCCGCACCTCGTGCGGCGCGCACTGTCCTCGCTCCGCGCCGAGCTGCACTACCGCGAGCACCTGCTGAACCGGAAGAAGGCCAAGGACCTCGCGTCCCTGGAGCGCACGGGTGACCCCGAGGCGCCGCCGAGCCTGATCATCGTGGTCGACGAGTTCGCGGCCCTGGTCGGCGAGGTGCCCGAGTTCGTGGACGGCGTGGTCGACGTCGCCCAGCGTGGCCGCTCGCTCGGCCTGCACCTGATCCTCGCGACGCAGCGCCCCGCGGGTGTCATCAAGGACAACCTGCGCGCCAACACCAACCTGCGCATCGCCCTGCGCATGGCCGACGAGCACGACTCCAAGGACGTGCTCGGGGACGAGATGGCGGCACACTTCTCGCCGTCCATCCCGGGCCGGGGCGCCGCGAAGACCGGCCCCGGCCGGCTCACCACGTTCCAGACCGGCTACGCCGGCGGCTGGACCACGGACGAGCTCGAGCGGTCGTCGCTCGACATCGAGGAGATGGACTTCGGCACGGGCCGGCGCTGGGAGCTGCCGGCACCCGAGGTGATCGAGGACAGGGACCCGGGCCCCAACGACATCGCCCGCGTGGTCAGCACGATCCGCCGTGCGGCGAACGAGGCGGGCGTCCCCGCGCCGCGCAAGCCCTGGCTGCCCGAGCTGGCGCCCACGTACGACCTGGCCCTGCTGCCCAACCGGCGCACCGACTCCCAGCTCGTGCTCGGCGTGCTGGACAACCCGCCGGCCCAGGCCCAGCCGACCGTGCACTACGAGCCCGACAGCGACGGCAACCTCGCCATCTACGGCACCGGTGGCACCGGCAAGAGCACCACGATGCGTACCATCGCGGTCTCCGCCGGTCTGACGCACCGTGGCGGTCCCGTGCAGGTCTACGGCATCGACTGCGGCTCCGGCGGTCTCCAGATGCTCGAGAACCTGCCGCACGTGGGCGCGATCATCGCCGGCGACGACGAGGAGCGGGTGGGTCGCCTCCTGCGCCGCCTGCGCGACACGCTGGACCAGCGGGCCGACCGCTACGCCGCCGTGCGCGCCTCGACGATCGAGGAGTACCGCCGTCTGGCGAACAAGCCCGACGAGCCGCGCATCATCGTGCTCGTCGACGGCATCGGCGCGTTCCGCGACGCCTACGAGAACATCACGGCGCGCGGCTTCTCGATCTTCGGCACCTTCACGCAGCTCGCGACCGACGGCCGGCCCGTCGGCATCCACCTCGTCATGAGCGGCGACCGCGCCGTCTCCGTGCCGCCGTCGCTCGCCTCCACGGTGCAGAAGCGGATCGTGCACCGGATGGCCAAGGAGGACGACTACGTGATGCTGAACGTCCCCAAGGACGTGCTCACGCCCGCCTCCGCGCCCGGCCGGGCCATCATGTACGGCCAGGAGGCGCAGATCGCCGTGCTCGGCGGCGACTCCAACGGCGCCGTGCAGTCGCGCGAGCTGGCCCGCCTGGAGCAGACCATGCGCTCGGTCGGCGGGGTGCCCCAGGCACCCGGCGTCGACCGGCTGCCCGACACGTTCACGCTGGAGCAGCTGCCGCAGCGCGCCGCGGACCTGGCGACGATCGGTCTGCGGGACCTCGACATCGCGCCCATCGGCCTGCCCATGCGTGGCCCGCTCATGCTGGCGGGCCCGCCCGGCTCCGGCCGGACGACGGCGTTCGTCACGCTGGCGACGGCGCTGCGCCGGGCCGGGAGCGGGCGGCTGGTCTACCTGTCCTCCCGGCGGACGAGCCTGTCCGCGCTGGACCTCTGGGACATGTCGGCGTCGAGCCCCGAGGACATCGTCGAGACGCTCAAGGACCTCACCGCGGCCCTCGAGAGCGATCGGCTCGCCCCCGGTACTCTCACCGTGATGATCGAGAACTACACCGAGCTCACGGGCACGCCCGCGGAGAAGCCGCTGGAGGCGTTCGTCAAGCTGGCGACCCGCAAGGAACAGCTCGTCATCGGTGAGTCGGAGTCGTCCACCTGGAGCAAGGCGTTCACGCTCGCGGGCCCGTTCAAGTCCGGCCGCAACGGCCTGCTCCTGACGCCGGGGGACACCGACGGCGACACGCTCATGAACACACCGCTCGGCCGGATCCGTCGCAAGGACTTCCCGCCGGGGCGCGGATTCCTCGTCACGGCGGGCCGCGCCACCAAGATCCACGTCGCCCTGCCGGGGTGACGGGGCATGGGGAGTCCTCCCCATTCCACCGCGTCACGGGCCATGGAATAGTTCGTGACGTCGCAGAAACGGAGGTTGTCCGAGGGGGCAGCCACAGACGAAGGAGCTTGACATGGTCGCAGAGGGTGGCAACGTTTTCGGTCTTGACGTCGAGGCAGTCCGGAGCCTGGCCAACACGCTCCGCACGCAGGCCGAGGGCGTCCGTCAGGTCGTGACGACGATCACGAGCCAGATGGGCCAGACCCAGTGGAACGGTCAGGACGCCGTGCAGTTCCAGGAGGAGTGGGACGGCACGCACGCCGCGAAGCTCAACGAGATCGCCGCTGCGCTCGAGCAGTACGGCACGACGGCCGACAACAACGCTCAGATGCAGGAGGAGACCTCGAGCGCGTACTGATCGCGCTCGAGCCTCGTCCAGAGGCCTGGCCCCCTCCGGGGCCGGTACCGAGGGGTGCGGGACCGACTACGGCCCGCACCCCTTGACTTCGTAAAGACCTAAGAACTTCGGCGGTACCCAGGCGAAGCCCTTTGCCGTCAGCGGCGGGACGTGAGGAGAACCAAGTGAGCGGGGGAATGGTCGGCGCCGACATCGAGGCGCTGCGTCTGCTTGCGGACAAGTTTGACGAGGGCAGCGACAAGCTGGAGACCATCGTCACCACCGTGGAGTCTGCCGTCCCGCAGTCGGACGGCTGGAGCGGCCCGGACGCCGAGGGCTTCCGTCAGGAGTGGTCGGGCAGCCACCTGATCCGGCTCCGGGAGACGGCCGCCGCGCTGACGGACGTGGCCGGCAAGGTGCGCGCCAACGCCGACGCGCAGGAGAGCACGTCGAACGACTACTCCGGCATCGGCGGCGGCACGGGTGGCACCGAGGTCGGGGGAGCGTCCGACAGCGGCTTCAACTGGGCCGGGCTGGGCCTGGCCGGGATGCTCGGCGCCAAGGGGATCGGGTTCGCGCTGGCCGCCACGAAGGCGATCAAGACGGGACCTGCGCTGGCGGGGCTGCTGTCGGCCACCCGCCTCGGTGACGCGGCGAAGATCGCCGACGCGACCCAGGACGTCTTCCGTGGCGCGGGTGGCCTCGTGGGCCGGACCGCGGCCGGGCTCGGCGTCGCCGAGGACTTCGGGCTCATCGGCAAGGCGAGCGGCCTGGTCGGCCTGGCGAGCTCTGCCGGCACCATCGCGCGCGTGGCGGGCACCGCCGGTGGCGTGTTCGGTGTGGTCGGCGGGTTCAACCAGATGTTCAACACCCAGTACGACGGCGTCCGGGGCGGCGTCGACCGGGTCATGGGTGGCCTGTCGGTCATCGGCGGCGCGGGCGGTATCGCGATGGCCCTCGGTGGCGCGGCGATGCTCGGACCCGTGGGCGTCGGGATCGCGGTCGGCGCCGGCGTGGTCGCCGGCGCCTGGGCGCTGGGCAACCTGGTGTACGACAACTGGGACTCGATCTCGGGCGCGGCGAGCACCGCTGCGAACTGGGTGGGGGACACGGCCGGCAACGTCGCGGACGGGATCGGTAACATGGCAGACGCGGCAGGGGATGTCGTATCCGACGTAGGCGACGCGGTCGGCGACGGCCTCTCGGCCGCCGGCGACTTCGTAGGAGGGCTGTTCAGTTGAGCGGGCAGACGATGAACTTCACCAAGGCGGACTACGAGGCGGCCATCGCCGTGCTCGGGCGCTCCGAGCCGGGCAAGCCGGTCGGGATCGTGAACCTGACCGACGAGCAGGTCATGGTGCTCGACGGCGTCCAGGCCTTCCAGCCCACGCCCCTGCCGTGGCTCGACGCGCAGGGCGACGTCGACAAGGAGCTCGTGGGCAAGGTGGCCCTGCGGGCGCTCCTCGGCCAGGGCTACGTGGTGCCCGCCAGCCGCGGCGAGGGCCAGGAGGTGGGGATCGACGCGATCCCCGAGCTCACCGGCACGCTCGTGCTGCGCCGGACCGCGCAGGCGATCGTCGCGGCGGAGCGCGTGACCACCCTCGGCCGGCACTGGGTGTTCTGCTACGTGCACGAGGGCTACGGGATCCTGGAGGAGGAGGTCGCGACCAGCGGCCACCACACCTTCTCGGTCTACCCCGAGGCCTACCTCGGCGAGCGGCTGGAGCAGTACCTCGACCCCACGTCCGCCGCGATCATGGCCGGCAAGTCGCGCACGTTCACGGTGCCGGAGTTCGAGGCCGCCGCGCCGAACCTCCCCGAGCTGAGCGAGGCGCTGACCGTCACCGTGCTGTCGGTCGCCAAGGCCGGCGTCGACACGCTCCGCAACGTGACCGTCTACTCGGGCCCGCGTGGCGTGTTCACCGTGCAGGGCGACCTGCGGGACGGCGTGGCGGACCGCCTGGTGCTCACCGAGGTCGGCGCCGCCGTCGTGCGGGACCTCCCGGGAAAGCTGCTCGCCGCATGAGTGCTGCGGGAACGACTTCGGTCACCGGGGACCGCGTCCCGCGCAAGGCCCGCAGGATCGCCGCCGAGCTCCCCGAGCTCGGCGGCATCCGCCATGTCGAGGCCAACCCGCCGTCGCCCACCGCGTGGTGGGTCGCGGTCGGGGTCGCCGTGCTCTTCACCGTGGTCATCTCGCTCGGTACGGGCGGGATCGTCGGTGCGCTCGTCCTGATCCCGGCCTGGGTGGTGATCGGCTGGATCATCCTCGGCTACGCGGGGTCGGAGAAGGTGGTCGTGCTCGACCGCGGGCTGCTCATCGGGTCGTTCGCGCCGTTCCTGCGCCCCCACGTGGTGCCGTTCGACCGGTTCGAGGTGGGCTCGATCACCGCGGTGCGCCCGGGGTGGAAGCTTGCGGACATGCTCCGTGGCCGCACCCGCCTGACCACCGGCCGTACGGCGGTGTGGGCCTGGAACGGTGTGGCCTTCGTCGCCGCCCAGGGCCCCGTCGCGAAGCGCGGCTACATCGACGCCGCCGGGACGTTCCGCGCGGAGGACCCCGCGCGGCGCGAGCGGGTCGTGTGGTGGTTCGGCACCTGGCGGCAGCCCGACCGGCTGGTGGGCGCGCTGGAGTCGGCTCTGGTGGACCTGGGCCAGCCCGTGGCCGGCCTCACGCAGCAGGTGCTGCCGCTGGTTCGGATCAGCGGCCGGCCCGCCGACGCGGCCACCCAGGTGCCCCGGCTCGTCGCGGCACTGGACCGCACGCCGTGAGCGACGAGCGAACCGTCATCAGATGGAGCCTGTGGATCGGCGTCGGGCTGATCGTCGTCGCCGTGGTCGCCAGGGCGCTGGACCTCATCCCCGTCACCGTGATCGTGGGGCTCCTGGGCCTGCTCGCACTCGGCTTCGCCGGGTACGGGGCGCTGGACGAGGCGGCCGGCCGGGCCAGCCTCCGTCGTCGGGCGGACCGGGTGAAGCGGGAACGCGAGCAGGGTCGCTGAGCCCGGAACGCGAGGATTCTCACAGGAACCCCACGTCCACCCCCTGAGCCGGGGGTGAGGTGCGCCTTACCCGGTCGGTAGAATCGGTAGCGGCCTTCGCTTCCCTTGTCCTCGACCGGAAGGCGCCCCTTCGTGAGCACCACCCGACCCTTGCGCGTCGCCGTCGTCGGCGCCGGCCCCGCCGGCATCTACGCGAGCGACATCCTGTCCAAGTCCGACCTCGACGTCAGCATCGACCTGTTCGAGCGCCTCCCGGCGCCGTTCGGGCTCGTGCGGTACGGCGTCGCCCCGGACCACCCGCGCATCAAGCAGATCATCGTCGCGCTCCACAAGGTGCTGAGCCGCGGTGACATCCGCCTGCTGGCCAACGTCGACTACGGCGTGGACCTGAAGCTCGAGGACCTGCGCCAGTTCTACGACGCCGTGATCTTCTCCACCGGGTCGATCAAGGACGCCGAGCTGGACGTGCCGGGCATCGACCTGGACGGCTCCTACGGCGCCGCGGACTTCGTGTCCTGGTACGACGGCCACCCCGACGTGCCGCGCACCTGGCCGCTGGAGGCGGAGCAGGTGGCCGTGATCGGCGCCGGCAACGTCGCGCTCGACGTGGCCCGCATCCTCGCCAAGCACGCGGACGACCTGCTGCCCACCGAGATCCCGGCCAACGTGCACGAGATCCTGAAGACCTCCCCGGTCACCGACGTGCACGTGTTCGCGCGCCGCGGCCCGGCGCAGGTCAAGTTCTCGCCGCTGGAGCTGCGCGAGCTGGGCCACGTCCCGGACGTCGACATCGTCGTGTACCCGGAGGACTTCGACTTCGACGAGGGCTCCGAGGCCGCGATCAACTCGTCGAACCAGACCAAGCAGGTCGTCAAGACCCTGGTGGACTGGACGCTGAAGGACCCGGCACAGAACACGGCGTCGCGCCGCCTGCACCTGCACTTCCTGCACGCCCCGGCCGAGGTGCTCGGCGAGGACGGCAAGGTCGTCGGGTTCCGCACCGAGCGCACCGCGCTGCAGGGCGACGGCACCGTCAAGGGCACGGGCGAGTTCACCGACTGGCCGGTCCAGGCCGTCTACCGCGCCGTGGGGTACTTCGGCTCCTCCCTGCCGGAGATCCCGTACGACGACGTCAAGGGCGTCATCACCAACCGCGAGGGCCGTGTCGTCGACATCGACGGCAACCAGGTGCCCGGCGTGTACGCCACCGGCTGGATCAAGCGCGGCCCGGTGGGCCTCATCGGCCACACCAAGTCGGACGCGTCGGAGACCATCCGCCACCTCGTCGAGGACGTCACCGGCGTGGCCGACGGCGAGGCGCCCGGCGACCTGACCGGCGGCCGTACCGCGCCGCAGGGCACGCCGGAGGCCGTCACCGAGTTCCTCACCGGCAAGGGCGTCCACTACATCGAGTGGTCCGGCTGGGAGCTCCTGGACGCGCACGAGCGGGCGCTCGGCGAGGCCGCGGGCCGCGAGCGGATCAAGGTCGTCCCGCGCGACGAGATGGTGAGCATCAGCCGCAAGTCGTAGGCGACTCCCCGTTGCCACCCAGCGAACGTGCCCGGAAGACTCAGGTCTTCCGGGCACGATCGTTCCTGGGGGCGCCAGGCCCGGGGAACCCCGGACCGGGCTGGCGCGTTCGGGTGGGAGGAAAGGAGTGCGATGCACAGGCACTACAACGGGCTGAAGACCGCCGCGCTGTTCGGTGGCATGTGGGCCGTGATCCTCGGGCTGTGGGCAATCTTCGGGCGCAGCTCCAGCACCCTCTGGATCTTCGTGCTCATCGGTCTGGCGACCACGGCCTACGGGTACTGGAACTCCGACAAGCTGGCCATCCGCGCGATGCACGCGTACCCCGTGACCGAGCTGCAGGCGCCGGAGATGCACCGCATCGTGCGCGAGCTCTCCACGGCGGCGCGCCAGCCGATGCCGCGGCTGTACATCTCGCCCACCAAGGCACCCAACGCCTTCGCCACCGGGCGCAACCCGCAGAACGCGGCCGTGTGCTGCACGGAGGGCATCCTGGAGCTGCTGAACGAGCGCGAGCTGCGGGGGGTGCTGGGCCACGAGCTGATGCACGTCTACAACCGCGACATCCTGACGTCGTCGGTCGCGTCCGCGCTGGCGGGCGTCATCACCGCCCTGGCGCAGTTCCTGCTGTTCTTCGGCGGCGGCGACCGCCGTGAGGGCGGCAACCCGCTGGCCGCGCTCGCCATGGCGCTCCTCGCCCCGATCGCGGCGATGCTGATCCAGATGGCGATCTCGCGCACCCGCGAGTACGACGCCGACGAGGACGGCGCCCGGCTCACCGGCGACCCGCTGGCCCTGGCCTCCGCGCTGCGCAAGCTGGAGCAGGGCACGCAGCGCGCGCCGCTGCCGCAGGACCGCGACCTGACCAACGTCTCGCACCTGATGATCGCCAACCCGTTCCGCGGCGCCGGCATCGGGCGCCTGTTCGCCACGCACCCGCCGATGCCGGACCGCATCCGCCGGCTCGAGGCGATGGCGGGCGGCCCGTCCGGCGGCTACAACCCGGGCGGCCCGACGTCGGGTCCGGACGCACCGCCGTGGGGCACCCCGCCCGGGATGCTCTGAGACCACCCGCCGCCGTCCGCCTGGCCGCCCCCGACCTCACCCGCGCAAAGCGTTCGTCGGGGTCGGCGAGGGCGGATACGGTGAGCAGATTCCGACCGGGCGTGCAGGGGCGCCCGGGTTGTTACGCAGAAGGAGCACCACATGGCCGACTCGTCGTTCGACATCGTCAGCAAGGTCGACCGCCAGGAGGTCGACAACGCGCTGAACCAGGCCGCGAAGGAGATCTCGCAGCGGTACGACTTCAAGAACGTCGGCGCATCGATCACCTGGAGCGGCGAGAGCATCCTCATCGTCGCCAACTCGTCGGAGCGGGTGCTCGCGGCCCTCGACGTCTTCGAGACCAAGCTGGTCAAGCGCGGCATCTCGCTCAAGTCGCTCGACCTCGGTGAGCGCGAGCCCAAGCCGTCCGGCAAGGAGTACCGCCTCGGGGCGACCCTCAAGGAGGGCCTGGCCGGGGAGTCCGCGAAGAAGGTCACCAAGATCATCCGCGAAGAGGGCCCCAAGGGCGTCAAGACGCAGATCACCGGTGACGAGGTCCGCGTGACCAGCAAGTCGCGCGACCAGCTCCAGGAGGTGCAGAGCCTGCTGAAGGGCTCGGACCTGGACTTCGCGCTGCAGTTCACGAACTACCGCTGAGCACCGGCCGACGGGTGGCTGCCGGGATCCCCGCAGCCACCCGCCGGCATGTCACGAGGGGCCGGACACCATGCACGAGGTACGACGAGAGGCGCCGGGAGCGGCCCGTGCGCTCGACCGGCTGGAGCGGTTCCGGGGCGCGGCCGCCGAGGCCGGGATTCCCGCGGTGGAGACGGAACGGTGGCTGGACCTGGCCCTGCCGTGCGTCGTCCTGGTGCCCGACGGCGACGGACCGGTCGTCGCGCGGCTCGGCGGGCCGTTGCTGCTGCCGCCCGACGTGGCGACGCCGTCCGACCCGTACGAGCTCGCCGGGCCGGACGGCGGCGTCCGGCACGCCGACCACCAGCTCATCGCGACCCTCGACCTGGCCGCGATCCCGGAGGGGGCGACGAACCTGCCCCTGCCGCCGGACGGCCACATCCTGCTGTTCGCCAACCCGGACCTGGAGATCGGCCTCGCCGGTGGCGCCCTCTACGTGCCGGCCGGCGCACCCGTCGAGGAGCGCGCGACCGCACCCGACTACGAGCCGTACGAGTACGACTCGCCCGAGGAGCTGGACGCCGACCTCCGCGGGGAGGGCGCACTGCGCCTGGCGCACGACGTGACACTGCCCCGGCACGCCTTCGGCGCCGATCTCCTGGCCCGGCACCGTCGCGCGGCCGATCTGCGGGAGGTGTGGGAGGCCACGGGATACACGGAGGACGACGAGCTCCTGTGGGACGTCCGCACCCTGCAGGTCGGCGGGCACGCCTGGGACCACGAGGACTGGGGCGATCCCGCCGCCGGGCCGGACCGTGTGCTCCTGGCGCAGTGGGAGGGGCTCCCGATGGCCACCGTCTACTGGACGATGTTGCGCCAGGACCTGGCTGACCTGCGGTTCGACCGGGTCACCGTCACGATGTACG
This sequence comes from Promicromonospora sp. NPDC050262, assembly GCF_040655935.1. Lineage (NCBI taxonomy): Bacteria > Bacillati > Actinomycetota > Actinomycetes > Micrococcales > Promicromonosporaceae > Promicromonospora > Promicromonospora sp. NPDC050262. The sequence continues at coordinate 79,677 of NZ_JBFAKX010000007.1, read as the reverse complement.
CCAACCCGTGACGGCGACCCGGTCCGGTCAGGCGATGCCCACCGGCTCCACGACGCGGTCGGTGTCGTTCGAGCCGGACGCCGACGCGGTGCCGGGAGCCGCGTCCGTGAGCGAGAGCCCCTGCCCGCGGCGCCGGAACAGCAGGGCCGACAGCACGGCGCCCACGGCGAAGAACCCGGCGCCCCACCAGTACGCGGTGGAGTAGCTCTCGATCGCCGCCTGCGCGCCCACCGCCGCGGTCACCGGTGCGTGCGCGGCGAGGTAGTCGGCCGCCGCGGTGGCGGCCAGGGTGTTGAGCAGCGCGGTGCCGATGGAGCCACCGACCTGCTGGCTCGTGTTGACCATGGCCGACGCGACGCCGGCGAACTCCCGGTCCACGCCCAGCGTGGCGGTCTGCATCGACGCGGGCATGATCGTGCCCATCGCGAAGCCGATGACCATCAGTCCCGGCAGGACGTTCGTGGCGTAGGTGCTCGAGGCGTCCAGGAACGTGAGGTCGATCATGCCGATCGCGCCCAGCGTCATGCCGATCGGCACCAGGAGCTTGGGCCCGAAGCGGGGCACGAGCAGGTTGGTGCCGAGCTGCGCGGCGAGCACCAGCATGGCGATCATCGGCAGGAACGCGAGGCCCGTGCGGATCGGCGTGTACCCGAGCGTGAGCTGCAGGTAGTAGGTGACGAACAGGAAGATGCCGAACATCCCCGCGCCGGCGATCAGCACCGAGAGGTACGCCGCACCGCGGTTGCGGTCGAGCACGATCGACAGCGGCAGGAGCGGGTGCGTGGCGCGCGTCTGCCAGCCGACGAACGCGACCAGCAGCACGCCGGCGGCGGTCAGCATGCCCCACGTCAGGGGTGCGTCCCAGCCGCCGGTCTCGGCGTTCGAGAAGCCGTAGACCAGGCCGAACAGCGCGCCCGAGACGAGCAGCGTGCCGGGTACGTCCAGCCGCGGCCGCGGGCCGCTGCGGGCGACCCGCGGGATGAAGACGAAGGCGCCGACCAGGGCGACCGCGGCGATGAGCACGTTGATGTAGAGGTTCCAGCGCCAGTCGAGCGACTCCGTCAGGACGCCGCCCAGCAGCAGCCCGACGGCGCCGCCGGCCCCGGCGATGGCGCCGAACACGCCGAAGGCGCGGGCGCGCTCCCGCGGCACCGTGAAGGTCGTGGTCAGCACGGCCAGCGCGGTGGGGGCGAGCAGGGCGCCGAACGCCCCCTGCAGTGCGCGGGCGGCCACGAGCAGGTCGAAGGTGCCTGCGGCGCCGCCCAGCGCCGAGGCGAGGGCGAAGCCCACGAGGCCGATCACGAAGGTGCGCTTGCGGCCGATGAGGTCGGAGAGGCGGCCGCCGAGCAGGAGGAGGCTCGCGAAGGTGAGGGAGTACGCGGTGATGACCCACTGGCGCTGACCGTCGGAGAAGCCGAGGTCGGCCTGGGCCGAGGGGAGAGCGATGTTCACGACGGTCGCGTCGAGCACGACCATGAGCTGGGCGAGCCCGACCACGACGAGCGTGATCCAGCGACGACTGTCCGTCGCGGGGGTTGAAGTCTGGGACATGGTTCGCAGCATATACGGAACTAACGAGTTCCGGATACCGTTGGTTCAGTATTAACCCGCGGGTAAGGTCGGACAGTGCAGAGAGGAGGACGACGGCGATGACGCAGGTCGACCAGACCGAGGCGAAGCCCCGTCTCGGACGCAAGAGGGACCACACCCGCGACCCCGAGATCATGGACGCCGCGCTCGACGTGCTGTCCGAGTCCGGCTACGACGGCATGACCATCGACATGGTCGCCACGCGGGCCAAGGCCGGGAAGGCGACCGTCTACCGCAGGTGGTCGTCCAAGGCCGAGCTCGTGCTCGACGCCGTGGCCTGCATGAAGTCGAGCGAGATCGACCTCGACGACCTGCCGGACACCGGCACGCTGCGCGGGGACCTCGTGGCGATGATCCGGACGCCGAGCATCCGGGACGGCGAGCGCAAGCTCAAGGTGATGGCCGGGATCGTGTCCATGATCGCCCGCAGCCCCGAGCTCGCCGCCGCCGCCCAGGAGGCCCTCGTCGAGCCGCGCGCCACGGTCAACCGCATCTTCTTCCAGCGCGCGATCGACCGCGGCGAGATCCCGGCCGACGCCGACGTCGAGAAGCTCTGCATCATCGGCCCGGCCCTGGTCGCCTACAGCGTGCTCATGCTGGGCCGGCCGGTCGACCGCGACTTCCTCGTCGAGAACATCGACCAGGTCATCCTCCCCGCCGCCGGCATCCGGACCGAGCGATGACCGCCCTGCCCCGGGTCGTCGCCACCGACCTCGACGGCACCCTCCTGCGGAGCGACGGCAAGGTCTCCGACCGCACCCGCCAGGTCCTCGCGGACCTGGACGCCGCGGGGGTCGAGGTGGTCTTCGTGACCGCCCGACCGCCGCGCTGGCTCGACCACCTCGCCGACACCGTGGGCGGCCACGGCCGCGTCATCTGCATCGGCGGGGCGTGCGTGCTGGACCTCGCCTCCGGCGAGACCCTGGAGACCTGCGGGTTCGACGACGACGCCGTCCGCGCCGTCGTCGGCGGCATCCGCACCGCGCTGCCGCACGCCGCGCTCGCCTTCGAGCGGCCCGACGGCGTCACGTTCGACCCGGCCTACCCGAAGCGCGAGCCCGCGCTGGACCCCGGCCTGTGGTCGGTGCCGGTCGAGGACACGCTGGGCGCGGTCGGCGCTCGCGGCCCGGTGTCCAAGATCCTCGCGCTCGACCCCGCGCGCATACCGCCGCCGGGCATCCTCCTGGATCCGCCGGAAGACATCCGGCTGGCGCAGGAGGAGTTCTTCACGGCGGTGCGCGCCGCCGTGGGGGAGTACGCGCACCTGGCGTACTCGGGCGCCGTCGGCCTCGCCGAGCTCATGCCGCCCGGCGTCGACAAGGCCGCCGCCCTGGCCCGCTGGTGCACGCGCCTCGGCGTCGACGCCGCCGACGTCTGGGCCTTCGGCGACATGCCCAACGACCTGCCGATGCTCACCTGGGCGGGGCGCGGCATCGCGGTGGCCAACGCCCACGCGGACGTGCTGGCCTGCGCGGACGCCGTCGTCGGGCACCACGACGCCGACGGCGTCGCCGAGGAGCTGGCGACCGTGCTCGCCCGCACCGCGGGCGACCAGCGGGTCTAGGCCTTCTCGACCGGCTCCACGTCCGGTTCCTCGTCCAGCAGAGGGCTCAGGTGGTGGGTGCCCAGGGCGCGGGTCGCCTGGTGCGCCCCCGACCGGAGGCACTCGGCCGTTCCCGACCCGGCGAGGTGCGCCGCGAGGAACCCGGCGAAGAACGCGTCGCCGGCGCCGTTGGTGTCCAGCACCTCGGCGGGCTCCGCCGGCGTCTCGAACCAGCCCTCCGCGGTGCACGCCACGGCCCCGCGGGCGCCGAGCGTGCACACCACGGTGCTCGCGCCCCGCTCCAGCAGCGCCGTCATGAGGGCGCGGTGGTCGTCCGTGCCGTCGTCGTTGAGAAAGATGTACGAGCACGCGTCGGCGAACGGCCGGTGGAACTCGGTCACGCCGTCGTAGTCGTGCAGGTCGGTCCAGAGCGTGGCGCCGCTCGCCACGGCGGCCGGCAGCAGTCCCTGCCCGACGGCGCTCAGGTCCAGCACCACGTGCTCCGCCGCCGTCACGCGCGCGACCGCCGTGGGGTCCGGCTCCGGCGAGGCCTCGGGCACCGCGAGGTAGATCGAGAGGCGCTCGCCGGCGTCGGTCATCAGGTTCAGGTGCTGCTCGGACGGCCCGGCCACCCGCCGCGCGAGCACCTCCGCGCCGCGCGCGTGCCCGAGCGCCGCCAGGATCAGCCCGGCCTCAGGATCCGTCCCGACGTCGGTGACGAGCGTGCTCGCCACACCGAGGTCCGCCAGGTGCAGGGCCTTGCCGGCGCTCGTCCCGCCCAGGGTGCGGACCGACCCGCGGGCGAACAGGGTGTGCGGCCGCGGGTCGGGCAGGTGGTCGAGCCGGACCATCGTGTTCCAGGTCGCGGGCCCGGCCACCACGGTGCGAGGAGAGTCCATGCGCACACCCTGCCAGGTCAGGCCCTCAGGCCCTGTTCGTCGGTCGGCTGAGCCTGCGGTTCCGCTCCGGGCGGGCGCCTCGTTCCTCGGCCCCACCCGGCGCTGCACCTCCGGCTCAGCCGAGCAGCAGGACGTGCGTCCCGGCGACCGTGGCCGGGTCGCCCATCATGTCGACCGCCGCGATCTGCCCGTCGTGCACGACCACCGCGAACAGGCCGCGCGGCGTGCCGCCCGGCGCGTACGCGAACCCGACGGAGCCGTCGATGAGTGCGGGCACCGCCCCGCCTGCCCGGCCGCGGAACGCGTCGGCCACGGCCGCCGCCCCGCGCACCTCGCGGGCCAGCAGGGGTGCGCCCCGGTCCGCGGCCTCGGCCGCCGACGCGACCGCGGCCTGGTCGGCACGCAGCACCACGTCCGGCGCGAGCAGCGCCAGCAGGCCCGCCAGGTCGCCTGTGCGGGAGGCCAGGAGGAACGCCTCGACCACCTGCCGGTCCGTGCGGCCCGCGGTGCCGGCGCGCGGGCCGCCGTCGTCCCCCGCGTCCTCCCTCGCGGCGCTCTGCGCCCCGGGGCCCGACTGCACCCGGCGCCGGCCGCGGCTCGCGAGCTGGCGGGCCGCCGCGACGGACCGGCCCAGCACGGGCGCGATCTGCTCGTACGGCACGGCGAACAGGTCGTGCAGCACGAACGCCAGGCGCTCGGCGGGATCGAGGCTCTCCAGCACCACCTGCATCGCCACCCCGACGACGTCGGCCAGCTCGGCCTCGCGGACCGGGTCGGGGGACTCGTCGTCCAGGATCTCCGGCGCGGTGTCGTCGGGCCGGCCGGTCGGCAGCGGGTCCTCGCGGCGGGTCGACCGGGAGCGGAGGATGTCGAGGCAGATCCGGCCGGTGACCGTCGTCAGCCACGCGGCCAGGTTGTCGATCCCCGCGTCGCCGGTCCGGTTCAGGCGCAGCCAGGCCTCCTGGAGCGCGTCGTCGGCGTCGTCGGGGTTGCCGAGCATCCGGTAGGCCACCGCCCGCAGGCGGGGCCGGTGCTGCTCGAAGGTGAGCGCAAGTTCGTCGGGGGTCATCTGTCACATCCTCGGTCTCGGGGGCGTCGAGGGTGTGACGGCGCGCAGGGCGCTGGTGTGACAGGCCGGACCGCCGGCCGTGACGAGAGGATCGCGATGACCACCGAGACCACCGCCCCGGACCCGACCCAGCACCTCGACCTCGAGGCGTCCGGCACGCCCCACCTGCGGACCCTGACGGCCCGCGCCAAGAACCCGGCGCTGGTCGTGCCGGGTGGGGTGAAGGCACTGGCCGAGCTGGGCAAGCTCGCCCATGGGCAGGGCGTTCCCGGGTCCACGCTCGAGGTGGTGCACCTGCGCGTCAGCCAGATCAACGGCTGCGGCTGGTGCATCGAGTACGGGATGCGGCAGGCGCGCAAGGCCGGGGAGTCGGAGGACCGCCTGGCGTCCGTCGCGGCCTGGCGCGAGTCCCCCTACCTCAGCGAGGCCGAGTGCGCGGCGATCGAGCTCGCCGAGGCCATGACCCGCCTGGCCGACAGCCCCGAGGGGGTGCCGGACGCCGTCTGGGACCGCGCCGCCGAGCACTGGGACGAGCAGGCGCTCGCGGCGCTCGTCCTGCACATCGGTGTCACCAACCTCTACAACCGCCTCAACGTGACCACCCGCCAGGTGCCGGGCACCTGGTGACCTGCCGGGCTCGCCGGGTCAGTCCAGCCCCAGCCGGGGCGCCCGGCGGGCCTGGCGGACGCCGTCGACCGTGAGCAGGATCAGGGCGAGCCACACCAGGGCGAACCCGGCCCACCGTGCGGGCGGCATGTGCTCCCCGAAGACGAGCAGACCCACCAGGAACTGCAGCACCGGCGCGAGGTACTGCAGCATGCCGACGACGGACAGGGGCAGCCGCCGGGCGGCGGCGCCGAACAGGAGCAGGGGCAGCGCGGTCACGATGCCGGCCGACATGAGCAGCAGCACGTGCCCGGTGCCCTCGGTGACGAACGTGCCCGAGCTGCCGAGCCACACGAGGTAGGCGAGCGCGAACGGGGTGGCGACCGTCGTCTCGACGGCCAGGCCGGGCAGCGCGGCGACCGTGCGGCCCACCCGGTTCTTCACCAGCCCGTACAGGCCGAAGGAGAGCGCGAGGCAGAGCGAGATCCACGGCAGCCCGCCGAGCCCGGTGGAGAGCACCACGACCGACGCGGCACCGAAGCCGATCGCGACCCACTGCATGGGCCGGAGCCGCTCGCGCAGCACCAGCACACCGAGCAGCACCGTGATGATGGGGTTGATGAAGTAGCCCAGGGCGGCGTCGAGCACCCGGTCGCTGAGCACGGCGTACACGTACACCACCCAGTTGACGACGATCAGGGCCGCCGCCACGGCGAACGTGCCCAGGATGCGCGGGGACCGCAGGGCGGCGCGGAAGTCGCCGAGCTGACGCAGGGCCGCGAGGGCGATCAGGCAGAAGAGCAGGCTCCACACGATGCGGTGGGCCACGATCTCCAGGGGACCCGCCGGCTGGAGCAGCGGGAAGAACAGCGGCATCCCGCCCCAGAGCAGGTAGGCGCCGATGCCGAGGGGGAGACCCCAGCGATCCTGTTGTTGTGTCACTGCGTCACGATAGATCTCGCGCCCCCGCCCGGGTCCCCGATGGGCTGTGGGGCTCGTCACCTGGCCGGGCCCGTTTTCGATTTCTCGCGAGGGCTGGTGGGGCGCTATGGTTGGCACCGTTCACGGCTGGTTGCCCGAGCGGCCAAAGGGATCTGACTGTAAATCAGACGGCTCAGCCTTCGGGGGTTCGAATCCCTCACCAGCCACGTGACAACTAGGGCGTGATCAGCGGAAACGCTGGTCACGCCCTAGTTCGTTGTCCGCTGGCCGGTTCGGATCGCTGGCAGACTTCCGCCGTGGAGAACACGTGGTCGAGCCGTTTCGCCCAGCACTGGACCCAGGAGATCTCGCCGACGGCGTTCTGGCGGCGGACCGCGGAGCTGGATCGACAGGTGCTGCGAGGGTTGCCCGGCTACGCGGCCGCGGTCGACACCGTCGTGGGCGACTTCCACGCCGAGGTCCAGGACGCGCGGTCGGAGATCGACGCTCGGACTCGCCGCGTGGATCCCGCGGTGGCCGATCTCCGTTCGCCGCGGCGTACCGTCGGCACCGTGCTCGGCGCCCTCGGCATCGGTGGTGCGTTCGCGTTCTTCTTCAGCCGAGCCGACTTCGACATGGTCGCCGTGCTCCCGTGGTCGTCGGCGTTCCTCGCGGTCGGGACCGTCGGTGTACTGATGGCGCTGCTCCCGGTCCGGCGCTCGGCCCCGGCCACGAGAGGTCTCGTCCAGCGTTCGTGGTTGCTCGCGGGCTTTGCCACCGCCGCGGCGGCGGCTCCGCTCTTCTTCATCACCTTCTCGGAGCTTCCGGGGGCGGCACGTACCTCGCTCGGCGTGAACCTCGTGCTCGCCGGGGTCTGCTGTGCAGTGTCCGCGCTGGTCACGGTGACGTGGCTCCGTCTGGGAACGGCGGAGCACAGTGCCGTCGAGCGCCAGGTCGACGACGTCTCCACGCAACGCGAAGCAGTCGCCGAGTCCGCGCTGACCCGGCACCGCACCAGCCTTGAGGAGCTGCACCGGGACCTTGCCGCCGAGGAGCGGGAGACGCTGTACAGGGCGTACACCGCGGCGGGGGAGAACCTTGTTGCGCGCGGCGTCGTCGACACGGTGGACCAGGTGCGCTCGCACGTCCCTGGCATGCTCATGCTCCAGGCGATCGCCGACGCCACCATCCGTAGCCGGACCGTCGTCCTCGTGCCGCAGCTGGCCCCACCGCAGCGCTGAAACCAGGTCCGCGCGGGGCTCGTGACCCGCGCGGCGCACCTCACACCGGATTCGATTTCACGCCAGGCCGGAGGGCATGTAGAGTCTTCCTCGCCGCCCCGATAGCTCAGTCGGCAGAGCGTCTCCATGGTAAGGAGAAGGTCAAGGGTTCGATTCCCTTTCGGGGCTCTGTGATCGACGCGGGGTCGTCCGCCCACCCCACCGGTTCGCCGGTGGGGAGCAACGGCGGACGGCCTCGCGTTCAGTCACGCGCGGCGGGGTAGCTCAGCTGGTCAGAGCGCACGACTCATAATCGTGAGGTCGCGGGTTCGAGCCCCGCCCTCGCTACCAAAGCAAGTACATCCGTCCGGCTTCCTGTGCCGGACGACGAGAAGACACATGGCGCCTCCCTCTCGAGGCGCGGAGGTGAGAGCCATGGCAAGCAAGAGCGCGGATGTCCGCCCGAAGATCACGCTGGCGTGCGTGGACTGCAAGGAGCGGAACTACATCACGAAGAAGAACCGGCGTAACGACCCGGACCGCCTGGAGCTGGCGAAGTTCTGCCCGCGCTGCGGCAAGCACACGTCGCACCGCGAGACCCGCTGAGCCTCGTAGCAGGCTCACACCGACGTGGCGAACGCTGATTTCGAGGGCCGGTCATATCCGGCCGACGCTCCCTACTCCGTAGGCCGCGAGAAGATCCGCGAGTTCGCCGTTGCCGTCGGTGCCACGCACCCCGCGCACCACGATCTCGTGGCGGCGCGGGGTTTGGGCTATCCGGACCTGGTCGCCCCGCCCACGTTCGCCGTGGTCGTGGCGCAGCGCACCGAGTCGCAGTACGTCAGCGACCCCGAGGCCGACATCGACTTCTCCCGTGTGGTCCACGCGGACGAGCGCTTCACGCACCACCGTCCCATCGTCGCCGGTGACGAGCTCACGACGGTGCTGCACGTGGACCGGATCGTCTCCCGCGGCCCCATCAGCATGGTGACCACGCGGTGCGAGATCTACGCGATGGCGCAGCACGTCGAGGTGCCGTCCCCCGAGGCCGACACCCCCGGCGAGCACGTCGCCACGGTCGTCTCCACGCTGGCCATCCGAGGTGAGGACGCATGAGCCGCCCCGACATCGCGACGCTCGCCGTCGGCGACGTGATCGGCAGCCGTACCGTCACCTTCGACCGTGCGGCCCTGGTCCGGTACGCGGGCGCCAGCGGCGACCTCAACCCGATCCACTGGAACGACAAGTTCGCGAAGGACGCGGGCCTGCCCGGCGTCATCGCGCACGGCATGCTCACCATGGGCACCGTCGTGGGCCTGGTCGTGGACTGGGCGGGCGACCCGGGCGCCGTCGTCGACTACCAGACACGGTTCACCAAGCCCGTGGAGGTGCCCAACCCGGGCACCGCGCTGATCGAGGTCGTTGGCACGGTGGGTGTGGTCGACGCCGACGCCGGCACAGTCCGCGTGGACCTCGCCGTCACGGTCGACGGCGCCAAGGTGCTGGTCCGCGCCCAGGCGCTCGTCCGCCTCTGAGGCAGCCCGCGACGACGGGCCGCGCGCCCGACCGCGACCCGGTCGGTTTGCCGGGGTAACGATTTTTTAACCCGCAGACCCTTCTCATGCACACCCTGATCGGGTGTGATTCTCTCGTCCGGAGCTCTACGGACTCGACGAGAGGAACTCCGCGTGACGTCACGACGACGTATCACAGCCCTGGCCACGGCGGCCGGGGTGCTCTTTCCGCTCATCCCGCTCTCCGCGGCCCAGGCCGCTCCCACGGTGACGGCGCCCGGCGACGAGGTGGTCGCCTGCGCTCCCGTGCTGACCGCCGGCTCGCTCGACGAGGCGTTCACCGCCGCGGCCGATGTCACGGGGGTGCCCGAGGACCTGCTCAAGGCCGTGTCCTACCTGGAGTCCCGCTGGGACCAGCACGCCGGTCAGGCCAGCGCCGACGGCGGCTACGGCGTGTTCAACCTGGCGGCCGGAGGTGGCCTCGGGCACGCGCACGGCGAGGGCCTGCCGCTGTCCGCGATCAACGACAAGACGGGCCCGGCCCGCGAGGGCACGCCCGAGCTCACCCGCGCGGCCGCGCTGACCGGCCTCGACGAGGCCACCCTGAGGTCGGACGCCCAGGCCAACGTCTGCGGCGGCGCGGCCCTTCTGGCGTCATACCAGGCTCAGGCCGTGCGCGACGGCGCGGCCGACAGCGGAGCGGCCGACGGCTCCACCGCGCAAGCGGACGGCCTGACCGTCTGGGAGGACGCCGTGTCCCGGATGAGCGACATCGACGGCTTCGCGGCGGGCGTCTACGCCACGCTCCGGGACGGCGCGGGAACCACCACGCCGCAGGACGGTGCGGTGATCCTCACGGGCAACCCGGACGCCGTCGTGCCCCGGAGCACGAGCACGAGCGACCCCGAGGCGGACTGCCCCGACGACCTCGGCTGCGAGTGGCTCCCCGCCCCGTACGCGAAGGGATCGCCGGACCTCCCGGACGGCACCGGCGACTACGGCAACCACGACCAGGCCGACCGCACCGGCGCGGGCGGCCCGTCGATCGACTACATCCTGATCCACGACACGGAGACCGCCTACCAGCCGTCGGTGAACCTGGTGCAGGACCCGACCTACCTGGCCTGGAACTACACGCTGCGCTCCGAGGACGGGCACCTGGCCAACCACCTGGACCCGGCCGACGTCGGCTGGCACGCGGGCAACTGGTTCATGAACATGCACTCGATCGGCCTGGAGCACGAGGGCTGGGCCGGCACGGGCACCTGGTTCACCGAGGCGATGTACCGGTCGTCGGCGGCGCTGGTGCGCTACCTCGCGGCGGAGCACGACGTCCCGCTCGACCGGGCGCACGTCATCGGGCACGACCAGGTGCCGGGCATCCTGCCCGGCTACACCAAGAACGTGCACTGGGACCCGGGCCCGTACTGGGACTGGGACCACTACTTCGAGCTGCTCGGCGCACCGATCGGCGGCGACCTGGAGGCGACGACGGACGTCGAGCCGGGCGACGTCGTGGAGGTGCGTACGGGCTACGCCGAGAACCCGAACGTGGTGACGGGCTGCGAACAGGCGTCGCCGGGCTCGGGCGAGTGCGTCGAGGGCGCGGGCACCAACTTCCGGTACCTGTACCAGGCGCCGTCGGCAGAGGCGCCGCTGGCGAAGGACCCGGGCTGGAAGCCGGACGGCGCGGACGGCACCACGTACGCGAGCGACGTGAGCGCGCGCGTGCAGTCCGGGCACAAGCTCGTGGTGGACCAGGTCGAGGGCGACTGGCTCGGCGTGTGGTGGGCCGGCTCCCTGGTCTGGCTGCACAACCCGGCCGACCGCCCGGTGGTGGTGCCGGCGACGGCGCAGACCGTCACCGTCGCGGGTGACGCCCCGGCGCCGGTCTTCGGCCGGGCGTACCCGGAGGCCTCCGCCTACGCGGCCTACCCGGACGTGCCGGTGCAGGCCGTGACGCCCATCGAGTACACGGTCGGTGTGGGCCAGACGTACGCCGTGTCCGACGACGACGTGGCCGCCGACTACTACCGGGCCGCCACCTTCGACGGCTCCGGACCGGGCGACCGCACGGTGGTTCGCGGCGACGACGTCTACTACCAGGTGTGGCTCGCCCACCGGCACGTGTTCGTCAACGCGGCCGACGTCGAGCTCCACGACCCGGTGGTCGCCGACGTGTCCGGGCCGTCGGTCGAGGGCAGGGCCACGGTGGGGCGGGTCCTGACCGCGAAGCCGGGCACATACCTGCCGGACGACGTCGACGTGGCCTACCGGTGGCTGCGCGACGGCGAGCCGGTCCGCCGGGCGACCAGCAGCCGCTACCTGGTGACCGGCCGTGACCGGGGCGCGGAGCTCACGGTCGAGGTGACGGTCTCGGCGGACGGCTACACGCCGGCGTCGTACACCTCGGAACCCCGCTCGATCCCCCGCCACTGAAAACGCTGGGTGCGGGATGTTCGCCCTTTTTCGTGTGCCAGAAGGGCGAACATCCCGCACTCAGCGGAGCGGGGTCACCAGTTCGGGGTGACGCCGGGGAGGTTGCGGGGGAGCTGCACGTTCTTCGGGTGGTAGACGTACGCGATGCCGTCCGTCGACGTCTGCCACACGCGCTCGAAGTTCTCCCGCGTGTACACCGAGCGGACAGCCTCGTTGCTCGCCTTGTTCGGGTCGTTGATGATCGGGTCGCCGTCGGCGGTGAACCCGATCAGGGTGACGAGGTGCCCGTTGGTGCCGTAGCCGGCCTCTGGCATCTCGGCCTCCTCGAAGCTGATGGAGAGGATCAGCGGGATGCCGGCCTCGACGAACTTCTCGGCCTCGGCCAGCGAGCGGAGCCGGGTCACGAAGGACTCCAGGCCGAACGTGCTCGCGTAGGCCGCGTTGAACGGCCAGTTGCCGGCACCCTCGTACGTGTAGTCCCAGGTGTTCATCGCGGCGTAGTCGACCTGCGGGTCGCCGTTCGGCGCCTCGATGCCCTCCAGCTCGGAGTCCGGCACCTCGCGTCCGTAGTAGTACAGCACCATCGACGACGACGTCGGCGAGCACCACACCTGACCGCCGCCCCCGAACTCGGGGTACTCGCCGCGGTGGATGTTCTGGCTGAACCGCGGCACGTCCAGCTCGACCGCACGGCCGAGCGTGAAGTCGCTGGTGCCCGTGTAGTGCGCGTCGGGCAGGTACTCGTTGGACATGGTGCTCACGGAGTCGAGCCGCGGGGAGACCCGGGTGCCCTCGGGGCGGTACAGCGTGGCCCGGGTCTGGAACGCGTCCGGCTCGTGCCCGGACTTCGCGACGTACGTGTCCGTGAAGAGGTACGCGTCCGCGTCGGTCTGGCCGTTCACCGACGTGCGGTGGATGTCACCCACGGTGCCGTCGTCGGGCGCGAACTCGTCGCCCGATGCCCAGCGCGCCATCACGAACCACTTGGTCCAGGTCCCGTCGGCCTTGCGGCCGCGGAACTCGACCTCGACCCAGGTTCCCGTGGGGGTGTGCGCGTTCCACGAGCTCACCGACTCGTCGATCGAGTACCCGGTCTCGACGACCGGCGAGGTCCAGCGGCCCGTCTCGTAGCTCACGGGCGTCCCGTCGCCGAACGGGTCGGTGTACTCGACGGTCTCGCCGGCGCCGCGCAGCACGAGCCCGCCCTTGGCGCCCGGCCGCAGGTTGGCGGCCTTGCCCGCGTGGAAGTCGCGTACCCCGTCCCAGGTGGTCAGCGTGATCTGGTTGTCCGACGCCGCCGGCTCGGGCGCACCCGCCACCGGCACGGCGCTCGCCGTGACCCCCGCCTGCACCACGAGCGCTCCCGTCGCCGCCAGTGCGAACACCGTGGTCCGCAGTCCTCTTCGTCTCGACATAGCCCTGCCTCCATGCCTCCGGGCCCCCTCTCGGTGAGCGGGCCGTGGACCCTCCCTATCAGAGCGAGGATCGGGACAGAAGCAATTTAGGCGTCACCCGGGGCTGGGCGTGTCAGCCCAGGTCGGGCACGGGACCCGTCGTCGTGCCCTCGACCAGGCTGACCGGCAGCGTCACCGACTCGGGCTCCTCGCCGGCCAGCAGCGCGATGACGGCCAGGCCGAGCGCGCGGCCCTTCTCGACGAGCGGCTGGTGCACGCTGGTCAGCACGTCGGGGGAGAGCCACGGTAGGTCCAGCCCGTCGAACCCGGCGACGGACACGTCCTCGGGGACGCGCAGGCCGAGCTCGCGTGCCGCGATGACGGCGCCGGCCGCGAGCAGGTCGGAGTGGGCGATGATCGCCGTCGGACGGTCCCGCGCCGGCGCCCACTCGGACAGGATCTCGGTCGCGGCGTCGCGCCCGTGCTCCACGAGCGAGGCGGGCGTCTCCCACGACATGACGGGCTCGATGACGTCGCGCACCCCGGCCAGCCGGTTCCGCGTGGGCGTGCGCTCCGCCGCGGCGAGCCGCTCGGCGTCGACGAGCCCTGACCGCTCGTCCCGCCCGAACGGCAGCGCGATCTCCGCGATCCGCGTGTGCCCCAGCTCGACGAGGTGGCGTACCGCTTCGGCGGCGCCCCGGCGGTCGTCGACGCCGACCACGGGCACGCCGGGTACCTCGTGTCCCTCACCGATCACGACCGGCACGCCTCGGCGCTGGAGCGCCGCGAGGTTGGGGTCGCCCTCCAGGATTCCCCACACGAGCACGGCCACGTCCATCGCGGCCGCCTCGACCAGAGGGTCGACGGCGGGGGGCAGCCCGGCCTCGGCGGCGAGCCCCACGGACTGCGCGGTGGCGCCCTGCGGCATCCCGGGCACCAGCAGCACGCCCAGCCCCTGCTCGCCGATCGCGGAGACCAGGCCGTGCAGCACCTGCGTGGAGACCGGGTCGCGGAACGACCGGCCGAGCTGGTCGCCGATCACCACGCCCACGATCCCGGAGCGTCCCGACCGGAGCTGCCGCCCCAGCGGGTTGGGTCCGGAGTACTCGAGCTCGCGGGCGGCGGCCAGCACCTTCTCCCGGGTCTCGGGCGTGATCGGCCCGGCGCCGGAGAAGGCGAGCGACGCGGTGGACACGGAGACACCTGCCAGCTCGGCGACCTTCGCGAGGGTCGGTCGGCCAACGGTCTGGCGGTTCATCGCGGTTCCTTCTCTCGCATCGGGCACCGGTGGTGCAGGACCCGGGAATCTGCTGGGCTGATCCCAGATTGTGGCTTACGGTCGGGAGATTCAATCGCACCAGGGAGTTCCGTGCCTACTGCACACGCCGCCGCTCGCGCGGTATTCGTCGTCTTCGCTGCCAGTGGGTTCGCCTTCGCGAGCTGGGCGTCGCGCCTTCCCGCGGTGCGGGACGGGCTGGGTTTCTCCGAGCAGGAGATGGGCTTCCTCCTGCTCACGGGGTCCATCGGCTCGGTCGCCGCGATCCCGCTGTCGGGCCTGGTCGCGGAGCGGTTCGGTACGGCGCGGACCGTCCTGACCTTCGCCGGCCTGCTCGTGGCCGGCCTCACGGTCGCCGGGTACGGCGTCGCCACGGACCAGCACCTCGCCGTCCGGGGCGGCCTGATCCTGTTCGGCGTGGGCGCCGGGGTCTGGGACGCCGCGATGAACCTGGAGGGCGCGGCGGTCGAGCAGCGGCTCGGCCGCGCGGTCATGCCGATCTTCCACGCGGGTTTCTCGTTCGGCACCGTGATCGGCGCGGGCCTCGGCATCCTGGCGGCCAACGTGGGCCTCCCGGTCGCCTGGCACGTCGTGGCTGCGGGGGCCGTCGCGTTCCTCTCCGTGCTGGTCGCCACCCGCTTCTTCTCGCCGAGGGTCGTCTCCGCGGCGCTGCCGGACGGCGCGACCGGGGCGGTCAGCGCGGACGGCGCCGACCCCGCGGAGGTGACGCCGCCGCCCTCGGGCGTCGCGGGTCTGCTCGCCGCCTGGCGCGAGCCGCGCACCCTGGCGATCGGCCTGGTGGTGCTCAGTGCCGCCCTCACGGAGGGCGTGGCCAACGACTGGGTGAGCCTCGCGGTCGTGGACGGCTTCGACACGTCCGACGGCATGGGCGCGGTGGGCCTGGCCGTCTTCCTCACCGCCATGACGACCGCCCGGCTGGCCGGGACGCGCGCCATCGACCGGTACGGCCGTGTCCCGGTGCTCGTGCTCTCCGCGCTGCTCGCGTTCGTGGGTGTGCTGACGTTCTCGCTGGTCCCGGTCCTGTGGCTGGCGCTCGTCGGCGTGGGCCTGTGGGGCCTCGGCGCGGCGATGGGCTTCCCGATGGGCATGAGCGCGGCGTCCGACGAACCGCGCCGGGCCGCGATGCGGGTGGCCGCGGTCTCGACCATCGCGTACACCGCGTTCTTCGTGGGTCCGCCGCTGATCGGGCTGGTCGCCCACGAGACGGGCTATCGCCTGGCGGTGCTCGTGCTCCTGGTCCCGATGGTGCTCGGGCTGGTCGTGGCACGCTCCGTGCGGCCGCTGCCGACGGCGGCGGGTGTGAAGAGGTAGCGCGGATCACGCCAGCGGGTCTGCCCAGGCCAGGCCGCGGAAACCAGGGAGTGAACACGTCTGCGGACACCAAAAGGTTCCAGAATTGGCAGACATCACCCACGCCATGTCGAAGATGTGCACAAATCCCACGCTGCGGGTAGATAGGCTTGCACGGTGAGCCCATACCCGGCAGACACCGTCCAGGCACAAGCGGTGGTCCCCAGCCTCGCCGACCTCACCACTCTGCGAGTGGGTGGACCGGCTGCCTCGTACGTCGAGGCCGAGGATGAGGCCGCTCTGATCGAGGCGGTGAGCGCCGCCGACGACGCCGGCGTGCCGCTGCTCGTCGTGGGTGGCGGCTCGAACCTGCTGGTGGCCGACGAGGGTTTCGGCGGCGTCGTGGTGCGCGACGTCCGCACCGGGATCAGCGTCGAGTCGGACGACACCTGCGGCGGCGCCGTGGTCAGCGCGCCGGCCGGCCAGAACTGGGACGAGCTGGTCGAGCGCGCCGTCGACGAGGGCTGGGTCGGGGTCGAGTCCCTGTCGGGCATCCCGGGGACGGTCGGCGCCGCCCCCGTGCAGAACATCGGCGCGTACGGCCAGGAGCTCTCGGGCGTGGTCTCGTTGGTCCGCACCTGGGACCGCGGCGACCGCCGGGTGCGCACCTTCGCCGTCGGCGAGCTGGGCTTCGGGTACCGCACGTCGCTGCTCAAGAAGTCCATGCACGGCGAGGGCCGCGAGGGCATCCGCGGCGAGGGCGACCCGCGGGCGCCCTGGTACCCGTCGCCGCGCTACGTGGTGCTGAACGTCCAGTTCCAGTTCCGGCTCGGCACGCTGTCGGCGCCCGTGGGCTACGGGGAGCTGGCGCGCCGTCTCGGCGTCGAGGTGGGCCAGCGCGCGCCCATGAAGGACGTCCGCGAGACCGTGCTCGGCCTGCGCGGCGGCAAGGGCATGCTCCTCGACCGCCCGTCCTTCGACGGAGAGCCGGACCACGACCGCTGGAACTCGGGCTCGTTCTTCACCAACCCCGTGATCCCCGTGGAGCACCTGGAGCACCTGCCCGAGGACGCCCCGCGCTACCCCGTCCGCTCCGCGACGCCGGAGACGACCACCGGGCCGAGCCTCGGCGCGATCGACCCCACGCTCGTCAAGACGAGCGCGGCCTGGCTCATCGAGCACGCCGGCTTCGCCAAGGGCTTCGGCCTGGCGGGGGAGCACAGCCCGGCCAGGCTGTCGACCAAGCACACGCTCGCGATGACCAACCGCGGCGGCGCCCGGACCGAGGACGTCATCGCCCTGGCCCGCGCGGTCCGCGACGGCGTCCGCGACCGGTTCGGCGTGACCCTGGTCCCGGAGACCGTCCTGGTGGGCGTCTCCCTCTAACGGTCCGCACGTGTCAGGGGCTCAGGTCACCATGGTGACCTGAGCCCCTGACCTGTCGGAGCAGGTCAGTAGACGACGACCGGGGTGCCCGACGGCGCGCCCCAGCTGTCCCAAATCCAGTCCATCGCGCTGTTCGACACGCGCACGCAGCCGTGCGACGCCGGGAACGCCGGCACCGACGCCGAGCCGTGCACCGCGATGCCGCCGGTGAAGAACTTGGGCCGCCACATGTCGCCCAGCTCGAGCCGCGACGCGTACATCCGGTTCTCCTCGCGGTACACCGCGAACGACCCGCGCGGCGTGTACGCCGTGTAGGTGGCGCCCTTGGCCTCGTACGTCTCCCCGTTGCCGGACGACGCGTTGATCACCTTGACGACCGTGCCGTTCTCGACGGCCAGCACGAGCTGCCGGTCGATGTCGATCTCCAGCACCTTGCCCGACGACGTCTGCGGCCGCGGCACCACGCCCTTGTCCGCCGCGGCCAGCGTGGCGTCGCCGACCACGCCGTCCCGGTACAGGCCCCCGGCCTTCTGCAGCGCGAACACGGCCTGCTGCGTCTCGCCGCCGTACGCGTTGTCCACCGACGTCACGAAGTAGCCGAGGTCCCGCAGCCGCTGCTGCAGCTTGCCCACGCGGTCGCTGACCTCGCCGTACTCGATGTAGTCGGGCTTCTCCGGCTCGTCGTCCTTGCCGCCCTTGCCGCCCTTGCCGTCGCCCTTGTCCCCGTCGGCCTCGTCCTGCGAGCTGCCCTTGCCGTCCTCGCCCTTGCCCTCGTCCGCGCCGCTGTCGTCCGAGCCGTCGTCGGCGCCCGCACCGGAGTCGTCCGTGCCCTCGCCGGCGCTCGCGGACGGCGACCCGCTCGGCTCCGGCTCCTCGGACGGCGCGCTCGCGCTGGGCTCCGGGCTCGGGGAGCTCTCCTCGGACGCGGACGGGCTCGGCGAGCTCGTCGTCCGGTCCGCCTCCGCCGGCGGCTCCCGGTCGTCACCGCAGCCGGCGAGGAGGGTCGCCGTCAGCGCCATCACGCCCAACGTGCTCATGACCCTCTTGCCCACGACTCTCCTGCCCGCGTGGTTCGACCTGCTGTGCACAACCCGCATCGTGACTCCTCCTCGGCCGCGCCTGCTGGGGGTGGCGCGGCAGCGCACACACGAGACGACGTCGTCCCCTCGTGAGTGTCCTGTATCTGTAACCGACGCACGTCGGATCAAGATGGTTGGGTCGGTCGATCGTCACCCAATCGTGACTGACCCGCCCGTCGGGAGGACATCCAGGGTATCGGCGGGGTCGGGCGCGAGCAGCCACGCGTCGACGTCGGCCAGCAGGCGCGCCTTGGTCGACGACGACGCCCGGCTGGCCCGGATCGACGAGCTCGCCAGCGCCGCCAGCTCGCTGTCCGTGAAACCGTGCGCGTCCCGCGCGATCTCGTACTGGTCCACGAGCCGCGAGCCGAACAGCAGCGGGTCGTCGGCCCCGAGCGCGATGACGGCGCCCGCGTCCACCAGGGTGCGCAGCGGCACCTCGTCCGCCTCGCCGTACACGCCCAGGCCGATGTTCGAGCCGGGGTTCACCTCCAGCGCGACGCCGCGGTCCACGATCTCCGCCAGGACGCGCTCGTCCTCGGCGGCCCGGACGCCGTGCCCGATCCGGTCCGGGACGAGCTCCCGCAGGACCTCGCTGATGTGGTCCGGCCCGAGCAGCTCGCCGCCGTGCGGCACGGCCGCCAGCCCGGCCCGGCGCGCGATGTCGAACGCGGGCCCGAACTGGGACGTGTCGCCGCGCCGCTCGTCGTTCGACAGCCCGAAGCCCACGACCTCGCCCACACCGTCACCCGCGTACCGGGCGGCCAGCCGGGCGAGCGTGCGCGCGTCGAGCGGATGCTTCATGCGCGACGCCGCGATGATCACGCCCACCTCGATCCCGTGCTCGGCGCTCGCGGCCCGGGCGGCGTCGATGACGATCTCGACGGCCGGTGTGATGCCGCCGACGAAGGGTGCGTAGGACGTGGGGTCGACCTGGATCTCGAGCCGGCCGGAGCCCTCGGCGGCGTCGTCGGCCGCCGCCTCGTGGACCAGGCGGCGCATGTCGGCCTCGGACCGCACGCACGCGCGGGCGGCGTCGTACAGGCGTTGGAAGCGGAACCAGCCGCGCTCGGTGGCGGGCAGGCGCAAGGGGCCGTTGTCGATGAGCGCCTCGGGCAGCCGGACGTTGTACGCGGCTGCCATGTCGACGAGCGTCGGCACCCGCATGGATCCGGTGAAGTGCAGGTGGAGGTGCGCCTTGGGAAGAAGTGCGAGGTCTCGCATCTGCGTAGTGTGGCAAAGCAGTGGTCCGGTGGCAGCCGCGATCGTGATACTCCGCACTACTCACACATCCCGCCGCCCATCTTTGGTGTGCGCGCGCTCCGCTACGTATCCTGAGAAGAACATGCCCCAGATAGCCGAAATGACTGATTTGCTTGATGCGCGACCATGGACACCGGTGAGCCAGTGAACGAGAACAACACGGGTGAGACCGAGGCCGACGCGGCAGACCTCCCGGTGCACGTCGTCCTCGGCGGAAAGTACGAGCTCGTCGACGTCCTCGGCACTGGGGCGACGTTCACGGTCTACGACGCGCAGCGGGTAGCGGTCCCGGAGCCCGTGCCGGGTGACGGCGAGGACTCCGCGCCGGACGCGTCCGGCGACGGTGCGGACGGTGTGGACGGCGCGGGCGACGCCGGTGGTCCGGGCGACGCCCGGGACGCGAGGTCTGGCGAGGCCACGGACGGCGCGCCGGCCGACGGCGGTGCCGGCTCCGAGCCCGATGCGGACGACGGCGGCACCGACACCGGCTCCGACACCGCCTCCGACGTAGCCTCCGACGGCGCGGCCGAGCCCGGAGACGGGGCCGATGCCGACGCGACGGCGGAGATCACCGAGCCCGCGGAGCCCGAGGACGACCCCTTCGACGGGCCCCTCGTGGTCAAGGTGCTGCACCCGCACCTGGTCGACGACCGGAACGCGCGGGCCTCGCTCCAGCGCGAGGTCGACGCGTCGGCGCTGGTGACCCACCCGGGCGTCGTCAAGGTGCTGGACTCCGGCGAGGAGGACGTCGCGGGCGCGAGCGTCCCGTGGACGGTCATGAACCGGGTGCCGGGCATCTCCCTGTCCGACTACGCCGGGGACAGCGGCCTGCCCTGGCGCGACGCGCTCGCCATCATCGACGGCCTGCTGGAGGGGCTCGCCGCCGTGCACGCGGCGGGTCTCGTGCACCGGGACGTCGCGCCGCGCAACGTGATGGTCGACAAGCGGCCGGACGGCACGTTCGCCGTCGGGCTGCTGGACCTCGGGCTCACCCGGCCCGCCGGCGGCGATGGCGAGGGCGCCACGGTGGCCGGCTCGGTCATCGGCATGTCGCCGGAGCAGGCCCGGGGCAAGCCGCTCGACGCACGGAGCGACATCTACGCCGTCGGGGCGCTCGCCTACTACACGCTGACCGGCCACGCCCCGTTCGAGCGGGCGCAGGCGGAGGACGTCCTGCGGGCGCACGTGAACGCGCCGGTCCCCGCGGCCTCGGCGCGCCGCGCTGCCGTCCCGGCATCCGTGGACCGCCTCGTGTCCCGGGCCATGGCCAAGGACCCGAACCGCCGGTTCCCCACCGCCGAGTCGATGCGCGAGACCGTCACGATCCTGCTCGGCGGCCCCGCGGGGCGCATGGGCACCAGCGGCGAGACCATGCAGCTCGGTGTGGGCGCCGGCGGCACCGAGGTGATCGACCCGGTCGCCGGGTCCGGCACGATGGTGCTGGGCCAGGCGGCCGAGGGTGGCGACCGCACCACGCTGGTCGGTGCGGTGGGGGCCGCCGGTGCCGCCGCGGCCCTCGGCGCGGACACCGCGGCGGCCGCCGTGCCGCCCCAGGTGCCGCCGCCGCTGGAGTCGCCGGAGGAACAGCGCACCTTCTGGCAGAAGATGACCACCGGCCGTGGCCGCGTGATCACGATCATCGTGTTCGCGCTGCTCGTGTTCGGCGGCGCGGGCCTGGTGATCGCGAACATGCTGGGCAACAACGGGACGCCCGCGGTCACGCCGAGCGAGAGCCCGTCGACCCATGAGCCGTCGCGGTCGCCCAGGCCGTCGCCGACGCCGAGCGAGACGGACGAGGTGGCACCGCTGCCGGAGTTCACTCCGAGCCCGACGCCCACCCCGTCGCCGACGCCGACCCCGACGCCCACGCCGACTCCGACGCCGACCCCGACGCCCACGCCGACGGACGAGCCCACCGACGAGCCGACGGACGAGCCGACGGATGAGCCGACGGACGAGCCGACGGATGAGCCGACCGACGAGCCCACGGATGAGCCGACCACCCCGATCGAGCCCTCGACCAACCCGACGGGCGGTCAGGCGGAGGGCGACACCACGCTGCCCGCCGGTAGCCGGTAGCCGGTAGGCCGGGCTCAGCGGGTAGGCGCTGGGCCGGCTAGGTCGACAGGCGGGGGACCGGACGGCCCGGGTCGCGACGAACTCGCGACCCGGGCCGCACGTCACAGCTCCTTGAGACGCTCCTTCAGGGCCATCGCGGCGCGCGCCCGGAGCATCGGTCCCTCGGCCTCGTCGTCCGAGCTCGCCTCCGCGACCGTCGCCATGTGCGCCGCGAACCGTGCGTCCGCCGCCGCGAGGGTGGCGTCCGGCGCGGCCCGGTAGGCCTCGGCGACGTCGTCCAGCGCGCCGTCGTGGAAGGTCACGCCCATGGTGTCGATCGGCAGCGCCACGTCGTAGATCGCCGACGCGACCGCCGCCTCGACGCGTGCCGTGATGTCGATTTCGCCCGAGTTGTTCATGCGGGCAACCTAGCGGCAGGCACCGCGCGCCGTCGCCGAAAGGTCAGGCGATCCAGCCGCGCTCCCGGGCCACCGTCACGGCCGCCGTCCGGTCGGCGACGCCCAGCTTGGCGAATGCGCGGAGCAGGTGCGTCTTGACCGTGGCCTCGGTGATGGACAGCTCGCGCCCGACCTCCGAGTTCGACCGGCCGCGGGCCACCAGCGCCAGCACCTCGGCCTCCCGCGCGGAGGGCCGCTCGGCGGCCGTGCGGACCGAGCTGACCAGGCGTGTCGCGACGCTCGGCGCCAGCACCGTCTCGCCCCGGGCCGCGGCGCGCACACCCGCGACGAGCACCGCGCGGGGTGTGTCCTTGAGCAGGTAGCCGGTCGCCCCGGCCTCGACGGCCCGCAGGATGTCGGCGTCGGTGTCGTAGGTCGTCAGCACCACCACGCGCGGCCCCGTGCCGACGATCCCGGCGGTCGCCGCGACGCCGTCCAGCACGGGCATGCGCAGGTCCATGAGCACGACGTCGGGCCGGAGCTCGGCGGCCAGGGACACGGCCTCCTGCCCGTCGGCGGCCTCACCCACCACCTCGAGGTCGTCCTCGACCGTCAGCATGCCCGCCAGGCCCGACCGCACCACCGGATGGTCGTCCACCACCAGCACCCGGATCATCCCGCCACCCCCTGTGTCCCGTCGCGGGCGGGCTCCGCGACCCTGGTCCCGTCGCCCGATCCTGCCTTGCCGTCCGATCCGGCCCTGTCGCGCGGGGCGGTTTCTGCCGCACCCTCGACCGGCACCCGGACCTGCAACGTCGTGCCCGCGCCGGCCTGGGACCTCACCGACAGCGTGCCGCCCGCCGACCGCACCCGGTCACGCATCCCCGCCAGCCCGAACCCGTCGGAGACGTCCGGGCCGAAGCCCCGCCCGTCGTCGGCCACGGTGAGGGTCACCGCCCCCTCGGCCCTCGCCAGGCGCACGGCGACGGCCACTGCCCGCGCGTGCCGTCGCACGTTCGTCAGTGCCTCCTGGGCGGCCCGCAGCAGCACCACCTCGGTGGCCGGCGGGAGCGGCCCGACGCCGTCGGCCTCGAAGCTCACCACCTGCTCCGTCTCCAGGGCGTACCGCTCGGTGAGCCTTCTCAGCGCCTGCGGGAGCGAAGCGTCCTGCAGCGCCACGGGCGCGAAGGCGGCCACCAGGGCACGTGCCTCGGCCAGGTTGTCGCGGGCCGTGTCCTCGACGAGGTGCAGCCGCTCGCGCACGGCGGCGTCGTCCCCGATGTCGAGGGCTGCCGTCGCGGCCTGCGCCTGCATGACCACGCTCGTGAAGCCCTGGGCGAGCGTGTCGTGGATCTCCCGGGCGAGCCGCTCGCGCTCGGCCACGACGCCCGCCTCGTGGTTGGTCCGCGCCAGCTCCGCCTGCGCCGCGCGAAGCTCGTCGAGCAGGCGGGCGTGCTCCTCGGCGCGCCGCATCGCGAGGTGGAACCAGAGCCCCAGGGCGACCGCGAACAGCAGCGTCACCAGCATCTGCGGCACCACGCTGAGCACCACCCCGGGTGCGAAGCCATAGGCGGCGACGATGCCGACCGTCACCGAGACGGCGAGCACGGCACAGCCGATCACGCCCTGCCGGATCGACTCCAGCAGCATCCACACCTGCGCGAACGCGATGAACATCAGGAACGTCGCGATGCCCGCCTGCGACACCGCCACCCCGGTGCCCAGGACCAGCACCACCAGGTAGGCGACGGCGAGCCGCCGCTCCCTGGTCCGCGCGGCCCGTGCACCCCACAGCAGGTACGCGACCACGATCGCGGCCAGCGCCCCGAGCGCGACCACGAGCGGCATCCCGCGCGTGCCCTCCAGCACCAGGGCGGCGGCGGTCAGCGCGACGATCACGCCGAACGCCGCGTCCCACCAGCGCACCTGCTGCTCCCACCCGTCGTTCAGGACGACGGCGCGCGCATCGTCAGCCGGCAGGTCTTCAGGACGGCTTCCTCGTGCTCCGCTGCGGGCGGGTGCCTCGTTCCTCGGCCCCCACCCTTCGCTGCGCCCTTCGTCAGCCGGCAGGTCTTCAGGACGGCTTCCTCGTGCTCCGCTACGGGCGGGTGCCTCGTTCCTCGGCCCCCACCCTCCGCTGCGCCCTTCGTCAGCCGTCATCGTGCCGTCGCCACCGGAACGTCCGGGTGCCGACCACGAGCGCTACCACCAGCCATGCCGCCAGTACAGCAGCCGTGGCGCCGTGCTGCCAGGACCCGGCCGGCTCCGCCGCCGCGAACGCCTCCGGCAGGAACACCGACCGCATGCCCTGAGCGATCCACTTCAGCGGGAAGATCGAGGACAGGTCGAGCATCCACCCCGGGAGCTGGGTCACGGGGAAGAACACCCCGGAGGTGAACTGCAGCACCAGGAGCGGCGTGACCACCACGGCGCTCGCGGACCGGCCGGACCGGGGCACCGACGAGTAGGCGACGCCGCACACCGCCCCTGCCGCCGTGCCGAGCACGAACACCCAGGCGAACGTGATCCAGTGCCCCACGTCGTCCGGCAGGGGCACGTCGAAGGCGAGTGCCGCGACCGCGAGCAGCAGCGCGGTCTGGGCGAGCACGGTGACCAGCGACAGGAACACCTTGCCCAGGAAGTACGACGTCGCGGGCAGGGGCGTGGCGCGCAGCCGCTTGAGCGTCCCGTCGTCGCGCTCGACGGCGATCGACATGGCGAGCGTCTGGTACGTCGAGAGCATGACGCCGGTCGCGATCATCCCGGGCAGGAAGTACTGCGCGAAGCTGACGCTGACACCGTTCGAGACCGCCGGGTCGTCGTCACCGAAGACGGTGGAGAAGATCGCCAGCATGATGATCGGGTAGGCGAAGCCGAAGACCATCGAGTCGCGCTCGCGGACGAACTGCAGCAGCTCCACGCCGCCGCGCACCAGGCCGAGCCGGAGCGTGCCGGGCAACCTCCGCACCGCGCTCGACGCGGTACCGGTGGTCGTGCTCGTCGCAGCAGTCGTGCTCATCACGCCGCCTCCTCGGTGTCGGTCGGGTTCTCGCCGATCAGGGAAAGGTAGACGTCCTCGAGTGTCGGACGGGTCACGGACAGACCGGGTACCTCGCCGTCGGGTCCGGCCGCGGCGATCAGCCGGGCGACGGCGGCGGTGGGCCGGTCCGTGCGCTCGGTGCGGCGTGTCCCGCCGTCGTCCCACGCGACGACCGGCGTGCGGGCCCCGGGCCCGCCCAGGGACTCTGGTGTGCCCTCGGCCACCACGACGCCGTCGCGCACGACGATGACGCGGTCGGCGAGCTGCGCGGCCTCGTCCAGGTAGTGGGTGGTCAGGAGGATCGTGGTGCCGTCGTCGCGCAGCCCGGTCACCAGGTCCCAGAAGGACCGGCGCGCCTCGGGATCGAACCCGGTGGTGGGCTCGTCCAGGAAGAGCAGCTCGGGGCGGCCCACGATCCCGAGGGCCACGTCGAGCCGTCGTCGCTGTCCGCCGGAGAGCCCGCGCGTCCGGGATCTCGCCTTCTCCGCGAGCCCGACGGCGGCGATCACCTCAGCCGGGTCGCGCGAGTCCGGGTAGGCGGCGGCGGTGGAGCGGACCTTCTCCAGGACCGTGAGCTCGCTCAGGTCCCGGGAGTCCTGCATGACCACGCCGATCCGTGCGCGCCACGCGCGCCCGGCCTCCTTGGGGTCCTCGCCGAGCACGGCGACGTCGCCGTCGTCCCGGTCGCGGAAGCCCTCGAGGATCTCGACGGTGGTGGTCTTGCCCGCGCCGTTGGGGCCGAGCACCGCCACGATCTCACCGTGGGCGACGTCGAGGTCGAGGCCGGCGACGGCGTCCTTGAACCCGGTACGGGCGTTGCCGTACCGCTTGCGAAGACCGCGTACCCGCACGGCCTGGGAGCCGGATGTCTGCATGCCTCGAGCATGCTCCGTGGGAGCCTCGTGACGGGACGCCCGTTCGGCTGCACCTCGTGTCCGTCGTCCGGTGGACAAGGGACCTTCCGCGACCTGCAAGGGTCGGTCCGGAACGAGTTCGACCTACGGCCCCGGGTACCGTACAGTTGTGCCTCGGTGATCGATGCTCACCTGATGCCGTGCGCCTCTCCAGGGCTCGTGGTATGGCAAGATCAGGCATCGAACACAAAGGGTAGTGGCGCAATTGGTAGCGCAGCGGTCTCCAAAACCGCAGGTTGCAGGTTCGAGTCCTGTCTACCCTGCCAGCGTGAACCCCAGCGGGGCCGCGCGCAGCGGGCCCACGTGAGTGGACCTGGAACGGCAGTCCGCGCCGCCCGGCGCGCCGGGCCACAGGAGTGGGGTAGCAGTGAGCGACACCGAGGTGATCCAGAGCGCCGCGGAGCGTCCGAGCAAGGGCGGCGGCAACATCTTCGCCCGAATCGCGCTCTTCGTGCGCCAGGTGGTGGCCGAGCTCAAGAAGGTCGTCTCGCCGACGCGCTCCGAGCTCATCACCTACACGACCGTCGTGCTCGTCTTCCTGGTCGTCGTCATGATCTTCGTGGTGGCCCTGGACTACGCCTTCGGCATGCTCGCGGGCTGGGTCTTCGGCTGATCCTTCCTCGCGGATCCGGCGGCTGACGCCGCCGTCGACCGGTCCCGGAAGCGGGTCCGTGTCGGTCCGGGTGCGCCGGACGAGCTCATGGGGCACGCTGCGCAGTACTTCGCTGTGACGGTTCTCGCCCGTCGCTGATTGTCCCTTCGCGGTACTTTCGCGCGACAATGGCCGGACACAGCTCGTAGAAGTACGCACACCCGTGCCGGGCGCAGCCCCGGCGCACGAAGAGAAAGCAGGTTCGTTCGTGTCCCAGGACTCTCTGGACCAGACGGAGAACGTCTCGCCGGCCGACGGCGACGAGACGGCCGTCGACGCGCCCCTGGACGCCGAGAACGCTGACGTGCCTGCGGACGCCGAGACCCCGGCCGAGACCGACGTCGAGCCCGCGGACGAGGATGACGCCGCCGACGAGCGCCCCGTTGACGCCGACGGCGACGTCATCGTGGACGAGGTCGAGGAGTTCAAGCGAACTCTCCGCAGC
Source organism: Promicromonospora sp. NPDC050262 (assembly GCF_040655935.1). Classification (NCBI taxonomy): domain Bacteria; kingdom Bacillati; phylum Actinomycetota; class Actinomycetes; order Micrococcales; family Promicromonosporaceae; genus Promicromonospora; species Promicromonospora sp. NPDC050262. The sequence goes on along the minus strand of NZ_JBFAKX010000007.1, from coordinate 52,660 downwards.
CAGCTGGGCGACTGGTACGTCATCCACTCGTACGCCGGGTACGAGAAGCGCGTGAAGACCAACCTCGAGAACCGCATCCAGAGCCTGAACATGGAGGACTACATCTTCCAGGTCGAGGTTCCGATGGAAGAGGTCGCCGAGATCAAGAACGCGCAGAAGAAGATCGTGAGCCGGGTCCGCATCCCGGGTTACGTCCTCGTGCGCATGGACCTGACCGACGAGTCGTGGGGCGCCGTGCGCCACACGCCGGGTGTCACGGGTTTCGTCGGGCACACGCACCAGCCGGTGCCGCTGAGCTTCGACGAGATCTACTCGATGCTCGCGCCGTCGATGCTGCCGCAGCCCGCCCAGGTCGGCCAGCAGGCCGCCGGCGGTGGCACGGTGACCAGCAGCGGCAAGGCGCCGGTCCACGTGGACTTCGAGGTCGGCGAGTCGGTGACCGTGACCGACGGGCCGTTCGACACGCTGCCCGCCTCGATCTCCGAGATCAACGTCGAGGCCCAGAAGCTCAAGGTCCTCGTCTCCATCTTCGGCCGGGAGACCCCGGTCGAGCTGGGGTTCAACCAGGTCGCCAAGATCTGATTCGTTCGTCCCCAGCACTTGCAACCGGGTCATCGCCCACGGCGTAGGCCCATCCAACAGAAGGTAGTGAACGCATGCCCCCGAAGAAGAAGGTCTCCGGCCTCATCAAGCTGCAGATCCAGGCCGGCGCCGCGACGCCGGCTCCGCCGATCGGCCCCGCGCTGGGTCAGCACGGCGTGAACATCATGGAGTTCTGCAAGGCGTACAACGCGGCGACCGAGTCGCAGCGCGGCAACGTCATCCCGGTCGAGATCACCGTGTACGAGGACCGCTCGTTCACCTTCATCACCAAGACCCCGCCGGCCGCCGAGCTCATCAAGAAGGCCGCCGGTGTGGCCAAGGGCTCCGCGACGCCGCACACGGTCAAGGTCGCCTCGATCACCAAGGACCAGGTCCGCGAGATCGCCACGACCAAGCTGCCCGACCTGAACGCGAACGACCTCGACGCCGCTTCGCTGATCATCGCGGGCACCGCCCGCTCCATGGGCATCACCGTCTCGGAGTGATCCCCCCGGGGCTCCCGCCCCGGACGAACCACCACGAGTGGCAGGGCCGCACGGTCCGCTACGACCACAAGGAGAGAAAATGGCAAAGCGCAGCAAGGCGTACCTCGCCGCCGCGGAGAAGATCGACAGCGAGAACCTGTACTCGCCGCTCGAGGCCATCCGCCTCGCCAAGGAGACCGCCACGGTCAAGTACGACGCCACCGTCGAGGTCGCGTTCCGCCTGAGCGTGGACCCGCGCAAGGCGGACCAGATGGTCCGCGGCACGGTCAACCTGCCGAACGGCACGGGTAAGACCGCCAAGGTCATCGTGTTCGCCAACGCCGCCAAGGCGGAGGAGGCCCGCGCGGCCGGTGCCGACGAGGTCGGCGGCGACGAGCTGATCGAGAAGGTGGCCGCCGGCTACACCGACTTCGACGCGGCCGTCGCCACGCCGGACCTGATGGGCAAGGTCGGTCGCCTCGGTAAGGTGCTCGGTCCCCGTGGCCTCATGCCGAACCCGAAGACCGGCACCGTGACCATGGACGTCACCAAGGCCGTGTCCGACATCAAGGGCGGCAAGATCGAGTTCCGTGTCGACAAGCACGCGAACCTGCACTTCATCATCGGCAAGTCCTCCTTCTCGGAGGCTCAGCTGCTGGAGAACTACGTCGCCGCGCTCGACGAGGTCCTGCGCCTCAAGCCGTCGTCGTCGAAGGGTCGCTACATCAGCAAGGCGACCATGACCACGACGATGGGCCCCGGCATCCCGCTGGACCAGAGCAAGACCACCAAGCTGCTGGAGGAGCTCTCGGCCTGAGCCGAGCTCTCCTGAGCGCAAGAAGGCCCGCATCCCGCAAGGGGTGCGGGCCTTTTTGAATTTTCATCAGAACCATGTATCGAACCGGGCCCTCGCGCCTCTTGTCTGATGGGCGGCAGGAAGCCGACGTGAGCCGAGGAGAGAGGGGAGTGCCTGGTGGGCACTATCTTCGACCTCCCCGGATCCGCGAGCTCGGCCGTAGACTCGGTTGGTCCAAGTGCTCCACGTCCGGTAGGTGACGTGGAAACATCCGCCAGCAGAGAATCCCGTGGTGCAATGACAGGATCAAGGGAGGCCCTGCCCGACGTCGACGGGTCCGGTCTCACGCTCGGCGATCGCGCAGCGATCGCGCTGACCGAGTACCGTGCCGGCAACCGCCAGGCGCTCGGCGACCTGGTGCGCGAGGCGACGCCGCTGCTGTGGCACACGGTCCGCGCGCAGGGAGTCGACCGCGACGCAGCGGACGACGTCGTCCAGAGCACCTGGGTGGCCCTCGTGCGGCACGCCGAGACCATCGCCGAGCCGAAGGCCGTGCTGAAGTGGCTCCTGGTGACCGCGAAGCGGGCTGCCTGGGAGGCGGTGCGCAAGCACCGTGACGACGAGAAGCGCCGTACCGAGCTGCCGGACGACAGCCCCGAGCATCCGATGGCTCTCCCTGCCAACGATCCACCACCCGACGCCGAGGTGCTGCGCGACGAGCGCGACCGCATCCTCTGGACGTCGCTGCAGAAACTGCCCGGACGCTGCCAGGAGCTGCTGCGTCTGGTCTCGCTCGCCGACCGGCCGGACTACCGGTACATCTCGGCAGCGATCGGAATGCCGATGGGTTCCATCGGTTCTACTCGTGGCCGCTGCTTGGCGAAGCTGCGGACCATCCTCGATGAGCAAGGGGACTTCTCGTGGACCTGACGCCGGAACCCAACCAGGACGACGAGGCCGTGGGGCGCCTCTCGTTCGACCCGAAGGGCGTGCTGGACGCCGAGGACGGTGCCGTGCTGACCCGCCTCGCCCGCGCGGTCGGCGCGGTGGACCCGGTGCCGGAGGGGCTCGTCGAGCGGTCGTTGTTCGCGATGACGCTGGCCGGGCTCGAGGCCGAGCTCATGGAGGCCGTCTACCTCGACGCGCCGCTCGCCGGCGTCCGCGGGGCCGCGCAGGCCGCCCGGGCCGACGACGCGGCGCCCGCCGAGGCGAAGACCATCACCTTCACGCACGACTCGCTGACGGTGATGATCACACTGTCCCCGTCCGCCGGCGGACGGGTACGCATCGACGGCTGGGCCGCCCCGGCGGCCGGCCTGGACGTGGAGCTGCACCGGCCGGGTGTCGACGTGGTCTCCACGGAGTCCGACGAGGACGGCCGGTTCTCCTTCGACGCGGTCGAGCGCGGCCGCGCGAGCCTGGTGGTCCGCCGGACCGACGGCGGCGGCGGGGCCGTGAGCACGCCGATCATCGAGCTGTGAACTGCTGAACCACTGAGCTACCACCGTGTGTGATCCGGCCGAGGGGCGCGGCGGGGTCTGTCGAGCAATCGTTGTCAATGGAGAGGTACTGCCGTGAGCGAGCCCATGCCCGAAGAACTTCGCGTACGGGACCATGCCGGAGGATGGCGGCCGGTCCGGGAGCTTGATCCGGCCGAGGCGAACTGCCGGCGGGACGTCCGGCTGGCGCCGACACGCTACGTGGCGGACAGGCTGATCGTGCGGGGCACACCGGGGGAGGACGACAGCCTGCTGGCACTGCTCCGTGAACGCGCCGCCGACCGGGGCCTGTCGCTGGAGACCGAGGAGCTCACGCCGGCACCCATGCGGTCGGAGGTGCCGCGTACGGGGGTGGCGCTGCATGTGGCCGCGGGCGGTACCGAGGACGCGGACGTGTGGGACCTGCTGGACGACGTCGCTTCGCGAGCTGGGGAGGGCGACCGGAAGCGGATCGGTCTGGACCATGTGCTGCAGGGGCATCGTGCCAAGCCGGGTGTCGGCGTTCCGGGGGACCGGGAGCCGTCTCTGCACGTCGGACCGGTGCCGAAGCGAGTCCTTGCGGCCGGGCCCGTGCCATGGGTCTCGGCCGACGGCGTGCAGCGCCCTGTGGTCGCCCTGGTCGACACCGGGATCGGTGCTCATCCGTGGTTCGACGGCTCGCACGTCGTCATTCGTGACGCTCAGATCGACGGGAGCCCGATCGGTACATTCACCGAGGACGAACCCGTGTCGGGTCATGAGCCGGCCACCGACCTCGCGCCCTACGTGGGACACGGGACCTTCATCGCGGGGGTGGTGCACCAGATGTGCCCGGATGCCGCGATCCTGCCTGTCCGCGTCATGTACACCGACGGCGAAGTTCGCGAGTGGGACCTCGTCCGCTCGCTGGAGCGGCTTCTGGAGTACCACCTGCGCGGGCTCTCGGGCGTTCCGGGCTATACCCCGGTCGACGTCGTGGTGCTGGCCCTCGGTTTCCAGCCGGAGTTGCTCGACGACGACTACGAGGGCGTGCTGCGCGGTTCCCTGCGAGACCTGCGGCGGGCCGGAGTTCTCGTCGTCGTGTCCGCCGGCAATGACGGCGGCGAGCAGCCGGTGTTCCCCGCGGCCTGGGCGCCCCATGTGCGCCGGGTCGACGGCCGTGCCGAGCCGCTGGAGCCTGCCGACCTGCGCGCCGACTACACGCCGCTGCTGGTCGTGACCGCCGCTAACCCGAACGGCACGCTCGCAGACTTCGCCAACGACGGCCCGTGGGTGACCAGCGTGCGTCCCGGCACCAACGTGCACAGCACCATGCCGGTGACCGCCGACGGTGCGCTGGAGCCCCAGGAGGTATCCGCTGGGGGTCGCGAGTCGGTGGACCCGGACGACTTCACCGGAGGTTTCGCGACATGGAGCGGAACCTCGTTCTCCTCGCCTGTCCTGGCGGGGGAGCTGGCCCAGCACCTGCTGAACGCCCGTATCGCGGAGAGTCCTACCAATCGGGTTGCCGCGGCATGGGAGGCTGCACACCAGGCGACGGGACTGCCGATCCCGCACTGACGATGACGAGGTAAGCGTGGAGGCGACCACTCGCACCAGCCCGTGGACGCGATTGTTCGAGCGTCTGGACGTCGCTCGGGATCTGCACGCACGCGCGAAGTGGTCAGCCGCGGAGGCGGATTTTCGTGTGCTCCTCGCGGACCTGGAGGAATTCGACCCCGACGGGCTCGAACCGGCGGACCAGGCGCAATGGGCCGAATTGATGGTGCGGAGCTTCCTGGGGCTGTCGAACCCTGTCCATGCCCTGGCAGGGTCCCTGGGCGATGCTCTCGCGCTCTGTGACCGAGCGGCGGAGATCGAGCGCGCGGTCCCAGACCCCTCGATGGCGAGCCTCGTGTTCGTCCAGCGAGGGGTCCTTTACTCGCGAGCAGGGCAACCGAAGCAGGCCCTCTGGAATCTGACACAAGCTCTGCGGGCCGCGGATCTTGTGGGGCACCGCGACCTCGCCACCACCTTCCTCAATCGCGGGGCCGTCTACAGCGAGCTCGGGGACTTCTCCGACGCGCTGAGCGACTACGAGGCGGCTCACGAGCACGCGGCCGCGCTGGGTCACTCCCAGTACATTGCGTTCGCGTTGCACAACATCGGGTACGCCAGATACACCCTGGGCAACCTGCCCGGCGCGCTGGAGTCGATGGAACGGGCCGTGGACGCCGACCCGGAGTGGGACGACGGCATCCCGGAACTGGGACGCGCCGAGGTGCTCTTCGAGAGCGGACTGCTGGCGGAGGCTGAACAACTGCTGGCCACCGCCGCGGTAAGGCTGTCGCGCGCGGTCCTCCGGCTCGAGCACGCCGAGTCGGAGTGGTTCAGAGCGAGGGCCTTGATGGGGCTCCTACGCTTCGACGACGCGCGTGCCCAGGCAGCCCAGGCGCGTCGCCGGTTCGAACGTGGCGGGCAACGGTCGATGGCCGCCCTGGCCCGGGTCCTCGAGCTCGAGGCGTCGCTCACGGAGGCCGTGCGGCTGTCCGGCGGGCCGTCACGAGCGATTGCCCGTCGCGGGGCCAGAGAGGCGATGACCGTCGCCGCGGCCGGCGACGCCGCCGGCCCGACGCTCGGCTACCACCCGGGACATGCGGCCCGGCTGGTCGCCGCCCGGTGGCTCGTCCTGGCGGGCGACCTCGACGCGGCCCGCGGCGTGCTCGCCGAGCTACCCCGTGGCATGTTCAGTGCGCCGCTCACCATGCGGGTCCAGCACTACACCGTCCAGGCGGAGCTCGCGTTCGCGACCGACGATCGCGCCAGAGGCCTGCGCGCCGTCCGATCAGGCCTCGGGTTGCTCGCCGACCATCGCAGCAGGCTCGGTTCGGTCGAGTCGGTCACGGCCGCCGCCGCGCACGGCGTCGACCTGACCCGCGTGGACGTCGAGGCGGCGGTGCGCACCGGCAGGCCCGCGGTGCTGTTCGACGCGCTGGAACGTGGCCGCGCGACGTTCGCCGGCGCGGGCCGAGTCACCCCGCCCGACGATCCCGAGGCGGCGGCTCTCCTGACCGAGGCACGCGGACTGCTGGCCAGGGCGCGAGAACTCGGTGCGGGGGAGTCGAAGGAACGCGAGCGGCTCACCCGCCGTGCGAGTCGCATCCAGGGTGAGGTCCGGGAACGCTCCTGGCGGCACGCCGGCAACGCGGGCGCCGTGCAGCGTCCGGCCACCGCTCGCGAGGTGCGCGGCGTCCTGGCAGCGGGTAGCAACGGATCCGTCGTGGCGAGCTTCCTCGTCATCGACGACGTCCTGCGCTGCGTCCGCGTCGATGCCGCTGGCGTCACCACCGTCGACATCGGCCCGGCCGACGACGTGATCGAGCGGGTCCGCCGCCTCTCCGCCGACTTCGCCATGGCCGCCAACGACCTGATCCCGGCACCCCTGCGCGCCGCTGCGACGGCGTCGCTGGCGCGCAACCTCAAGGCGCTCGACACCGTCCTGCTCGCACCCCTGCACGCCGACGGCGACCTCTACGTGGTCGCCCGGGAGCCGCTGCTCAGCGTGCCGTGGGCGGCACTCCCGTCCCGGGGCGGGCTGCGCACCTCCGTGAACTCGTACGTCGCGCGCGGCCGCACGCACGCGCGGCCTACAGGTGAGCGCAAGCTGCTCGCCGCGGCCGGCCCCGGTGTGCGGCACGGCGCGGCCGAGGCCCGCGCCGTCGGGCAGCAGTGGCCCGGCGCGACCGTGCTGACCGGCAAGGACGCCGTCACCGAGCAGGTCCGCACCGCCCTTGCCACCCACGACGTCGTGCACCTGGCCACCCACGGCCAGCACGACGCCGACAACCCCCTCTTCGCGAGCATCGACCTCGTAGACGGCCCGCTGTTCGCCCACGAGCTCGACGGCACACCGCTGCCCGGCTCGGTGGTCATCCTGTCGTCGTGCGAGGTGGGCGGTTCGTCCCAGGTGCTCGGCGGCGAGCTCCTGGGCCTCACGTCGGTGCTCCTGCGCCTGGGCGCACGCGCCGTCATCGCATCCGTCGCCAAGCTCTCCGACGAACTCGCAGCCCGCGTCATGCCCCGCCTGCACGCCCACCTGCGCGAGACCGACGACCCGGAGGCGGCGCTCGCGGCCGCGCTCCGCGACGTCGCCGAGCCGGTGCCGCTCGTCTGCTTCAGCTCGGTCGAAGGCCTCGCCGCGGGCTGATCCCGTCGGCCTCACCCACCGAACCCCTGACCTGCGCGGTTGCTCCGGGCGATGACAGGCCACCCCGTGCCCCGCTATCGTGGCCCGCCCGGCGCCCCCGTGGGGCCCGGTGAGGCGAGGGGGCAGGTATGTGGCCGGAACTGGAGGCGGAGCTGCTGGCCGCGCGGGAGCTCAACTCCCGGTCGCGGCCCGGCGACGCCCTGCTGCGGTTCCGGGACGTGCTCGACCGGCTCCGGGTCGTGGACCTCGGCGCGCTCGGTCCCGCGGACCGCGAACGCTGGGCCGAGGGCATGGTCCGTTCCCTGGCGGGGGAGGCCGTCGCCGTCCACGCCGTCGAGGACACGCTGGACAAGCCGCTCGCCCTCCTCGGCGACGCCGACGCCCGCGCCGACGCCGCCCCGCCACGAATCCGCAGGCGGCTCGCCGCCGTCGTCGACGGAAACCGTGGCCTGCTGCTGCAGCGCTCCGGCCGGCTCACCGACGCCGTGGCCGCCTTCAACCGGGTGCTCGCGGTCGCGGACCAGCTCACCGCACGCGACTACGCGACGGCGCTGCTCAACCGGGGCGCGGCCGCCATCGAGCTCGGCCGGCTGGACGCGGCGCTCGCCGACTTCGACGCCTGCCACGAGGCCGCGGGGCTGGCCGACCTGCCCGGGATCGCCTCCCTCGCCCTGCACAACACCGGGTTCGTGCGGTACGCGCTCGGCGACCTGCCGGGCGCGCTGCAGGCCATGGCCGCCGCCCGCGCCGTCGACCCGGAACGCGCCGACGGCGTGCTCGACATCGGCCGCGGCGCCGTCCTCTACGAGGCGGGGCTGCTCGAGGACGCCGAGCAGGTCCTCACGCAGGCGATCTCCCGCATGGTGGTCCCGGGCCGCGCGCACCATCGCGCCGAGGCCGAGTACTTCCGCGCGCGCTGCCTCATGGCGCTGCACCGGTGGGACGAGGCGCGGACGGCGGCGGCCTTCGCCCGGCGCTACTACGCCGGCGTCGGCCACCCACAGCGTGCCGCCGTCGCGCGCGTCGCCGAGCTGGAGGCGATCCTCCTGCCGATCCGCCGCGGTGAGGCCCCCGTCCCCGACGACGCCCGGCGCCGTGCCGAACAGGCCATCCAGGCCGCCGAGGCGGGCGACGAGGTGGACCCCCTGCTCGGGCAGCGCCCCGGCCTGACGGCGCGGTTCGTCGCCGCGCACTGGTACCTCCTGGCCGGCGACGTCGCCGCCGCGCGCACCGTGCTCGACAACCTTCCCGCCGGCATGGCCGACGCCCCGCTGTCCACCCGGATCCAGCGGCAGACCGTCCTCGCGCAGCTCGCGTTCGCGTCGGGCGACCGGGCGGCCGGCATCGAGGCGGTGCGCACGGGACTCGAGCTGCTCGCGGACCATCGCGTGGGGCTCGGCTCGGTCGAGTCCGTCACCGCGGCCGCGGCGCACGGCGTGGACCTGCAGCGGACCGACGTCGAGGCCGCCCTGCGGACCGGCCGGCCGGACTGGCTCTTCGAGGCGCTCGAACGCGGCCGGACCACGTTCGCCGGGATGGGTGGCACCGTCGCGCCGGACGAGCCCGCGGTCGGAGCGCTCGTCACCGAGGCCCGCGGGCTCGTCGTCCGGGCCCGCACCCTCACCGACCAGGACAGCGCCGCGGAACGCGCCCACCTGTTCGAGCGGTCGCGCAGGCTCCTCGCGACCGCACGCGAACGCGCCTGGCACCGCACCGGCGCCGAGGACGACGTGGCCGAGGACCGCCCGGCCACCACCACCGAGGTCCGCGAGCTGCTCGCCGCCCGCGACGACGGCGCCGTCGTCGCCAACTACCTGGTGCTCGACGGCGTGCTGCGCTGCGTCCGCGTCGACGCGCACGGCGCGCGCACCGTCGACCTCGGACCGCTCGCCGAGGTCACCGAACGGGCGCTGCGCGTCCGCGCGGACTTCGGGGCGTGCGCCAACGAGCACGTCCCACCGGCGCTGCGCGACGCCGCCCGCCGCTCCCTGAGACGCAACCTCGACGCGCTCGACCGGCTCCTCGCCGTGCCGATGCACGCCGACGGCCCGCTGTACGTCGTGGGCCGGGAGCCCCTGCTCAGCGTGCCCTGGACGGCACTCCCGTCCCGGCACGGCCGCCGCACGACCGTCCGGTCCTACATGGCGCGCGGCCGGGCCCACCCCCGGCCGGGGCGCAGGCACCGGCTGCTGGCCGCGTACGGCCCCGGCGTCGCCCTCGGCGCGAGCGAGGTACGGGCCGTCGGCGCGGTATGGCCGGGAGCCACGGTCCTCACCGGCGCGGCCGCCACGACGGCGACGGTCCGGGCCGTGCTCGCCACCCACGACATCGTGCACCTGGCCACCCACGGCAGGCACGACGCCGACAACCCGCTCTTCGCCTTCGTCGACCTCGCCGACGGCCCGCTGTTCGCCCACGAGCTCGACGGCACACGGCTCCCCGGATCCGTCCTGGTCCTCTCGGCCTGCGAGGTCGGCGGCTCGTCCCAGGTGGTCGGCGGCGAGGTGCTCGGCCTGTCCTCCGTGCTCCTGCGGCTCGGCGCCCGCGCCGTCGTCGCCGCCGTCGCCCCGCTCTCGGACGCCGTCGCCGCCCGCGTGATGCCCCGGTTCCACGCCCACCTGCGCGCCACGGACGACCCCGAGGCCGCGCTCGCCGCGGCGCTCGCGGACGAGCCCGAGCCGGTGCCGCTCGTGTGCTTCGCGTCCCTGGAGGGCCTGGGCCGGTGACGGCCGGCGGACCGCGGTCGGCGGGCTGCGCGCGAACGGCGTCGTCCGCCGTGTGGCGCAGGCCACCGCTCGCTGCGTGCGGCCCTACGCGCGGAGCCATGTATAGTTCTCGGGTAACCCAAGACCGCCGGTCGTCCGACGCTGCCCGCTCGCAAGAGCACTCTGCTTGTCAGAGCACAGGGCGGAAGAAGACCGAAGTCCCGCTGAGAGCGGGGGCCTGCGCAGGTGACGAACTCGAGTGCGGGTCTCCCGCACGAACCGAGCCCCGTGCGCCTGCGCCGGGGCTCTTTTTCTCGTTCCGGGGCAACGCCCGAGGCTCATGCCTCCGGGGACGGTGGTACCACCACCGGAAGGATTGCCATGGCGAGGCCGGACAAGGCAGCCGCTGTCGCAGAGCTCGCGGACAAGTTCCGCGACTCGAGCGCAGCCGTGCTGACCGAGTACCGCGGGCTCACCGTCGCGCAGCTCAAGGAGCTGCGTCGGTCGCTCAGCGGCAACGCAACCTACGCCGTGGTGAAGAACACGCTGACGGGGATCGCGGCCAAGGAGGCCGGTGTCGAGGGTCTCGACGCCGACCTGAAGGGCCCGTCCGCCATCGCATTCGTGACCGGGGACCCGGTCGAGGCTGCGAAGGGTCTGCGTGACTTCGCCAAGGCGAACCCCGCACTGGTCATCAAGGGCGGCGTGCTCGACGGCCGCCCGATGTCCAGCGCGGAGATCACGAAGCTCGCGGACCTCGAGTCCCGCGAGGTTCTGCTGGCCAAGGTGGCCGGCGGTCTGAAGGCCACGCTGACGCGTGCTGCTTACGCCTTCACCGCCAAGCCCGCCCAGGTCGCCCGTGCCATCGATGCCCTGCGTCAGAAGCAGGAATCGGAGGGTGCTGCCGCCTGATCAGGTGGCAGCGCCAGTTCACACCCCCCTGCTTCTCGCGGGCCGGCACCGGCCCGCGAAGCGCCAACTGAAAGGAACGCCATCATGGCGAAGCTCTCCACCGACGAGCTCCTGTCCGCCTTCGAGGAGCTCACGCTCATCGAGCTCTCCGACTTCGTGAAGGCCTTCGAGGAGAAGTTCGACGTCACCGCCGCTGCTCCGGTCGCCGCTGCCGTTGCCGGCCCGGCCGCCGCTGCCGCTGAGGCCGTGGAGGAGAAGACCGAGTTCGACGTCATCCTCGAGGCTGCCGGCGACAAGAAGATCCAGGTCATCAAGGAGGTGCGCGCGCTCACGTCCCTCGGTCTCAAGGAGGCCAAGGACCTGGTCGACGGCGCGCCGAAGCCGGTTCTCGAGGGCGCCGACAAGGACGCCGCCGAGAAGGCGAAGGCTGCCCTGGAGGGCGCCGGCGCCACCGTCACCCTCAAGTGACCTCAGGCATCACCGCCTTCGGGCTGGTGTGACGGCCGCCCGGGCTCGTCCCGGGCGACCGTCCGCCGACTGCAGAGGCCCGCACCCCTCGGGGTGCGGGCCTCTCGCGTGTCCGGATTCGGCGAGGTCACGCGGGAATATCACCCGCGGCCGACCCGTTGAACCGCCCGAGCGCCGCCTCGTCCAGCCGCCACGCCGCGGCAGTGCGGATACGCAACGATTCGAGGATTCCCACAGTCTCGACGTGCAGGACCTAGGGCGACTGGACATACTAGAACCAGATAGGTATGCTAGCGCTTTGCGCCCGCGTGTGCCCTCGACGCCTCCCCCTGCTTCCCGAAAGTCCTGGTCGCATCCCCACTCAGGGGATGCCCACCGGTGACCGGTGAATCCGGCAGAGCATCCTGCAGCACCGCAGAGCGTACAGCGTTCACCCGAACTGCAGGGAAGGACCCCTCTTGGCTGCCTCGCGCACCCCTTCAGCTCCGTCCGCCGAAGCCATTGCGAACCGTACCGCTTCCCGTCGCGTTTCCTTCGCAAAGATCTATGAGCCACTCGAGGTCCCCGACCTGCTTGGCCTGCAGACCGAGAGCTTCGACTGGCTTCTTGGTAACCCAGCCTGGCAGGGCAGGGTAGAAACTGCCAAGGCGGCTGGTCGTAATGATGTCCCGGAAACCTCCGGACTGGAAGAGATCTTCGAGGAGATCTCCCCGATCGAGGACTTCGGCTCCTCGATGTCCCTCTCCTTCTCGAACCACCGCTTCGAGCCGCCGAAGTACACGGCGGACGAGTGCAAGGAGAAGGACTTCACCTACGCGGCCCCGCTGTTCGTCACCGCGGAGTTCGTCAACTACACCACCGGTGAGATCAAGAGCCAGACGGTCTTCATGGGCGACTTCCCGCTCATGACGGCGCGCGGCACCTTCATCATCAACGGCACCGAGCGCGTCGTCGTCTCGCAGCTGGTGCGTTCGCCGGGCGTGTACTTCGAGCGCACCCCGGACAAGACCAGCGACAAGGACGTCTTCTCCGCGAAGATCATCCCGTCGCGCGGTGCCTGGCTGGAGTTCGAGATCGACAAGCGCGACGCCGTCGGCGTCCGCGTCGACCGCAAGCGCAAGCAGTCCGTCACGGTGCTCCTCAAGGCCCTCGGCATGACCGAGTCGGAGATCCGCGAGCAGTTCGCCGAGTTCCCGTCGGTGCTCGACACCCTCGAGAAGGACCACGTCCACACCGAGGACGAGGCCCTGGTCGACCTGTACCGCAAGATCCGCCCGGGTGAGCCGCCGACGGTCGAGGCCGGTCGCGCGCTGCTGGAGAACTTCTACTTCAACCCGAAGCGCTACGACCTCGCGAAGGTCGGCCGCTACAAGGCGAACAAGAAGCTGGGTGTCGACGCGGAGCTGGCCGAGTCCACGCTGTCGCTGACCGACGTCGTGGCCACGATCAAGTACCTCGCGTCGCTGCACGCGGACAAGACCACCATGGACGGCGTCCGCAACGGGCAGCCCGTCGAGGTGCGCGTCGAGGTCGACGACATCGACCACTTTGGCAACCGCCGTATCCGCGCCGTGGGCGAGCTCATCCAGAACCAGGTGCGCACGGGTCTGTCCCGCATGGAGCGCGTGGTTCGCGAGCGCATGACCACGCAGGACGTCGAGGCCATCACGCCGCAGACGCTGATCAACATCCGTCCGGTCGTCGCGTCGATCCGTGAGTTCTTCGGCACCTCGCAGCTGTCGCAGTTCATGGACCAGAACAACCCGCTCGCCGGTCTGACGCACAAGCGTCGTCTGAACGCGCTGGGCCCGGGTGGTCTGTCGCGCGACCGCGCCGGCATGGAGGTCCGTGACGTCCACCCGTCGCACTACGGCCGCATGTGCCCGATCGAGACCCCTGAGGGTCCGAACATCGGTCTGATCGGTTCGCTCGCGTCGTTCGGTCGCATCAACCCGTTCGGCTTCATCGAGACGCCGTACCGCCGGGTCGAGAACGGCAAGGTCACCGACAACATCGACTACCTCACGGCCGATGACGAGGACCGCTACATCATCGCGCAGGCCAACACGCCGCTGCTCGAGGACGGCACGTTCGTCCTCGACCGCGTCCTGGTCCGCACGAAGGGTGGCGAGACCAACGACATCCCGGGCGCCGAGGTCGACTACATGGACATCTCGCCGCGCCAGATGGTGTCGGTCGCGACGGCCCTGATCCCGTTCCTCGAGCACGACGACGCCAACCGCGCCCTCATGGGTGCGAACATGCAGCGCCAGGCCGTGCCGCTGGTGCGGTCCGAGGCCCCCGTGGTCGGCACCGGCATGGAGCGCCGTGCGGCGGTCGACGCCGGCGACGTCATCGTGGCGACCAAGCCCGGTGTGGTCACCGAGGTCTCGGCCGACCTGGTGCTAGTGGCGAACGACGACGGCACGACGGGCTCGTACCGCGTGCACAAGTTCGTGCGCTCCAACCAGGGCACGAGCTACAACCAGCGCGTGCTGGTCGACGAGGGTGCGCGGGTCGAGGTCGGCTCCGTGCTCGCGGACGGCCCGGCGACGGACGAGGGCGAGCTCGCGCTCGGCCGCAACCTGCTGGTCGCGTTCATGTCGTGGGAGGGCCACAACTACGAGGACGCGATCATCCTGTCGCAGCGCCTCGTGGAGGACGACGTCCTCTCCTCGATCCACATCGAGGAGCACGAGGTCGACGCCCGCGACACCAAGCTGGGCCCCGAGGAGATCACGCGGGACATCCCCAACGTCTCGGAGGAGGTCCTCGCGGACCTCGACGAGCGCGGCGTGATCCGCATCGGTGCCGAGGTCGGCGCCGGCGACATCCTGGTCGGCAAGGTCACCCCCAAGGGTGAGACCGAGCTGACCCCGGAGGAGCGCCTGCTGCGGGCGATCTTCGGCGAGAAGGCGCGCGAGGTGCGCGACACCTCGCTCAAGGTGCCCCACGGCGAGCAGGGCACGGTCATCGCGGTGCGCGAGTTCAACCGGGAGGACGGCGACGAGCTGCCCGCCGGCGTGAACCAGCTGGTGCGCGTCTACATCGCGCAGCGCCGCAAGATCACCGTCGGTGACAAGCTGGCCGGCCGCCACGGCAACAAGGGCGTCATCTCGAAGATCCTCCCGCAGGAGGACATGCCGTTCCTCGAGGACGGCACGCCGGTCGACGTCATCCTGAACCCGCTGGGTGTGCCGGGCCGCATGAACGTGGGCCAGGTGCTGGAGACCCACCTCGGGTGGATCGCCAAGCAGGGCTGGGACGTCTCCCTCGCGGAGGACAAGGGCGGGGAGTGGCTGGAGAGCCTTCCCGAGGTCGCGCACAAGAGCGAGCCGAGCCGCCCCGTCGCCACCCCGGTGTTCGACGGTCTGGAGGAGGTCGCGCTCCGCGGTCTCTTCGGTGCGACCCTGCCGAACCGTGACGGTCAGCGCATGGTCAACCAGGACGGCAAGGCGCAGCTCTTCGACGGCCGCTCCGGCGAGCCGTTCCCGGAGCCCGTCTCCACCGGCTACATGTACATCCTGAAGCTGCACCACCTGGTCGACGACAAGATCCACGCGCGCTCGACCGGTCCGTACTCGATGATCACGCAGCAGCCGCTGGGTGGTAAGGCGCAGTTCGGTGGTCAGCGTTTCGGTGAGATGGAGGTCTGGGCTCTCGAGGCGTACGGCGCCGCGTACACGCTCCAGGAGCTGCTCACCATCAAGTCCGACGACGTCCCGGGCCGTGTCAAGGTCTACGAGG
This sequence comes from Promicromonospora sp. NPDC050262, assembly GCF_040655935.1. Taxonomy (NCBI): domain Bacteria; kingdom Bacillati; phylum Actinomycetota; class Actinomycetes; order Micrococcales; family Promicromonosporaceae; genus Promicromonospora; species Promicromonospora sp. NPDC050262. The sequence continues at coordinate 37,301 of NZ_JBFAKX010000007.1, read as the reverse complement.
CGATCGTCAAGGGCGAGAACATCCCCGACTCGGGTATCCCGGAGTCCTTCAAGGTGCTTCTCAAGGAGATGCAGTCGCTGTGCCTGAACGTCGAGGTGCTCTCGAGCGACGGTGTCTCCATCGAGATGAAGGAGTCCGACGACGAGGTGTACCGCGCCGCTGAGGAGCTCGGCATCGACCTCTCGCGGCGGCCGAACGCCGCCTCCAGCGTCGACGAGATCTGATACCAGGCCGCGCCCGTGCACCGGGCGCGGACCTGGACACCCCGAGGATTTTCGAGAACTTCAGGAAGTAGGACATCTTGCTCGACGTCAACGTCTTCGACGAGCTGCGTATCGGCCTCGCCACGGCCGAGGACATCCGTGCCTGGTCGCACGGTGAGGTCAAGAAGCCAGAGACCATCAACTACCGCACCCTCAAGCCGGAGAAGGACGGGCTCTTCTGCGAGAAGATCTTCGGTCCGACCCGCGACTGGGAGTGCTACTGCGGCAAGTACAAGCGCGTGCGCTTCAAGGGCATCATCTGCGAGCGCTGTGGTGTGGAGGTCACGCGCTCCAAGGTGCGCCGTGAGCGCATGGGCCACATCGAGCTCGCCGCCCCCGTCACGCACATCTGGTTCTTCAAGGGTGTGCCGTCCCGTCTGGGCTACCTGCTGGACCTGGCACCGAAGGACCTGGAGAAGGTCATCTACTTCGCGGCCTACATGATCACGTCGGTCGACGACGAGGCCCGCCAGGAGGACCTGCCCAACCTGCAGAACGAGATCGATCTCGAGAAGAAGGAGATCTCCGACCGCCGGGACAACGACATCAACACCCGCGCCCAGAAGCTCGAGGCCGACCTGGCCGAGCTCGAGGCCGAGGGTGCCAAGGCCGACGCGCGCCGCAAGGTGCGTGACTCCGCCGAGCGCGAGATGGCTCAGCTGCGCAAGCGCGCGGACCAGGAGCTGGACCGCCTCGAGCAGGTCTGGGACCGGTTCAAGAACCTCAAGGTCGCCGACCTCGAGGGCGACGAGATGCTGTACCGCCAGCTCCAGGACCGCTACGGCACCTACTTCGAGGGTGCGATGGGCGCGAACGCGATCCAGCAGCGCCTGCAGAACTTCGACCTGGACGCCGAGGCCGAGTCGCTGCGCGAGACCATCCGCTCGGGCAAGGGCCAGCGCAAGACCCGCGCCCTCAAGCGCCTCAAGGTCGTGAACGCGTTCCTGACGACCACCAACTCGCCCACGGCGATGGTGCTCGACGCCGTCCCGGTCATCCCGCCGGACCTGCGCCCGATGGTGCAGCTCGACGGTGGCCGGTTCGCGACGTCGGACCTGAACGACCTGTACCGCCGCGTCATCAACCGGAACAACCGCCTCAAGCGGCTCCTGGACCTGGGCGCGCCGGAGATCATCGTCAACAACGAGAAGCGGATGCTCCAGGAGGCCGTCGACTCGCTGTTCGACAACGGCCGTCGTGGTCGCCCGGTGACGGGCCCGGGCAACCGTCCGCTGAAGTCGATCTCCGACATGCTCAAGGGCAAGCAGGGCCGGTTCCGCCAGAACCTGCTCGGCAAGCGCGTCGACTACTCGGGCCGTTCGGTCATCGTGGTCGGCCCGCAGCTCAAGCTGCACCAGTGCGGTCTGCCCAAGCAGATGGCGCTCGAGCTGTTCAAGCCGTTCGTCATGAAGCGGCTCGTGGAGCTGAACCACGCACAGAACATCAAGAGCGCCAAGCGCATGGTCGAGCGCACCCGCCCCGTGGTCTGGGACGTGCTCGAAGAGGTCATCACGGAGCACCCGGTGCTCCTGAACCGTGCGCCGACGCTGCACCGTCTGGGCATCCAGGCGTTCGAGCCGCAGCTCGTCGAGGGCAAGGCCATCCACCTGCACCCGCTCGTCTGCGGCGCGTTCAACGCCGACTTCGACGGTGACCAGATGGCCGTGCACCTGCCGCTGAGCGCCGAGGCGCAGGCCGAGGCCCGCATCCTCATGCTCTCGAGCAACAACATCCTCAAGCCGTCGGACGGTCGTCCGGTGACCATGCCCTCGCAGGACATGATCATCGGTCTGCACCACCTCACGAGCGACCGTCCGGGCGCCGTGGGCGAGGGGCGTGCGTTCGGTTCCGTGGCCGAGGCCATCATGGCCTTCGACCGGGGCGAGCTGGACATCAACGCCAAGATCCGGCTGCGGATGTCCGACCTGGTGCCGCCGCTGAAGGACTTCGAGGCTCCCGAGGGCTGGGAGCAGGGGCAGCAGCTCCTGTTCGACACCACCCTCGGCCGGTACCTGTTCAACGAGACGCTGCCCGTCGACTACCCGTACGAGAACGGTGTGGCCGACAAGAAGCGGCTGTCGACGATCGTCAACGACCTCGCCGAGCGCTACCCGAAGGTGGAGGTGGCCGCGGCGCTGGACGCGCTGAAGGACGCCGGCTACCGCTGGGCCACGCGTTCCGGTGTCACGATCGCCATCTCGGACGTCGCCGCGCCGACCGTCAAGGGCGAGATCCTCGACGAGCACGAGGCTCGGGCCCTCAAGGTCCAGCAGCAGTTCGACAAGGGTCTGATCACCGACGACGAGCGCCGTCAGGAGCTCATCGAGATCTGGACGCAGGCGACCGACAAGGTCGCGTCGGCCATGCGGGTCAACCTCGAGAGCAACGCGCGGAACACCGTCATGCGCATGGTGGGCTCGGGTGCTCGTGGTAACTGGATGCAGGTTCGTCAGATCGCCGGTATGCGCGGTCTGGTGGCGAACCCGAAGGGCGAGATCATCCCTCGTCCGATCAAGTCCAACTACCGTGAGGGCCTGTCCGTCCTCGAGTACTTCATCGCGACGCACGGTGCCCGCAAGGGTCTGGCCGACACGGCCCTCCGTACGGCGGACTCGGGTTACCTGACCCGTCGTCTGGTGGACGTCTCGCAGGACGTCATCATCCGCGAGGAGGACTGCGGTACCGAGCGTGGCCTCACGCTGCCGGTCGCGGAGAAGCTCGCGGACGGCTCGCTCGTCCCGGACGACCGCGTCGAGACCAGCATCTACTCGCGTACCTTCGCGACCGACGTGGTGGACGCCGACGGCAACGTCATCGCGACCGCCGGGTCGGACGCCGGCGACGTCATCATCGACCAGGTCATCGCCGCGGGCATCGAGAACGTCAAGGTCCGTTCGGTCCTGACGTGCGAGTCCCGCGTCGGTACCTGCGCCAAGTGCTACGGCCGCTCCCTGGCCACGGGTCTGCTCGTGGACATCGGCGAGGCCGTCGGCATCATCGCGGCGCAGTCGATCGGTGAGCCGGGCACGCAGCTGACGATGCGTACCTTCCACACCGGTGGTGTGGCTGCCGCCGAGGACATCACGCAGGGTCTCCCGCGTGTCACCGAGCTCTTCGAGGCCCGCACCCCCAAGGGTGAGGCGCCCATCGCGGAGTACACGGGTCGCGTGACGATCGAGGACACCGAGCGGACGCGTCACCTCGTGCTGACGCCGGACGACGGTGGCGAGGAGATCAAGTACCCGGTCACCAAGCGTGCCCGTCTGAAGATCGCGGACGGCGACCACGTGACGGTCGGTACCCAGCTCGTCCAGGGCGCCGTCGACCCGAAGAAGGTGCTGCGCATCCTCGGCCCCCGTGCCACGCAGACGCACCTGGTGGACCAGGTCCAGGAGACCTACCGCAGCCAGGGTGTGGACATCCACGACAAGCACATCGAGGTCATCGTGCGGCAGATGCTGCGTCGCGTGACCGTGCTCGACTCGGGTGACTCGCAGCTGCTGCCGGGTGAGCTCGCGGAGCGCATGCGCTTCGAGGACGCCAACCGCAAGGCCGTGTCGGAGGGTGGCCAGCCGGCCGCCGGCCGTCCGGAGCTGATGGGTATCACGAAGGCCTCGCTCGCCACCGACTCGTGGCTCTCGGCGGCCTCCTTCCAGGAGACCACCCGGGTGCTCACCGAGGCGTCGATGAGCGGTCGCCGTGACCCGCTGCTGGGCCTCAAGGAGAACGTCATCATCGGTAAGCTCATCCCGGCCGGTACGGGTCTGCCCCGTTACCGCAACGTCGAGGTGGAGCCCACCGAGCAGGCCAAGGCCGAGCTCTACCCGAGCTTCGGCTACGACGAGATCGACTTCCCGACCCTCGGTATGGGTTCGGGCGAGGCGATCCCGCTGGAGGACCTGGACCTCGGCGACTTCCGCTGACCTGATCCTCTGACCGTCAGGTAGAGCGCCTGTCCTGCTCCGCACGGGTTCGTCCCGTGCGGCGGCCGGGCAGGCGCTCTACTTGGCGGTTTTCGGGTGCATCTCACACCCGATTCGTTTTGACCCCCCGTAGACACGCGGGTAACCTAGGAATCCGTGCCTGCGCCGTCGGGCCGCACCTCTTGAAGGCCGCCGCAAGGTGGCTTCGGAAGCGGCCGATGTGAGTGCGTGGGCGCCCCGGCAAGAACCTCCCGAGGCACGTCGTGCCTTGATGGGTGGAGCCGGGCCATCGAGCCGGTGGTAAGTGGCGTAGCAGTCCCCGTGCGGGGCTGTGGGTGCCGCATGCGATCGGCACGCACAAGCCAGAACCATTGACGGGGACGCCGGCAGGGCGTCGCCGAAGCTCAAGAAGACGACGGAGACGTAGTGCCTACGATCCAGCAGCTCGTCCGCAAGGGGCGGACCTCGAAGGCCGGGAAGTCGAAGACCCCGGCCCTCAAGGGCTCCCCCCAGCGGCGCGGCGTGTGCACCCGTGTGTACACCACCACCCCCAAGAAGCCGAACTCGGCCCTCCGCAAGGTCGCCCGTGTGAAGCTCTCCTCGCAGGTCGAGGTCACCGCGTACATCCCCGGTGTCGGCCACAACCTGCAGGAGCACTCCATCGTGCTCGTGCGCGGCGGCCGTGTGAAGGACCTTCCCGGTGTCCGCTACAAGATCGTCCGCGGCGCGCTCGACACGCAGGGCGTGAAGGGCCGCAAGCAGGCTCGGTCTCGTTACGGCGCCAAGAAGGAGAAGAGCTGATGCCCCGCAAGGGTCCGGCCCCGAAGCGGCCGCTCATCGTCGACCCGGTCTACGGGTCCCCGGTTGTCACGCAGCTGATCAACAAGGTCCTGCTCGACGGCAAGAAGTCGACCGCCGAGGCGATCGTCTACGGCGCCCTCGAGGGCGTCCGTGCCAAGACCGACGGCGACCCTGTCGTGGTGCTCAAGCGCGCGCTCGACAACGTCCGTCCGGCTCTCGAGGTGCGCTCCCGCCGTGTCGGTGGCGCCACCTACCAGGTGCCGGTCGACGTGCGCCCGACGCGCGCCACCACGCTCGCGCTCCGCTGGCTCACCGACTTCTCCCGCGCTCGCCGCGAGAAGACGATGACCGAGCGTCTCATGAACGAGATCCTCGACGCGTCGAACGGTCTCGGTGCCGCGGTCAAGCGCCGCGAGGACATGCACAAGATGGCCGACTCCAACAAGGCCTTCGCGCACTACCGCTGGTAGTAGCTTCCGAGCGGCCCCGGGTGACCCCCGGGGCCGTCGGTGGATGCATAACCGCCGGCCCCCAAGCCCACCTTTAGACCAAGGGGTAAGACACCGTGGCACTCGACGTGCTGACCGACCTGAACAAGGTCCGCAACATCGGCATCATGGCCCACATCGATGCCGGAAAGACCACGACGACCGAGCGCATCCTGTTCTACACGGGTGTGAACTACAAGATCGGTGAGACGCACGACGGTGCGTCGACGATGGACTGGATGGAGCAGGAGCAGGAGCGCGGCATCACGATCACGTCCGCCGCGACGACCTGCTACTGGAAGAACAACCAGATCAACATCATCGACACGCCGGGCCACGTCGACTTCACGGTCGAGGTGGAGCGGTCGCTCCGCGTGCTCGACGGCGCGGTTGCCGTTTTCGACGGCAAGGAGGGTGTCGAGCCCCAGTCCGAGACGGTGTGGCGGCAGGCGGACAAGTACGACGTCCCGCGTATCTGCTTCGTCAACAAGATGGACAAGCTCGGTGCGGACTTCTACTTCACCGTCGACACGATCATCAACCGCCTCAAGGCGAAGCCGCTCGTCATCCAGCTCCCCATCGGTGCTGAGAACGACTTCGAGGGCGTCGTCGACCTGGTCGAGATGAAGGCGCTCACGTGGCGCGGCGACACCAAGATGGGCGAGGAGTACGAGGTCGAGGAGATCCCGGCCGACCTCCAGGAGAAGGCTGAGCAGTACCGTGCCCAGCTCGTGGAGGCCGTCGCCGAGACCGACGAGGAGCTGCTCGAGAAGTACCTGGGCGGCGAGGAGCTGACGATCGCCGAGATCAAGGGCGGCATCCGCAAGCTCGTGATCAACTCGGAGGCCTTCCCGGTCCTCTGCGGCTCGGCGTTCAAGAACAAGGGCGTGCAGCCCATGCTCGACGCCGTCATCGACTACCTCCCGTCGCCGCTCGACGTGCCGGCCGTCCAGGGCCACGACGTCAAGGACGCCGAGAAGATCATCGAGCGTCGCCCCGACGAGTCGGAGCCGTTCTCGGCTCTCGCCTTCAAGGTCGCCACGCACCCGTTCTTCGGCAAGCTGACCTACGTCCGCGTCTACTCGGGCAAGGTCGCGCAGGGCGCCCAGGTGCAGAACTCGACCAAGGGCAAGAAGGAGCGCATCGGGAAGCTCTTCCAGATGCACTCCAACAAGGAGAACCCGGTCGAGGAAGCCCACGCAGGGCACATCTACGCGTTCATCGGCCTCAAGGACGTCACCACCGGTGACACCCTGTCGGACCCGCAGGACCAGGTCATCCTCGAGTCGATGAGCTTCCCGGAGCCCGTCATCGACGTGGCCATCGAGCCGAAGACGAAGGCCGACCAGGAGAAGCTGTCGACCGCGATCCAGAAGCTCGCGCAGGAGGACCCGACCTTCCGCGTGAAGTTGGACGACGAGACCGGCCAGACCGTCATCGGCGGTATGGGCGAGCTCCACCTCGACATCCTCGTCGACCGCATGCGTCGCGAGTTCAAGGTCGAGGCGAACGTCGGCAAGCCGCAGGTCGCGTACCGCGAGACGATCCGCCGCACGGCGGAGAAGATCGACTACACGCACAAGAAGCAGACGGGTGGTTCCGGCCAGTTCGCCAAGGTCCAGGTGACCTTCGCGCCGCTGGAGACGTCGGAGGGCGAGCTCTACGAGTTCGAGAACGCCGTCACCGGTGGCCGCATCCCGCGCGAGTACATCCCGTCGGTCGACGCCGGTATCCAGTCGGCCATGCAGCAGGGTGTGCTGGCAGGCTTCCCGGTCGTCGGCGTGAAGGCGACGCTGATCGACGGTGCGTACCACGACGTCGACTCCTCGGAGATGGCGTTCAAGATTGCCGGTTCGATGGTCTTCAAGGAAGGCGTCAAGCGCGCCGACCCTGTCCTGCTCGAGCCGGTCATGGCCGTCGAGGTGCGTACGCCCGAGGAGTACATGGGCGACGTGATCGGCGACATCAACTCTCGACGTGGCATGATCCAGTCCATGGAGGACGCGACCGGTGTGAAGGTCGTTCGCGCCCAGGTGCCGCTCAGCGAGATGTTCGGCTACATCGGTGACCTCCGGTCGAAGACCCAGGGTCGCGCGGTGTACTCGATGCAGTTCGACAGCTACGCCGAGGTTCCCAAGGCAGTTGCCGAAGAGATCATCAAGAAGACCCGGGGCGAGTGAGTCCCCACAGGTCGACCCGCACAACCAACCTGTAGGAAAAACCGCACGCCCCGCAGTTGTAGGCTTCTTGGCCGAGCATCTGCAACGTTCGGAACATCTACCCAAGTCCCAGGAGGACCCCAGTGGCTAAGGCCAAGTTCGAGCGGACCAAGCCGCACGTCAACATCGGCACGATCGGTCACGTCGACCACGGTAAGACGACGCTGACCGCCGCGATCTCGAAGACGCTTGCGGACAAGTACCCGGAGCTCCCGGCGAACACGCAGCGCAACTTCGACGAGATCGACGCCGCGCCGGAGGAGAAGCAGCGCGGTATCACGATCAACATCGCGCACATCGAGTACGAGACGCCGAAGCGCCACTACGCGCACGTCGACGCCCCGGGTCACGCCGACTACATCAAGAACATGATCACCGGTGCCGCCCAGATGGACGGCGCGATCCTGGTGGTCGCCGCGACCGACGGCCCGATGGCCCAGACGCGTGAGCACGTGCTGCTCGCCCGCCAGGTCGGCGTGCCCTACCTGCTCGTGGCGCTCAACAAGTCCGACATGGTCGACGACGAGGAGATCCTCGAGCTCGTCGAGATGGAGGTCCGTGAGCTCCTCTCCTCGCAGGAGTTCGACGGTGACAACGCGCCGGTCGTTCGCGTCTCGGGCCTCAAGGCTCTCGAGGGCGACCCGGAGTGGGTCGAGAAGATCGTCGAGCTGATGGACGCCGTCGACGAGAACGTTCCGGAGCCGGAGCGCGACCTCGACAAGCCGTTCCTCATGCCGATCGAGGACGTCTTCACGATCACCGGTCGTGGCACCGTCGTCACCGGCAAGGTCGAGCGTGGAACCCTGGACATCAACTCCGATGTCGAGATCGTGGGTATCCGCGTTCCGCAGAAGACCACCGTCACGGGCATCGAGACGTTCCACAAGCAGATGGACCAGGCGCAGGCCGGCGACAACACCGGTCTCCTCCTGCGTGGCATCAAGCGCGAGGACGTCGAGCGTGGCCAGGTCGTCGTGAAGCCGGGTTCGATCACCCCGCACACGAACTTCGAGGCTCAGGTCTACATCCTGGGCAAGGACGAGGGTGGCCGTCACAACCCGTTCTACTCGAACTACCGCCCGCAGTTCTACTTCCGCACCACGGACGTCACCGGCGTCATCACGCTGCCCGAGGGCACCGAGATGGTCATGCCCGGCGACAACACCGAGATGTCGGTCGAGCTGATCCAGCCGATCGCCATGGAGGAGGGCCTGGGCTTCGCCATCCGCGAGGGTGGCCGCACGGTCGGATCGGGCCGCGTCACCAAGATCCTCAAGTGATCCTGGAGCACGGACTCATCTGACGGAAGTCAGCTGAACGATGGGGCCCGGGCGCTTCGGCGCCCGGGCCCTGTTGCTTGAGTAGTGGGCATCACACCGCCTTGCGTTTGGTACATGCCAAGTCGTATGGCAAGATTGCATAGTTGCCTGTCACAGGCGCGCTCTTTCAAGTGTCGAACAGTGTGCAGAACCGCAGTCCAGGTCCCGGATCGATCGGGGCCGACAGAGGCTGGAGCGGTCATCCTCCCGGGGTAATCCGGATGAGGGGTCGCGGGGTTTATCGCCTGCTATTCGATGCGTATGGGGCGCCCCGCGGAGCACACGTCCTCCGGATCTCCGGAGGCACTGTTCCGAGCAGGCTCGGCAAACGTCGTGGTCGGTCCGGCTGTAGAGCTGGGTCAGATCACTTCCCAACGGCCCCGGCACCAGCAATGGTGTTCTGCGCCCGGCTGTGCCGCATTAAGCGACACGCCCGAGTGCGTGGGTCGGACAGTAGCGGTTCGAGAGAGAGAGTCAGACGACGCCATGGCGGGACAGAAGATCCGCATCCGGCTCAAGTCCTACGACCACGAGGTGATCGACAGTTCGGCGCGCAAGATCGTCGACACGGTCACTCGCGCTGGTGCGACGGTCGTGGGTCCGGTGCCGCTGCCGACGGAGAAGAACGTCTTCGTTGTGATCCGGTCGCCTCACAAGTACAAGGACAGCCGCGAGCACTTCGAGATGCGTACGCACAAGCGGCTCATCGACATCATCGATCCCACGCCCAAGGCCGTCGACTCGCTCATGCGACTCGACCTGCCGGCGGACGTGAACATCGAGATCAAGCTCTGAGGCTGGAGGACATCATGACCAACCAGCAGAAGAACGTGACCGCGTTGCTCGGCACGAAGCTTGGTATGACCCAGCTCTGGGACGAGGCAGGCCGCCTCGTGCCGGTGACCGTGGTCTCCGTGGGCACCAACGTGGTGACCCAGATCCGCACGGTGGACACCGACGGCTACGCGGCGGTTCAGCTCGCGGCCGGCCAGGTCGACCCCCGCAAGGTCACCAAGCCCCTCAAGGGCCACTTCGAGAAGGCCGGCGTGACGCCGCGCCGTCACGTGGCCGAGATCCGCACCGAGAACGCCGGCGAGTTCACGCTCGGCCAGGAGATCACCGCTGAGGCCTTCGAGGCCGGCGCCCTGGTCGACGTCGTCGGTACCACCAAGGGCAAGGGCACCGCCGGTGTGATGAAGCGTCACGGCTTCTCCGGCGTGGGCGCCTCGCACGGTGCGCACCGCAACCACCGCAAGCCGGGCTCGATCGGTGGCGCCTCGACGCCGTCGCGAGTCTTCAAGGGCCTGCGGATGGCCGGTCGGATGGGTAACGCCCGTCAGACCACCCAGAACCTGACCGTTCACGCGGTCGACGCCGAGAAGGGTCTGCTGCTCGTCAAGGGCGCGGTTCCCGGCCCCAAGGGTGGCGTCGTCCTCGTGCGTAACGCCGCGAAGGGAGCGTGAACCCGATGACCGCTCTGACTGTCGACGTCCTGGACGCCCAGGGCAAGAAGTCCGGCACCGCCGACCTCCCCGCTGAGGTGTTCGACGTCGCCGTGAACGTCCCGCTGATCCACCAGGTGGTCGTTGCGCAGCGCGCAGCCGCCCGCCAGGGCACGGCCTCCACGAAGACTCGTGGCGAGGTCCGTGGTGGTGGCCGCAAGCCGTACAAGCAGAAGGGCACCGGTCGCGCCCGCCAGGGTTCGACGCGCGCCCCGCAGTTCGCCGGTGGTGGCACCGTCCACGGCCCGCAGCCGCGCAAGTACGACCAGCGCACCCCGAAGAAGATGAAGGCCGCCGCCCTGCGCGGTGCGCTCTCCGACCGCGCTCGTGCCGGTCGCGTGCACGTCGTCGCCGGCTTCGGCATCGAGGGCGTCCCGTCCACCAAGACGGCGCTCGCCACGATCAAGAAGTTCACGGAGCGCGAGAACGTGCTCGTCGTGACGCAGCGCGACGACGAGGCGACGATCAAGTCGCTCCGCAACGTGCCCGAGGTGCACCTCCTGGTCGCCGACCAGCTGAACACCTACGACGTGCTCGTCTCCGACGACGTCATCTTCACCGAGGGCGCGCTCGCCGCGTTCCTCGAGGGCCCGGCCAAGGGCGGGAAGGCTGTCGCGACGGAGTCCGAGGCCGAGACCACCGAGGAGGACGCCAAGTGAGCGTCACCGTGAAGGACCCGCGCGACATCCTGCTCGCGCCGGTCGTCTCCGAGAAGAGCTACAACCTTCTCGACGAGGGCAAGTACACCTTCATCGTGGACCCGAGCGCCAACAAGACCGAGATCAAGATCGCGATCGAGAAGGTCTTCAGCGTCAAGGTCGCCTCGGTGAACACGATCAACCGCAAGGGCAAGACGCGTCGCACGCGTTTCGGCCTCGGCAAGCGCAAGGACACGAAGCGTGCGATTGTCACCCTCCGCGAGGGCACGATCGACATCTTCGGCGGTCCGGTCGGCTGAGCTGACGAGAGACGATTGAGGACAGGTTTCCATGGGAATCCGTAAGTACAAGCCGACGACGCCCGGCCGTCGAGGCTCCAGCGTCGCCGACTTCGTCGAGGTCACGCGCTCGCAGCCGGAGAAGTCGCTGATCCGCCCGCTGAGCAAGACCGGTGGTCGTAACAACACCGGTCGTATCACGACGCGGCACAAGGGTGGCGGCCACAAGCGCGCCTACCGCGTCATCGACTTCCGTCGCCACGACAAGGACGGCGTGCCAGCGAAGGTCGCTCACATCGAGTACGACCCCAACCGCACGGCCCGCATCGCGCTCCTGCACTACGCGGACGGCGAGAAGCGCTACATCATCGCGCCGAACAAGCTGTCGCAGGGCGACCGCATCGAGGCCGGTGCAGGCGCCGACATCAAGCCCGGCAACAACCTGCCGCTGCGCAACATCCCGACCGGTACGGTCATCCACGCCATCGAGCTCCGGCCCGGCGGCGGTGCGAAGATCGCGCGTTCGGCTGGTGCGTCGGTGCAGCTCGTCGCCAAGGACGGCCCGTACGCGCAGCTGCGCATGCCGTCCGGTGAGATCCGCAACGTCGACCTGCGCTGCCGCGCGACGGTCGGCGAGGTCGGCAACGCCGAGCAGTCGAACATCAACTGGGGCAAGGCCGGCCGCATGCGCTGGAAGGGCAAGCGCCCGACCGTGCGCGGTGTCGCCATGAACCCGGTCGACCACCCCCACGGTGGTGGTGAGGGTAAGACGTCCGGTGGTCGTCACCCGGTGAGCCCCTGGGGCCAGGCGGAGGGTCGTACCCGCCGTCCGAACAAGTCGAGCGACCGGATGATCGTCCGTCGCCGTCGTACCGGCAAGAAGCGCTGATAGGAGCCTGAAACATGCCTCGTAGCCTGAAGAAGGGCCCCTTCGTCGACGGACACCTCCAGAAGAAGGTGGACGTCCAGAACGAGAAGGGGACCAAGAATGTCATCAAGACCTGGTCCCGTCGGTCGGTCGTCACGCCCGACTTTCTCGGTCACACCTTTGCCGTGCACGACGGTCGCAAGCACGTCCCGGTCTTCGTGACCGAGGCGATGGTCGGCCACAAGCTCGGCGAGTTCGCTCCCACGCGGACCTTCCGCGGCCACGTGAAGGACGACAGGAAGGGTCGTCGCCGCTGAGGCGTGGGGTTCTCCCCACCCACAGCAGTGATGACCTGGACTGTCTGAGAAAAGGAAGCAGGACAGCAATGGAAGCCAAGGCGCAGGCGCGGTTCGTCCGTGTCACGCCCCAGAAGGCCCGGCGCGTCGTGGACCTCATCCGTGGCAAGCAGGCCTCTGAGGCCGTCGCGGTGCTGAAGTTCGCACCGCAGGCCGCCAGCGAGCCGATCCGCAAGGTTGTGGAGAGCGCGATCGCCAACGCTCGGGTGAAGGCCGACCGCGCCAGCGAGCGCTTCGACGAGAACGACCTGGTCGTCTCCGTCGCGTTCGTCGACGAGGGGCCGACGCTCAAGCGGTTCCGCCCGCGGGCTCAGGGACGTGCAACGCGCATTCTCAAGCGCACCAGCCACATCACCGTGGTGCTCGCCGACAAGGAAGGGGCCCGATAGTGGGACAGAAGGTTCACCCGCACGGGTACCGCCTCGGTATCACCACCGACCACCGGTCGCGTTGGTTCGCCGACAGCACCAAGCCTGGTCAGCGGTACCGCGACTACGTCCGTGAGGACGTGCAGATCCGCAAGCTCATGGGCACCGGCCTCGAGCGTGCAGGCATCTCCAAGGTCGAGATCGAGCGCACCCGCGACCGCGTCCGCGTGGACATCCACACGGCGCGTCCGGGCATCGTGATCGGCCGTCGGGGTGCTGAGGCAGACCGCATCCGCGGTGAGCTCGAGAAGCTCACGGGCAAGCAGGTCCAGCTCAACATCCTCGAGGTCAAGAACGCGGAGATCGACGCGCAGCTCGTTGCTCAGGGCATTGCCGAGCAGCTCGCCAGCCGTGTCTCGTTCCGTCGCGCGATGCGCAAGGGCATGCAGTCCGCCCAGCGCGCCGGCGCGAAGGGCATCCGCGTGCAGGTCGCCGGCCGCCTCGGCGGCGCCGAGATGAGCCGTTCGGAGTTCTACCGCGAGGGCCGCGTGCCCCTGCACACGCTCCGCGCGTACATCGACTACGGCTTCTACGAGGCCCGCACCACCTTCGGCCGCATCGGCGTGAAGGTGTGGATCTACAAGGGCGAGACCACCGAGAAGGAATTCGCCGCTCAGCAGGCTGCAGCCGCGCCCCGTCAGGGCCGTGGCCGGGGCGACCGCCCTGAGCGTGGCGAGCGCGGCGGAGACCGTCGTGGCGGTCGTCGCAACGAGCGTCCGGCCGAGCGCAGCGCCGAGTCCGCCACTGGTGCTCCAGTGGCGGAGACCCCCGCTGCATCGGCCGCAGAGACCGGAACGGAGGCCTGACCATGCTGATCCCGCGCAGGGTCAAGCACCGCAAGCAGCACCACCCGTCGCGCTCCGGCGCGGCCAAGGGTGGCACCCAGATCGCGTTCGGCGACTTCGGCATCCAGGCTCTGGAGCCGGCGTACGTCACCAACCGCCAGATCGAGGCGGCGCGTATCGCAATGACTCGCCACATCAAGCGTGGCGGCAAGGTGTGGATCAACATCTACCCTGACCGTCCGCTGACCAAGAAGCCTGCCGAGACCCGCATGGGTTCCGGTAAGGGTTCGCCGGAGTGGTGGGTCGCCAACGTCAAGCCGGGCCGCATCGTTTTCGAGCTGGCCGGCGTGGACGAGTCCCTTGCACGTGAGGCCATGCGCCGCGCGATGCACAAGCTCCCGATGAAGTGCCGTTTCGTGGTGCGCGAGGGTGGTGTCTGATGGCTATCGGTACCCAGGGGCTCGCCCCGATCGATCTGGACGGCATGGACGACGAGACTCTCGTCGGCAAGCTGAAGGAAGCCAAGGAGGAGCTGTTCAACCTCCGCTTCCAGTCGGCGACCGGCCAGCTCGAGAGCCACGGTCGTCTCAAGGCCGTGCGTCGCGACATCGCCCGGATCTACACGATCCTGCGCGAGCGCGAGCTCGGCATCCGTACGGCTCCGAGCGTGAGTGAGTGAGGCAATGAGCGACAACACGACTGCTGCTGAGGCCCCCGAGGCCCAGCGCGCGACGCGTAAGGTGCGCCGCGGCTACGTGGTGAGCGACAAGATGGACAAGACCATCGTGATCGAGGTCGAGGACCGGGTGAAGCACCCGCTCTACGCCAAGGTCATCCGTCGCACCACGAAGGTCAAGGCGCACGACGAGCAGAACAGCGCCGGCATCGGCGACCTCGTTCTGATCATGGAGACCCGCCCGCTGTCCGCCACCAAGCGGTTCCGGCTCGTGGAGATCCTCGAGAAGGCCAAGTAAGACTTCTCTTCCCGCTGGGGGCGGTGCGTGACACACGTACGCGTGGCGCCCCCAGCACAGCAACTATCCGTTCGGCCAGGCTCGCCGGAACCAGTCCGCGCGAGAACCAGTTCGACGACAGGAGTTCACTCAAATGATCCAGCAGGAGTCGCGACTTCGGGTCGCCGACAACACGGGTGCCAAGGAGATTCTCTGCATCCGCGTTCTCGGTGGCTCCGGCCGTCGCTACGCCGGAATCGGCGACACCATCGTCGCCACCGTCAAGGACGCGATCCCGGGCGGCAACGTGAAGAAGGGCGACGTCATCAAGGCTGTCGTCGTCCGGACCGCCAAGGAGCGCCGTCGTCCCGACGGTTCCTACATCAAGTTCGACGAGAACGCCGCCGTCATCCTGAAGAACGACGGTGAGCCTCGCGGCACCCGCATCTTCGGCCCGGTGGGTCGTGAGCTGCGTGACAAGCGGTTCATGAAGATCATCTCGCTGGCTCCGGAGGTGCTCTGACCATGGCGAAGATCAAGAAGGGCGACCAGGTCATCGTGATCTCGGGTCGCGACAAGGGCAAGACCGGCCGCGTGCTCGAGGTCCTCAAGGACTCCGACCGCCTCGTGGTCGAGGGTGTTCAGCGCGTCACGAAGCACACCAAGGTGGGGCAGTCGCAGCGCGGCACCCGCACCGGTGGCATCGAGACGGTCGAGGCGCCGATCCACGTGAGCAACGTGATGATCGTCGACCCGGAGACCAAGAAGGGCACCCGCGTCGGGTACCGCCTCGAGCAGGTGGAGCGTGACGGTCGTACCAAGACCGTCCGGATCCGCGTCGCGAAGCGCTCCGGGAAGGACATCTGATGACCGAGACGACCATCGAGGCCCCGGCCCAGCCGCGCCTCAAGCAGAAGTACCGCGAGGAGATCCTCTCGGCGCTGATCGAGGAGTTCGGCCACAAGAACCTGCACCAGGCCGGCGGTCTCACGAAGATCGTCGTGAACATGGGTGTCGGCGACGCGGCCAAGGACTCGAAGCTCATCGAGGGCGCGATCCGCGACCTCTCGGCGATCACCGGTCAGAAGCCGCAGGTCACCAAGGCTCGTAAGTCCATCGCTCAGTTCAAGCTGCGCGAGGGCATGCCGATCGGCGCGCACGTCACGCTCCGCGGCGACCGCATGTGGGAGTTCCTCGACCGCCTGCTGTCCACCGCTCTGCCGCGTATCCGCGACTTCCGCGGCCTGTCGCCCAAGCAGTTCGACGGCCACGGCAACTACACCTTCGGTCTCACGGAGCAGTCGATGTTCCACGAGATCGACCAGGACAAGATCGACCGGGTCCGCGGTATGGACATCACGGTCGTGACGACGGCGACGACCGACGACGAGGGCCGCTCTCTGCTGCGCCGTCTCGGCTTCCCCTTCAAGGAGAACTGACATGGCGAAGAAGGCCCTGATCAACAAGGCGGCCGCCAAGCCGAAGTTCGCGGTTCGCGCCTACACCCGGTGCCAGAAGTGCGGTCGCCCGCACTCCGTCTACCGCAAGTTCGGCCTGTGCCGCATCTGCGTGCGGGAGATGGCCCACCGTGGCGAGCTTCCCGGCGTCACCAAGAGCAGCTGGTAACACAACTACGCCGTAGGTCCGTCCAGCCACACGAGGCAGTTCGGATACCCCGGCGAGGAAGGGCAAGAGCCCGATGACTATGACCGACCCGATCGCAGACATGCTGACCCGTCTGCGTAACGCGAACTCGGCGCACCACGACACGGTCACCATGCCGTCGTCGAAGCTGAAGACGCACATCGCTGAGATCCTGCAGGCCGAGGGCTACATCGCCGGCTGGTCCGTGGAGGACGCCCAGGTGGGCAAGTCCCTCACGCTCGAGCTGAAGTACGGCCAGAACCGGGAGCGCGCCCTTGCCGGCGTGCGCCGGATCTCGAAGCCCGGCCTGCGCGTCTACCGCAAGTCCACCGAACTGCCCAAGGTCCTCGGCGGCCTGGGCGTGGCGATCCTGTCCACGTCCTCCGGCCTGCTGACCGACCGTCAGGCACAGGCCAAGGGCGTCGGCGGCGAAGTCCTCGCCTACGTCTGGTAATCCGGAAAGGAGAAAACGCCAATGTCTCGAATCGGCAAGCTTCCCGTTCCGGTCCCAGCCGGCGTGGACATCACTGTCAGCGGCGCGCTCGTGACCGTGAAGGGCCCCAAGGGTTCCCTCGAGCACAACGTGCCCGCACCCATCAATGTCGCCCAGGAGGACACCCAGATCGTGGTGTCCCGTCCGGACGACGAGCGGAACTCCCGTGCGCTGCACGGCCTCACCCGCACGCTGATCGCCAACATGATCACGGGCGTGACCGAGGGTTACGAGAAGAAGCTCGAGATCGTCGGTACTGGTTACCGTGTCGTGGCGAAGGGTTCGAGCCTCGAGTTCGCGCTCGGCTTCAGCCACCCCGTTGTCATCGAGCCCCCTGCTGGTGTCACGTTCGCTGTCGAGAGCCCCACCAAGTTCTCGGTCTCGGGCATCGACAAGCAGCAGGTCGGCGAGGTCGCGGCGAACATTCGCAAGATCCGCAAGCCCGAGCCCTACAAGGGCAAGGGCGTGCGCTACGCCGGCGAGAACGTCCGCCGCAAGGTCGGAAAGGCTGGTAAGTGACGATGGCTATCAAGATCCTGGGCAAGGGCAAGTCCGTCGCTCGCCAGCGTCGTCACCTGCGCCTGCGCAAGAAGATCACCGGCACCGCCGTTCGTCCCCGTCTGGTCGTCACCCGTTCCGCGCGCCACATGGTCGCGCAGATCGTGGACGACGGCCTGGGCAAGACCGTCGCCTCGGCGTCGACCCTCGAGGCCGACCTGCGTGCGTTCGACGGCGACAAGACGGCCAAGGCCCGCAAGGTCGGCGAGCTCGTCGCCGAGCGTGCCAAGGCTGTCGGCGTCGACACCGTCGTGTTCGACCGCGGCGGCAACAAGTACCACGGTCGCGTCGCTGCTGTGGCTGACGGCGCCCGCGAGGGCGGTCTGGCCCTGTGATGACCAACGCACGGAAGAAGAGGACTCTCTGATGGCTGCAGGGCAGCGCAGCGGCGCCCCCCAGGGTGCCGCCACCGAGAACAAGGACCGCAACGACCGCCGTGGTGGCGGGCGTCGGGACGACCGTCGCGGCGGGCGCGAGGAGAAGAGCGCCTTCGTCGAGAAGGTCGTCTCCATCAACCGCGTCGCCAAGGTCGTCAAGGGCGGCCGTCGCTTCAGCTTCACCGCGCTCGTCGTGGTGGGCGATGGTGACGGAACCGTCGGCGTCGGCTACGGCAAGGCCAAGGAAGTTCCGGCCGCGATCGCCAAGGGTGTCGAGGAGGCGAAGAAGAACTTCTTCCGCGTCCCTCGCATCCAGGGCACCATCCCTCACCCCATCCAGGGTGAGGCCGCTGCCGGTGTCGTGTTCCTGCGTCCGGCGTCGCCGGGTACCGGTGTGATCGCCGGTGGTCCGGTGCGCGCCGTGCTGGAGTGCGCCGGCATCCACGACGTGCTGAGCAAGTCGCTCGGTTCGTCCAACGCGATCAACATCGTGCACGCCACGGTCGCGGCCCTGCAGGGTCTCGAGGAGCCGGCTGCTGTTGCCGCTCGTCGTGGGCTCCCGCTGGAGGACGTGGCCCCGGCCGCGCTGCTCCGCGCGCAGGCCGCCGGTCGTGCCGAGTCGACTGCAAAGGCGGGTGCGTGATGGCTCGACTCAAGGTGACTCAGACCAAGTCCGCCATCGGCGGCAAGCAGAACCAGCGTGACACGCTGCGGACGCTCGGCCTCAAGCGGATCGGCGACACCGCCGTGAAGGAGGACCGCGCGGAGATCCGTGGCATGGTCAAGACGGTGGCGCACCTCGTCGCCGTCGAGGAGGTCGAGTGATCATGGCGGAGAACAAGCCGCTGAAGGTCCACCACCTCCGTCCGGCCCCCGGCGCCAAGACCGCGAAGACCCGTGTGGGTCGCGGTGAGGGCTCGAAGGGTAAGACGGCGGGTCGTGGTACCAAGGGTACGAAGGCTCGTTACCAGGTGCCCGCGGGCTTCGAGGGTGGGCAGATGCCTCTGCACATGCGCCTCCCGAAGCTGCGTGGGTTCAAGAACCCGTTCCGGGTCGAGTACCAGGTCGTGAACCTGGACAAGCTTTCCGCGCTGTTCCCCGAGGGTGGCTCCGTCACCGTCGAGGACCTGGTCGCGAAGGGCGCCGTCCGCAAGGGCGAGCCCGTGAAGGTGCTCGGCAACGGTGAGATCACCGTCAAGCTCGAGATCGCGGTCGACCGCGTCTCGACGTCCGCCAAGGAGAAGATCCTGGCGGCCGGCGGTTCGGTCTCGGAGGCCTGAGACATCTGACAGGGCCGGCGGCGCGTGAGCGCGGCCGGCCCTGTGTGCTCTCTTGAGTATTTCCCGGAGCGAACGTGGTCCACCGGACCCCGTAAGCAACGTAGAATCCGACACGGTCTGGCTGCACCGTTGTGGTCTGGCCCACGTTCGACTCACCTCGCCGGCGTCCCGCCGGCGACACTAGATCCCGCAACGGCGGGCCAGGAGGATAGGGTGCTCAGCGCTTTCGGCCGGGCTTTCCGGACGCCAGACCTGCGGCGCAAGCTGCTGTTCACGATCGCGATCATGGCGATCTTCCGGCTCGGGTCGTTCATCCCGACCCCCGGTGTGGACTACGCGAACGTGCAGCAATGTATCGCCCAGGCGGGCAACAACTCGCTGCTCGGCCTCATCAACGTCTTCAGCGGCGGCGCACTGCTGCAGCTGTCGATCTTCGCCCTCGGGATCATGCCGTACATCACGGCGAGCATCATCGTGCAGCTGCTTCGCGTGGTCATCCCACGCTTCGAGGCCCTGCACAAGGAGGGCCAGTCGGGCCAGACCAAGCTGACCCAGTACACGCGCTACCTCACGATCGCCCTCGCGATCCTGCAGTCCACGACCGTCATCACGACGGCGCGTCAGGGCGTGCTCTTCCAGAACTGCGGTCTGAACGTGATCGTCGACGACACCATCCTCACCTCGATCTTCATGGTCATCACCATGACCGCGGGTACGGGTCTGGTCATGTGGCTCGGCGAGCTGATCACCGAGCGCGGCGTCGGCAACGGCATGTCCCTGCTGATCTTCACGTCGATCGCGGCCAGCTTCCCGACCTCCCTGTGGTCGATCGCCGGTGGCGCCAACGGCGTCGTGAACTTCACGATCATGATCCTGGTCATCGTCCTGGTGATCGGTCTCGTGGTGTTCGTCGAGCAGTCGCAGCGCCGCATCCCGGTGCAGTACGCGAAGCGCATGGTCGGCCGCCGCATGTATGGCGGCACCAGCACGTACATCCCGATCAAGATCAACATGTCCGGCGTGATCCCCGTGATCTTCGCGGCGTCGATCCTCGCCATCCCGGGCCTCCTCGCCCAGTTCGGGGACCAGACCTCCGAGTGGGTCATCTGGATCTCCAACAACCTGGTCCAGCAGTCGTCGCCGCTCTACATCGCGGTGTACACGCTGATGATCATCTTCTTCTGCTTCTTCTACACGTCGATCACGTTCAACCCGGACGAGGTCGCGGACAACATGAAGAAGTACGGCGGCTTCATCCCCGGCATCCGTGCCGGCCGCCCCACGGCGGAGTACCTCGACTTCGTGATCACCCGGATCACCTCCGCCGGTTCCCTGTACCTCGCGCTGATCGCGCTGATCCCGACGCTGGTGCTCGTCTTCCTTGGCGTCAGCACCAACCTGCCCTTCGGCGGTAGCTCGATCCTCATCGTGGTCGGCGTCGGGCTGGAGACGGTCAAGCAGATCGACTCCCAGCTGCAGCAGCGCCACTACGAAGGATTCCTCCGTTGAGCCAGACTCCCACCACCACCTCTCGCCGCGAGCTGCACGCTCGTCCGGACCAGGAGGGCCAGGTCACGCGCCTGGTCATCATGGGCCCGCAGGGCGCGGGCAAGGGTACGCAGGCTGCCCGCCTCGCCGAGGTCTTCGGGATCGTCCCGATCTCCACGGGCGACATCTTCCGCTCGAACATCGCGGGGGAGACCGAGCTGGGCAAGCTCGCACAGGAGTACACGAACAAGGGCGACCTGGTCCCGGACGAGGTCACCAACGAGATGGTCCGTGACCGTCTCGGCCAGCCCGACGTCAAGGACGGCTTCATCCTC
Source organism: Promicromonospora sp. NPDC050262 (assembly GCF_040655935.1). NCBI lineage: Bacteria > Bacillati > Actinomycetota > Actinomycetes > Micrococcales > Promicromonosporaceae > Promicromonospora > Promicromonospora sp. NPDC050262. Next base: position 16,284 of record NZ_JBFAKX010000007.1, on the reverse strand, counting down.
GACGGGTACCCGCGCAACGCCGCCCAGGTGACGGAGCTCGACCAGATCCTCGCCGACCTCGGCTGGGAGCTGGACGGCGTCATCGAGCTGACGGCGGACCGTGCGGAGCTCCTGAGCCGCATCGCGAAGCGGGCCGAGGAGGAGGGCCGGGACGACGACACCGAGGACGCCATCGCGCGCCGCCTCGACATCTACGCGGAGCAGACCGCCCCGCTCACGGCGGCCTACGGGGAGCGCAACCTGCTGGTGCAGGTCGACGGGCTCGGCGAGATCGCCGAGGTCACCGACCGCATCGTCGCCTCGCTCGCGACCCAGCTGGGCTGAGCGGTGGTCTTCGGCCGGGAGCGGATCGAGTACAAGACGCCGGACCAGGTGCGCCTCATGCGGCGCGCCGGTCTGGTGGTCGCCGAGACGCTCGCCGCGGTCCGGGCTGCCGCCCGGCCCGGCCTGACCACCGCCGACCTGGACGCCGTCGCCTCCCGGACGATCGAGGCGGCGGGCGCCACGCCGTCGTTCCTGGGCTACCAGGGCTTCCCGGCAGTCATCTGCACATCGGTCAACGACGAGGTCATCCACGGCATCCCGGGCAGCCGGGTGCTGGCCGCGGGTGACCTCGTCTCCGTCGACTGCGGCGCGATCGTCGAGGGCTGGCACGGCGACTCGGCGATCTCCTTCGTCCTGGGCGCCGAGGGCCCCCTGGACCACCGGCTGCCCGACGACGACCTGGTCGCCGCAGGAGGGGACCTCGCCGACATCGCGCTCGTCCGGGCCACCGAGACCGCCATGTGGGCGGGCATCGCAACGCTGGCGTCGGCCAGGCGGCTGAACGCCGTGGGCGAGGCGGTCGAGACCGCCGTCGAGCTGGCCGGCGAGCTCACCGGTGCCGAGTACGGCATCGTCGAGGAGTACGTGGGGCACGGCATCGGCAGCGCCATGCACCAGCCCCCGGACGTGCACAACTACCGGACGTCGGGATCGGGCCCGCGCCTGCGGTCAGGGATGTGCCTCGCCATCGAGCCGATGATCAGCCGTGGCGGCGGCGAGACCCAGGTGCTCGCGGACGACTGGACGGTGGTCACCACGGACGGCTCGCGGGCGGCGCACTGGGAGCACTCGACGGCCATCACGGAGGACGGCATCGTCGTCCTGACGGCGGTCGACGGGGGAGCCGAGCGTCTCGCCGACTTCGGGGTGCGGCCGGTAGCGCTCGCCTAGACCCGAGGACTTTCACCCGGGGTCTATTTAAGTCGGGGTCAGTTGGCTACGATCGGCCCGTGACCGATGAAGCGCACACCCTGCCCGACACCACCTACCCGGCGCCGGCGCACGCCGGGCCGGGGCGGACGCGCGGGCCCTGGTACGTGCAGATCCTCCCGGCCGTCGGCCGCGGAGTGCGACGGTTCGGTCTCTGGCTCGCCGCCTGGGGCCGGCGCCTGGCGCCGAGCCCCTTCCTGTGGGTCGGGATCGTGCTCGGTTTCGGCACCTCGCTCCTGGTGTGGGAGTCCGTCCTGCTGCTCGGCATCGTGCTGTGGCTGGTCGGCGTGTGGCTGTGGGCGGCCCGCGGGCAGTCCGTGCTGGTCGCGCTCGGCCTGGGCATCGTGCTCGGATGGCTGCCGATGCTGTTCTTCTTCGTGGGCAGCCTGCCGCACACGATGATCGGTCTGCCCGGGGTCGAGTACGACCTCTGAACGGCCGCGCGTGGCGAGGCTCACGCGCCGGACGTGCGCCGTCGGCGGTCTTCGCTTTGAATGGTTTACGAACTGACGTAAGATAGATCGCTGGGTGTAGTCCGTTCAACGCCTCCAGATCTTGAAAGGGTGCCGACGGCGCCTGCCGGTCCCCGCGCGAGCGGGGCGCAGGCCGAGGCACACGAGGTAGGCGGTACGCGGACACACGCGACATCCACACCCGACTGTCGGCTTCGCAGGGTTCCCTGCGGTGCCGTGGGCGTGGAAGCAGTCACGACGAGAGTTAGCGGAGGATATGGCAAAGAAGGACGGTGTCATCGAGATCGAGGGCAGCGTGATCGAGGCTCTGCCGAACGCGATGTTCCGCGTCGAGCTGTCGAACGGTCACAAGGTTCTCGCGCACATCTCGGGAAAGATGCGTCAGCACTACATCCGGATCCTCCCCGAGGACCGCGTGGTGGTGGAGCTCAGCCCGTACGACCTGTCCCGCGGCCGGATCGTCTACCGCTACAAGTAGTCAGTCCCCGATCCGGGGCTACGTCACCCGCGGCCTGGCCGAAGGCGACGTCGCCGTACGATCGACCACCCACGACACTGCTGCGCGCGCACCGGGAGACCGGACGTTCGTGGCGGAGGAAAACCCGATGAAGGTCAAGCCGAGCGTCAAGAAGATCTGTGACAAGTGCAAGGTGATTCGCCGGCACGGTCGCGTCATGGTGATCTGCGACAACCTGCGCCACAAGCAGCGCCAGGGCTGATCGCCCTCCGGGCACATGCCCGGGCCGGTGGCTGAGGCCACCACCAGCGCACCACCTCGAACCAGCCCCGCGGGCAACCGCGCAGGGCAGGGGAACCCTCGGTCCGGAGGCCGGGGCCCGCGAAGACTCGCGGGATGGCGGTGCGGCAGACCTCCGACGAGCAGTACAGGAGCCGGAAGGCACATGGCACGTCTTATCGGCGTCGACCTCCCCCGCGACAAGCGGCTTGAGGTTGCGCTCACGTACATCTTCGGTGTGGGTCGTACCCGCGCGAAGGAGACCCTGGCCGCCACGGGCATCAGCCCGGACGTCCGCGTGAAGGACCTCGGCGACGCCGAGCTCGTTGCGCTCCGCGACTACCTCGAGGGCAACTTCAAGCTCGAGGGTGACCTCCGCCGTGAGGTCGCGGCCGACATCCGCCGCAAGGTCGAGATCGGCACCTACCAGGGCCTGCGCCACCGTCGCGGCCTGCCGGTGCGTGGTCAGCGCACCAAGACCAACGCGCGCACCCGCAAGGGTCCCAAGCGCACCGTCGCGGGCAAGAAGAAGGCCCGCTGATAGCAGTCCGTGGAGCGGTCGGCTCACCGAGCTGAGACCGCCCCGGTCCGATCAGACCAGGAGATTACAGAACAGATGCCTCCCAAGACTCGCGCCGCCGCCGGCCGCAAGCCGCGCCGCAAGGACAAGAAGAACGTCCCGCTCGGCCAGGCGCACATCAAGTCCACCTTCAACAACACGATCATCTCGATCACCGACCCGTCCGGTGCCGTGGTGTCGTGGGCCTCTGCCGGCCACGTCGGCTTCAAGGGCTCCCGCAAGTCCACCCCATACGCCGCGCAGATGGCCGCCGAGTCGGCCGCTCGCCGCGCGCAGGAGCACGGCGTCAAGAAGGTCGACGTCTTCGTGAAGGGCCCGGGTTCCGGTCGTGAGACCGCCATCCGCTCGCTCCAGGCGACCGGCCTCGAGGTCGGCTCGATCCAGGACGTGACGCCCCAGGCGCACAACGGCTGCCGCCCCCCGAAGCGTCGCCGCGTCTGATATCTGTTGCGCCCGGTTGCGGGCGCGGCCCTGGGGGCCGCGCCCGCAACCGGATCGCGACATCGGCTCACCTCACGAGGTGAGCACCCCGCCCGGACGGTGACAGAGATCCGCCCGGGCTGCGAGAGATCGCAAGGCCGTGATGCGTCATATAGCGGACGCACACTGAAAGGACACCCACAGTGCTCATCGCACAGCGCCCCACGCTGACCGAAGAGGTCATCTCGGAGAGCCGTTCCCGCTTCTCCATCGAGCCGCTCGAGCCTGGCTTCGGCTACACGCTCGGCAACTCGATGCGTCGCACCCTGCTGTCGTCCATCCCGGGCGCGGCCGTCACGTCCATCCGTATCGACAACGTGCTGCACGAGTTCAGCACCGTGTCGGGCGTGAAGGAGGACGTCACCGAGATCATCCTCAACATCAAGAACCTCGTCGTCTCCTCGGAGAACGACGAGCCCGTCGTGATGTACCTGCGCAAGCAGGGCGCCGGCACCGTGACCGCCGCGGACATCGTTCCGCCGGCGGGGGTCGAGGTGCACAACCCCGACCTGCACATCGCCACCCTGAACGACAAGGGCAAGCTCGAGATCGAGCTGACCGTCGAGCGGGGCCGTGGGTACGTGTCCGCCGCGCAGAACAAGCAGTTCGACGCGGAGATCGGGCGCATCCCGGTCGACTCGATCTACTCGCCGGTCCTCAAGGTCACGTACAAGGTCGAGGCCACCCGAGTCGAGCAGCGCACCGACTTCGACAAGCTCATCGTCGACGTCGAGACCAAGCAGGCGATCACGCCTCGCGACGCGCTCGCCTCGGCCGGCAAGACCCTGGTCGAGCTGTTCGGCCTGGCACGTGAGCTGAACGTCGAGGCCGAGGGCATCGAGATCGGCCCGTCGCCGACGGACACCGCGCTGGCCGCGGACCTGGCGCTGCCGATCGAGGAGCTCAACCTCACCATCCGTTCGTACAACTGCCTCAAGCGCGAGGGCATCCACCAGGTGGGCGAGCTCGTGGCCCGCAGCGAGGCGGACCTGCTCGACATCCGCAACTTCGGTGCCAAGTCGATCACCGAGGTCAAGGAGAAGCTGGCCGAGCTCGGCCTCAGCCTCAAGGACTCGCCGCTGGACTTCGATCCGGCCGGCGCCTCGTACTTCGAGGGTGGCGACTCCGCGGCCTACAGCAGCGACGAGCAGTCGTACTGACGTCCCGTGCCCGGCCTAGGCCGAGCACGCGGAACCACATTCAAGGAGACAAGCAACAATGCCTACCCCCACCAAGGGCGCACGGCTCGGCGGTAGCCCGGCTCACGAGCGTCTGATCCTCGCGAACCTGTCGACCTCGCTCTTCGAGCACGGCCGCATCACGACCACCGAGACCAAGGCCAAGCGCCTGCGTCCGCTGGCCGAGCGTCTGATCACGTTCGCGAAGAAGGGCGACCTGTCCGCCCGCCGCCGCGTGCTCACGGTCGTCCGCGACAAGGGCGTGGTCCACACGCTGTTCACCGAGATCGCCCCGGCCATGGCCGAGCGCAACGGTGGCTACACGCGCATCACCAAGATCGGCACCCGCAAGGGCGACAACGCGCCGATGGCGGTCATCGAGCTCATCACCGAGCCCGTGAGCCCCAAGCAGGCCGTCGTCAAGGAGGCCACCAAGGCCGCCGAGAAGGCTGCTCCGGTCGAGGACGCTCCCGTGGAGGAGACCCCCGCCGAGGACGTCAAGGACGCCCCCGTCGAGGACGCTCCCGCCGAGGAGACCACGGAGGACAAGAAGGAGGTCTGAGCCCCTTTCTTTCCTGCACGACGCCGGCCGCACCTTCCTGACGGAGGGTGCGGCCGGCGTCGTCGTCCGAGGTGTCAGGGCGGCGGGAGGTCCCAGGCCCGGGCGCCGCCCACGAGCGCGGCCGAGTTGGGGACGATGACGACGTCGTCGCCCAGGCGGGCCAGCGCCGACGGCGTGATGCAGCGTGCGTTGCCGCCCCCGATGTAGAGCCGGTCCCAGTGGAAGACCGGCCGCAGGCCGTCGACGACGGTGACCACGCGCCGCGACCACAGCCCGTCCCCGAGCCGGCGTCGTTCGGGCTCGCCGATGTACTGGTCGTACGTGAGGCTGCGACGCACGGGGGCGTGCGACCACTCCAGGTGCGGTGCGATCCGCCCGCCGTGGAACATCGCCGTCCCGAGGCCCGTGCCGAGCGTGATGACCAGCTCCAGGCCCGACGCCGCGACCACGCCCGCGCCGTGCACCTCGGCGTCGTTCAGGACGAGCGCGGGCAGCCCCAGGCGTGCCGCGACCGCGGCCTGCATGTCGAAGCTGCTCCACGCGTCCAGGAGTGCGGGCACCACCCGGGACCGCGGCCCCGACCGGGTGATGTAGTGCGGCGTGTGCACCACCACGCCGCTGCGGATCATGCCCGGCATGCCGACCGTGACCCGTGCTGCGGCGGGGAGGTCCGTGGCGATCTTGGCGATCGTGTCGACGAGCAGCTCGGGCGGGAGCGGGTAGGGCGTCGGTACCCGGACGGGTGTCGCGTGGGCGGTCCCGGACGTGTCGAGGACGGCCGCCTTGATCCCGCCGCCGCCACAGTCGACCGCCAGCGTGAGGGTGTCTGCCATGACGTCACTGTACGAACCCCGGCGGGGGGATCGGGGAAGATGGCTGTCGTGAACGACTTCATCCGGGTCCGGCTCGACCTCGCCTACGAGGGCACCGACTTCGCGGGCTGGGCCCGTCAGCCGGCCCTGCGCACCGTCGAGGGCACGCTGGAGGACGGGCTCGCGCAGGTGCTGCGGAGCGCGCAGCGCGGCCTGCCGGCGCCCCGGCTCACGGTCGCCGGCCGCACGGACTCCGGCGTGCACGCCCGGGGCCAGGTGGCGCACGTCGACGTCGACGTCGACGGCTGGGCCGCGCTGCCGGGCCGCTCCGACCGCGCGCCGGGCGACGCGCTGGTGACCCGGCTGGGCGGCGTGCTCCCCGGGGACCTCGTGGTGCGCCGGGCCGCGCCCGCGCCCGTGGGCTTCGACGCACGCTTCTCCGCGCTGCGCCGCCGCTACACCTACCGGATCGCCGACGACGTCGCGCTGCGCGACCCCCTGCGCCGCCGGCACGTCCTGTGGAACCGCAAGCCGCTGGACGTCGGAGCGATGGACGCCGCCGTGCGCCCGCTGACCGGGGTGCGCGACTTCGCCGCGTACTGCAAGCCCCGGCCCGGCGCCACGACCATCCGGGAGCTGCAGAGCATCGCCTGGGAACGGCCCGCGGAGGGGCCGGACGCCGGGCTCGTGGTGGGGCACGTCGTCGCCGACGCGTTCTGCCACAACATGGTGCGCGCGCTCGTCGGCGCGTCGATCGCGGTCGGGGAGGGGCGGCGGGACCCGAGCTGGCCGGCCGTGCTCCTGGCGAGCCGGCGCCGGGACGCGGGCGTCTTCGTCGTGCCGCCGGAGGGGCTGTGCCTGGAGGAGATCACGTTCCCGCCGGACGCCGAGCTCGCGGCCCGCGCCGACGCCATCCGAGCCAAGCGGATGGACGAGGACGTCTGGGACGAGCCGGCGCCGGCGACGAGCTAGCTAGGGTTCCTCGACCCAGTGGACCGCGGCCTCCTCGGCGCTCGCACCCGCGCCGTCGATGCCCGCGTCGGTGCCGTACAGGTCGTTCTCGCGGTTGCCGTCCTCGGCCGCGTAGCTGCCAGGGTCCGCGTCGGGGTCGGAGACGAGCCGGCCCGCGCGTGACGTGTCGGCGCGGTCCAGCGGGTCGTCCTGCCAGACGTCCGGCTCCTCCTCGCTGAGCCGCTGGTCCATCGTCTCGCCCTGGCGCTCCTCCCACGAGGTCTCGCCCCAGTGGTTCGAGCGCGGGCGGTCGGGCGGGGAGTACCCCTCGTCGAGGAAGTCCTTCGGACCCCGGCTGTACAGGGTGTCCTCGGTCGGGAGCTGGTCGGTGTCGCCCTCGGCGATACCGTCCGGTCCTGGCATGGTGGCGGGTGTTTCCTCGGTCATGGTCCTACCGTGACACCAGATCGGCGCGGACGCCATAGTGCCGGGGCCCGAGTACGGACGTGGCGAACCTCATGCCCGCGAACGGCTCCGGGGGCCGCCTACGCTTTGACCCCCGGGGAAACTGCCGGGTACTCTAATGAGTCGTTGTGCTTTGTCACGACGTCCTGCGTCAGCACCGAGCCCACTCGAGTGCGGACGACCGGCCCGGACGTCATTCTGACCCCCGCGCACAACGACCTGACTCATCGGGCGCCGCTTCTCGCCCGACGACACCGCAAACGAAAAGGTTACGAACCGTGCGTACGTACACCCCCAAGCCCGGCGACGTCCAGCGCGACTGGTACGTCGTCGACGCGACCGACGTCGTCCTGGGCCGCCTGGCAAGCCAGGTCGCAACCCTGCTGCGCGGGAAGCACAAGCCGACCTTCGCTCCGCACGTCGACGGTGGTGACTTCGTCATCATCATCAACGCCGACAAGGTCGCGCTGAGCGGCAACAAGCGCGAGACCAAGCTGGCTTACCGCCACTCGGGTTACCCGGGCGGTCTCACGGCCACCCCGTACGGCGAGCTCCTGGACACCAAGCCGGAGCGCGCCATCGAGAAGGCCGTGCGCGGCATGATCCCCAAGACCTCGCTCGGTCGGACGCAGATGACCCACCTGAAGGTCTACGCAGGCTCTGAGCACCCGCACACGGCGCAGCAGGCCAAGCCGTTCGAGATCACCCAGGTTTCGCAGCAGGCCTGAGGCCGCTGCCGGATCGCAACGCGAAGGACGCGAGGACATCACAGTGGCCGAGACCACCGTCGAATTCGAGCAGGGCGCCGAGGCGCCCAGCAACTACACCACCGAGACTGCTGCGCCGGCAACGCGCGGTTCGTCCATCACCGCCCCGGGCCAGGCCCTCGGGCGCCGCAAGGAGGCCGTGGCGCGCGTGCGCCTCGTCCCCGGCACCGGCACCTGGAAGATCAACGGCCGCACCCTCGAGGACTACTTCCCGAACAAGGTGCACCAGCAGCTGGTCAACTCGCCGCTGAACCTGGTCGAGGTCGAGGGCCGCTTCGACGTCATCGCCCGTATCACGGGTGGCGGCACGTCGGGTCAGGCCGGCGCGCTGCGCCTGGGCATCGCCCGTGCGCTGAACGCCATCGACGAGGAGTCCAACCGCGCCGAGCTCAAGAAGGCCGGCTTCCTCACGCGTGACGACCGCAAGGTCGAGCGCAAGAAGGCCGGTCTCAAGAAGGCCCGCAAGGCTCCGCAGTACTCGAAGCGCTGATCAGAGCGCTTGGCCGGGTGGCCCCGCCGAACAGTGTCGACACTGTTCAGCGGGGCCACCTGCATTTCCGGCGCAGGCCGGGCCCCACTACGGTGGGATCGGAACGAGCTGAGGAGAATGTGCATGGGCAGGCTGTTCGGCACCGACGGAGTTCGGGGCCTCGCCAACAAGGACATCACCGCGGAGCTGGCGCTGGAGCTGGGCGCCGCGGCGGCCAGGGTCCTGACCGCGCAGGGTGAGCTGCTGGGCCCGCGTCCGCGGGCCGTCGTGGGGCGCGACACCCGGGCCTCCGGCGAGTTCCTCGCCGGCGCCGTCGCCGCGGGTCTCGCGTCCGCCGGCGTGGACGTGGTGATGCTCAACGTGCTGCCCACGCCCGCGCTGGCCTACCTGGTGACCGAGCTGGAGGCCGACCTGGGGGTCATGGTCTCCGCCTCGCACAACCCGATGCCGGACAACGGCATCAAGTTCTTCGCGCGCGGCGGGCTCAAGCTCGACGACGCCGTCGAGGACGCCATCCAGGCGACCCTCGGTGACGACTGGGAGCGCCCCACGGGCGCCGCCGTCGGGCGCATCCGTACGGACGGCCAGGCGGCCGCCGAGCGCTACGTGCGGCACCTGACCGACAGCGTGGGCACCACGCCCGACCACCGGCCCCTCGAGGGGCTGCGCATCGCGCTGGACTGCGCGAACGGCGCGGCGAGCGAGGTCGGCCCGGAGGCGCTGCGCGCCGCGGGCGCCGACGTCGTGGTGATGAACGCCAGCCCCGACGGCCGGAACATCAACGAGAAGTGCGGCTCCACCCACCCGGAGCAGCTCCAGGCCGTCGTGGTGGCGTCCGAGGCGGACTTCGGCGTCGCGTTCGACGGCGACGCCGACCGCTGCCTCGCCGTCGACCACACCGGCGCGATCGTGGACGGCGACCAGATCCTCGGCATCCTCGCGACCGCCCTCAAGGAGGAGGGCCGGCTGCCCGGCGACACCCTCGTGGTGACCGTCATGAGCAACCTCGGGCTCATCCTGGCGATGCGGGAGCGCGGGATCACCACCGTGCAGACTGCTGTCGGCGACCGGTACGTGCTGGAGGAGATGCGCGCCAAGGGCTACGGCCTGGGCGGCGAGCAGTCGGGCCACATCATCCTGGCCGACCACGCGACGACCGGCGACGGCGTGCTGTCGGCGCTGCACCTCGCGGCGCGGGTCAAGGCGTCGGGCAAGCGGCTCGCCGACCTCGCGGGGGAGATCGAGCGCCTGCCGCAGACGCTCGTGAACGTGCGCGGCGTGGACAAGTCGCGGGCCGGCACCGACGAGGGCGTGCAGACCGCCGTGGCCGACGCGACCTCGCGGCTCGGCGACACCGGCCGCGTGCTGCTGCGCCAGTCCGGCACGGAGCCGCTGGTGCGCGTCATGGTCGAGGCCCCCGCCCAGGACGAGGCGGACAAGGTCGCGGAGGATCTCGCCGCCGTGGTGCGGGAGCGGCTCGCGCTCTAGCGGGAGCGGATCGCGCTCCGGCCGGCGCCGCCGGGCGCTCCGGCGCTCTTCACCCCCGCCGGGGCGCATGCGTGAACGGCCCGTGAAACCTTGGGAAGCGGGGTTCTACCAGGGGGTCCCCTGATGCGATTCAGGGGCCCCCCTTGCGTAGTCTGGACGTAGGCACTATGAGGTGCCCTTCTCCGCCCCCCGGGTAGTGCCCGGCCGAGACTCCCGAGGTCCCGTGCTCGAACTCATCTCCACCGTCCTGAGCGCCACCGAGGCATGGATCCTCGCGATGGCAGCCTCGCCGTGGATCTACCCGGCCATGTTCGCCTTCGCGACCATCGACGGCTTCTTCCCGCCGCTGCCGAGCGAGTCGGTGGTCATCACCCTGACCGTGTCGGCCCACAGCACCGGGACGCCGTGGATGTGGCTGGTGCTGATCGCGGCCGCGGCCGGGGCCTGGGTCGGCGACCAGATCGCCTACCAGATCGGGAAGATGATCGGCACCGACCGGGTGCCGTTCCTGCGCTCGGCCCGCGGCCGCCGGGCCGTGGACTGGGCCGAGCGGGCGCTGACCCGCCGCGGCGCGTCCTTCATCCTCGCCGCGCGCTACGTGCCGATCGGGCGCGTGGCCGTGAACATGACGGCGGGCGCCGTCGGCTACCCGCGGCGCCGGTTCATGTTCGTCGCCGCCATCGCGGCGGTCATGTGGGCGCTGTACTCGGCGGGGATCGGCCTCGTCGCGGCCCAGTGGCTCGGGCACGAGCCGCTGCTCGCGATCGTCATCGGTGTCGTGCTGGGCATCGCGATGGGCTTCGTCGTGGACAAGGTGGTGGGCTGGTTCTCCCACCGGCATCTCGACGAGGAGCCGGACGCCGAGGAGGGTACGGACGGTGTGAAGGTCGCCGTCCCGGCGGGCGCCACCGAGATGGTCAAGGAGTACGTCCACCGGGTCGACGACACCGACAGGCCCGCGAAGGACCGCTGACTAGAGCTTGCGCAGCCGGACCCGCTGCACCGCGTGGTCCGAGCCCTTGGTGAGCACCAGCGTGGCGCGTCCTCGCGTGGGCAGGATGTTCTTCTCGAGGTTCGGCGCGTTGATCGACTCCCAGATCGACAGGGCCTTGTCCGTGGCCTCCTGGTCGGAGAGCGACGCGTACCGCTTGAAGTAGGAGTCCGGCTTGGTGAACGCGGTGCGGCGCAGCTCGAGGAACCGCTCCACGTACCACTGCCGGATGTTCCGGGTGCGGGCGTCCACGTAGATCGAGAAGTCGAAGAAGTCGCTCACCGCGACGGTCGACTCGTCCACCGCGGAGGGCCGGGCCGGCTGCAGCACGTTCAGACCCTCGACGATGAGCACGTCGGGCTTGCGGACCACCACCTCCAGCTCGGGCACGATGTCGTAGATGACGTGGGAGTACACGGGTGCCCGCACCTCGGCCTGGCCGGCCTTGATCCGGGACAGGAACCGGATCAGGGCGCGTCGGTCGTACGACTCCGGGAAGCCCTTGCGCTCCATCAGGCCCCGTCGTTCGAGCTCCGCGTTCGGGTAGAGGAACCCGTCGGTCGTGATGAGCTCGACGCGCGGGGTCTCGGGCCACCGGGCGAGCATCTCGCGCAGCACGCGCGCCGTCGTCGACTTGCCGACGGCCACGGACCCTGCCACGCCGATGACGTACGGGGTGCGGGGCGGATCCTCGTGCAGAAAGGTCGAGGTCGCGTCGTGCAGGCCGCCGGTGGCCTGCACGTAGAGGTTGAGCAGACGCGACAGAGGGCGGTAGATCGCGTCGACCTCGGCGAGGTCGATCGGGTCACCGAGTCCGCGCAGGCGCTCGACGTCGTCGTCGGTCAGCGGCAGCGGGGTGGATGCCGAGAGGCGGCTCCAGGCCGCCCGGTCGAGATCCACGTAGGGCGAGGACGGGGCGAGGGCGAGCAGGTGCTCCCCGAGGTCCGTCGTCGGGAACTGTGAAACCACCTGCAGCATTGTGCCCCACCCGCGGCAAGTATCGGCATCGTCCGAGGCAGGAGGTGATCTCGTGGGTGAGGAACGAGCCGTGTGAGCCCAGTCATGGGGGCCCGCCCCAACGCTCGTTAGACTCGCCCGCATGTGTGGGATCGTCGGTTACACCGGAACTGCCGCGTCTATCGCGGAGGGCAGCGCCTCGGGCGCCGTCACACCCTCGGGCACGCCCCTGGACGTGGCCATCGAGGGGCTGCGGCGCCTCGAGTACCGCGGCTACGACTCGGCCGGGGTCGCGCTCGTCGCGCCCGGGCTGGACGGCGTGGCCTGGGCCAAGAAGTCGGGCAAGCTCGCCAACCTGATCGAGGTGCTGGACCACGACCCGCTCCCGGAGGCCACCGCGGCGATCGGGCACACCCGCTGGGCCACGCACGGCGGACCCACCGACGCGAACGCCCACCCGCACCTGGCCGACGGCGACCGCCTCGCCGTGATCCACAACGGCATCATCGAGAACTTCAGCGCACTTCGCGCCGAACTGCTGGCCGACGGCGTCGTGTTCCGCTCCGAGACCGACACCGAGGTGGCCGCCCACCTCGTGGCCAAGGCGTACCGCGAGACGGGCGACCTGACGGCCGCCATGACCACCACCGCCCGCCGGCTGGAGGGCACGTTCACGCTGCTGGCCGTGCACGCCGACGCACCCGAGACCGTGGTCGGCGCCCGGCACGACTCCCCGCTCGTGGTGGGGCTCGGCGAGGGCGAGAACTTCCTGGGCTCCGATGTCGCCGCGTTCATCGCGCACACCAAGGAGGCCCTGGAGCTGGGCCAGGACCAGGTGGTGACCATCACGCCGACGTCGGTGGCCGTGACCGACTTCGACGGCAAGCCCGCCGAGGCCAAGCGCTACACCGTGGACTGGGACGCCGCGGCCGCCGAGAAGGGCGGCTTCGCGTCCTTCATGGACAAGGAGATCCACGACCAGCCGCAGGCCGTCGCCGACACGCTGCTCGGCCGCACCGACGCCGCGGGCGCGCTCGTGCTGGACGACCTGCGCATCGACGAGTCGATCCTGCGCGCGGTGAACAAGATCATCGTGATCGCCTGCGGCACGGCCGCCTACTCCGGGCACGTGGCCAAGTACGCGATCGAGCACTGGTGCCGCATCCCCGTCGAGGTCGAGCTGGCGCACGAGTTCCGCTACCGCGACCCGATCGTCGACGAGCGCACCCTGGTGGTCGCCGTGACGCAGTCCGGCGAGACCATGGACACCCTGATGGCCGTGCGGCACGCGCGTGAGCAGGGCGCCAAGGTGATCTCGATCGTCAACACCCACGGCTCCACGATCCCGCGCGAGTCGGACGCGGTGCTCTACACGCACGCCGGTCCCGAGATCGCCGTCGCCTCCACCAAGGCGTTCCTCGCGCAGATCACCGCCGCCTACGTGCTGGGCCTGTACCTCGCCCAGCTGCGCGGCAACAAGTTCCCCGACGAGATCGCGACGCTGCTCGACGAGCTGCGGGCCATGCCGCGCAAGATCCAGACCGTCATCGAGCGCGGCGAGTACGTGCGCGCCACGGCCCGGTCCATGGAGAAGTCCGACAAGGTGCTGTTCCTGGGGCGGCACGTCGGATTCCCGGTGGCCCTGGAGGGCGCGCTCAAGCTCAAGGAGCTCGCCTACATCCACGCGGAGGGCTTCGCCGCGGGCGAGCTCAAGCACGGGCCGATCGCGCTGATCGACGAGGGGCAGCCCGTGTTCGTGGTGGTGCCCTCGCCGCGCGGCCGCGACTCGCTGCACTCCAAGGTGGTCTCCAACATCCAGGAGATCCGGGCGCGCGGCGCCCGCACCCTGGTGATCGCGGAGGACGGCGACGACGAGGTGCGCAAGTACGCCGACGAGATCTTCTGGATCCCGCAGGCGCCCACGCTGCTCCAGCCGCTGCTGGCCGTGGTGCCGCTGCAGATCTTCGCGATGGCGCTCGCCACGGCCAAGGGACTGGACGTGGACCAGCCGCGCAACCTCGCCAAGTCGGTGACCGTCGAGTAAGCCCGGGGGCCCGGCTGTGGCACGCTCGTCGGCGTGGAACTGAAGCAGCTCTCCGACGAGGTCGAGATCATCAGCCGGGTCTACGCGCGCGTGCACGGCCTGGAACGCACCGACGACTGGCTCGTGCTGAAGCTCCAGGAGGAGATCGGCGAGCTGACCCAGGCGTTCCTCACGCTGTCCGGCCGCTCGCGGGACCGCGGCCTGTCCGACGACGAGATCCGGGACGCGTTCCGGGGCGAGGTCGCGGACGCGCTCGCGCAGCTGCTGCTCGTGGCCCGGCGGTTCGACGTCGACCTGCCCGAGGAGCTGGAGCGCAAGTGGTTCCGCTGGCGGCACCTGGTCCGGCCGGAGGACACCGCGGGCATCCGCGATGTCGGTGGTCCCGATGTCGGTGGTCCCGTCTAGGGTCTGCCTCGGACGGGCGCCACGCCGTGGCGGCCGGAGGAGAGGAGCGCGCATGGCGTACGTGGAGGTCGACGGGGTCCAGGTGCACTACGTGGAGCACGGGCCGCAGCCGGGTGCCGGGGTGCGCACGGCGGTGCTGGTCCACGGGTTCCCGGTGGACCACCGGATCATGACCGGTGCGTTCGAGCCCGTCCTCGAGGCACGGCAGGGCTGGCGCCGGGTCTATGTGGACCTGCCGGGCATGGGCCGCACGGCGGCTCCGGACGTGGCAAGCACGGACGACGTCTTCCGGATCCTGCGGGGAGCGGTCGCGGCGCTGGTGCCCGACGGCCCCTACGTCGTGGTCGGGCAGTCGTACGGCGGGTACCTGGCGCGCGGACTGGCGGCGGCCGACCCGGACCGGGTCGCCGGCCTGGCCGCCGTCGTCACGCTCGTCGAACCGCGCCACGAGCTGCGCCGGCTCCCCGAGCGCCAGGTGCTGGTCCGGGACCAGGCGCTCGCCGAGCGGGTCGGGGACGCCGCGCTCGACGCGGAGGACGTGCTCGTGGTGCAGACGGAGGAGACCTGGGCGCGGGCCCGCCAGGAGGTCGACCCCGGGCTGGCCGCGGCCGATCCGGCGGCGGTCGCCCGGATCGAGGCGAGCTACGCCGGGACGTTCCCCGTGGAACCCGCGCCGTTCGAGAAGCCGGTCCTGATCGCCGTCGGGCGCCAGGACTCGGTCACGGGCTACCGCGACGCGTGGGACCTGCTGGAGCACTACCCGCGCGCCACGTTCGCCGTGCTGGACCGCGCCGGGCACGCGCTGGACATCGAGCAGCGCGGCCTGTTCGAGGCCCTGGTGGGGGAGTGGCTGGACCGCGTCGAGGAGGCGAGCCCGGCCTGAGCGGCCGGCAGGCCCGAGTGGCCGGTGAGCGTCAGCTCGACACGGCGACGTACACCAGCAGCGTGACGATCGCGGCGATCACGATGCCGAAGACCACGACCATGATCACGGGGAAGGGGAGCTTGTCGTCGTCCTCCGGCATGGCAACCTCCTACGCGCGAAAGGTGGCGCCCTGCCGATACGAAGCAGGTGCCACCTTTACCTGTGCATTACGGGGATATGGTGCCGCAAAACGGGCACCTTGCGCAACACCGGCACCCGGGCCTCGCCCGGCCGACGCACCCGGACCTCGCCGGCCGACGTGGCCGGGGCGAGGGTGCCGGTCTCGGGGACCTAGGCTGAGGCCATGATCATCGGCACGGGCATCGACGTGGTCGACGTGGACCGGTTCATGGAGACCCTCGACCGCACGCCCCGGCTGCGGGAGAAGCTGTTCACCGAGGCCGAGCGCGAGCTGCCGGCTGCGTCGCTCGCCGCGCGGTTCGCGGCGAAGGAGGCCATCGCCAAGTCGCTCGGCGCCCCCGGCAACCTCCGGTGGCACGACGTCACGGTGCACCGCACGATCGGCGGCCCGCCGCGGATCGACGCGAGCGGCACCGTGGCCGCCCGGGCCGCCGAGCTCGGCGTGCGCACCTGGCACATCACGATCTCCCATGACGCCGGCATCGCGTCCGCCATGGTGATCGCCGAGGGCTGAGGCCTGCCGCCGCCCGGACGTGTCAGACCCTCGGGTCACCCGGGTGACCCGACACCGCCGCGCCGGCGTCG